>DATDMT010000085.1:0-13289 GCA_036518635.1 Rhodocyclaceae bacterium | reverse complement strand
GAACAGGTTCTGCAGCGCCGACTTGGCCGCCGCGGCGGCGCTGCTGGCACCGTGGGCGACTTCATCGTCGAAGCGCGAGACCAACTGCACCGAGTTCGAGATCGCCTGGGCGGTGATCAGGAAGGCCACCACGATCACCAGGGGGTCGAGGTGGAAGCCCATCAGCTTGGCGGCGCCCAAAGCCCAGATCGCGCTCAAGACGCCGGCCACCAGGGGCAGCGCAGTGCCGTGCCAGCTACGGGTGATGAGGAACAGCAGGGCCACCAGGGAAACGACGGTGATCAGGAAGATGTAGAAGGTTTCCGTCAGGTAGTGGCCGACGATGCCGTAGAGCATCGGCTCACCGACGATGCGCACAGTGACGCCGTCACCCTGGGCCCCATCGGTGATCTCGCTGACCTGCTGATAAATCTTCGAGTAATCGATGCCGTTGTCGACAAAGTCCACCGTAATCAGGGTCGCCTTCATGTCCATCGACACATAGGGGCCGTAGACCAGCGGGTTGTTCAGCACCGACTCCTTCAGCACCTTGATCTCGGCCTCGTCCTTCGGCAGGTTCGGCCACATCAAGGGATGGGACTCGATGCCGTCGGTGGAGGCGCGGACTTCCTTCAGCTTCTTCGAGGCCAGGGAGACGATCTGATAGGTATCGACGTTGGATACCTGCTGCAGGGCCTTGGTGATCTTCTGCACCCGCTCCAGCACCTTCATCTGGAACACGTCGCCCTGCTCCACCTCCAGCATGATGCTGACCATGTTGGAGCCGCCGAAGGTCTGCTTGAACTGGTCATTGACCTTGATGTACTGGTGATTGCGCGGCAGCAGATCGCTGAATACGGTCTTCACCTCGATGTGGGCAGCCAGGTAGGCCATCACCACGGTAATCGCCATCACCACCGATACCACCAGGGTGCGGCGGGAGATCAGCCATTCGATGGCGTGACCGACGGCCTTGTATGTCTTGTTTTTCATCGCGTCCTCTTTGCTCGATCAATCGGCATGGCCGAAGGCTTTGAGATTCCCGCCCTGCAGGCGCGACAGCGCGGCGCCGGCAATCACATAGCCGTCCGCCTTGTCCTTGCCCGGGATGGGGAGTACCTGGGTGTTCCAGCCGAGGTTGCCCTCGCTGACGCGACCGGCCTTCCACTGGCTGCCGGCGGCATCGCCGGTGACGATCACGCCTTTGTCGCCGACCGCCACCCACTGCGCGCCGTCCCAGGTCACGTTGTTCAGGTGCTCGCGGGTCTGCTTGGGGATTTCGTTCCAGTGCTCGCCGCCGTCGTGAGTCACCAGGATCACGCCGGAGAGGCCGACGGCTGCGCCGTTCTTGTCGTCGCGCAGGTAGACCGACATCAGGCTGGACTTGACGCCGCTACTGGCCGCCTTCCAGCTCTTACCGGCGTCGTCGCTCTTCATGATCTGGCCGAACTCGCCGACCAGCACGCCGTGTTCGCCGACGAAGGAAACGTCGTTCCAGGCCTGGTCCTTCTCCGGGATGACGCGCTCCCAGCTCTGGCCGAAGTCGCCGGTGCGCAGCACGGCGCCCATCTCGCCCACCGCCCAGGCGACGCCGCCGGTGTAGGCGCGGACGTTGAGCAGCTTGTTGGCGACATTGGATTTCGGCGCCGCCACGGCCTGCCAGGTCTTGCCGGCGTCCGTGGTTCGCAGCACCACGCCGCCGCCGCCGACGGCGACGGCCTGGTCGGCATTCCAGGCGGCGAGACCCTGCAGATTTTCGATGGACGGTACGGTTTGCGCCGCCCAGGAGGCGCCCTCGTCCTCGCTGCGGATGACCTTGCCATTGCCGCCGGCGGCCCAGATCACCTTGTCGGTCGGCATCGCCGCGCCAAGGAAGCTGTCGCGCCGCTCAATGGCCGGCGGCCGCACGGCGGAGACCATCGCCGCCGCCTTGACGAAAAAGGCGGCGTACAACAGGCTGCCGACCACGGCCATCGGAATCAGGGAACTCACAATGGCGATGACAGGGCGACCCTGCCGTTCAAACTTTCCCAAGCTCTTCAACATTTCCCACCCCTCTTGAAACGTCATAAAAATCGCTGCACCTCGTTGGCCTGTCCCGCCGCCCAACGCGGCCAGCACGTCGGAACGCAGTGCGTTCGATGGGGCGGATTTGGACCTTCGGCCGACGCCGCCCCCACAATTGCTGTTTCGATTTCCCGGCGGGCTCACGCCGACCGGGCGACTACGGTTGTGCTCCCGGGCAAATTCCCCGACCGGCTTCCTAGCGCAATGGCCGAGCCAACCCAGCGCCAGGCGTGGGGGAATTCACGCAGCGCGTAAGGAATCAGTCAGTTAGAGCGGACGGAGAGGGGGTGTCCGATTCCTGGCCGGCCCCTGTCGGGGTGTATTGAAATCGGACAGTTTTGGCGTTCTGTACGGGTTTACGGCGGCCGCCGGCGGCCTCGAGTTGCGCCGCAGCATCGAATCAATGCTTTCTGATTGACGCTCTTAAGTCTTTGGTACTAATCTGAAACTTCAGGTTTAAACAGTAACGACCTCCTGGCTATTCGGACCCGGAGGCACTGCGGTGGAGGCGAAGGATCGGAGACCCATGAATACCCAAACAGAATATTCGATGATTCCCCGCATCGGCGACGAGCAGGTGGTGTCCGCCTGTTGGGAGCGTTTTGTCCGGAATGGCGCGGTGCCCCCCGCGCGGGTCCGGAATATCGTTCTTGAATCCTGGCAGCGCTGTCATTCGGAAGCCGTCGATCCGGCCCGCGCGGTGGCGCCCGGCATCGCCAACAAGGACGTACTGCAGCAACTGCGCAATCGCAATCAGGATTTGTACGACGCGGCGCGGCCGGTGCTCGAATCCCTGCGCGGCATCCTGCGCGAGTGCGGCACCCTGGTGATGCTGAGCGATCCGGTCGGCTGCATCATCGACCTCAACGGCGAATCCCGCGCCCGCCATGCCGGCGAGCGGATCAACCTGGCGGCCGGTGGCTGCTGGGTGGAGGAGGTGATCGGCACCAATGCCATCGGCACCGCCATCGCTTCGCGCCAACCTGTCCAGATTTACGCCAGCGAGCACTACTGTATCGATGTCAAACAGTGGACCTGTGCGGCGGCGCCGATTCTCGATCGCTTCGGCAATTCCCTGCTCGGCGTGATCGATGTCTCCGGTGTCAAGGACACCTTCCACGGCCATACCCTGGGCCTGGTGATTTCCGCCGCGAAGCAGATCGAGGGCATCCTGCTGGGCCGTGACCTGGACCGGCAGAACCGCTTGCTGGAACTGTCGATGGACGCCTTCTCTCGCTACGTCAGCGATTGCGTGATCCTGTTCGATCAGCGCGGCCGCCTGATCCGCAGCAACAGCCGGATGCAGCAGGCGCGCGAACGCTACGGCGTGCGCTTGCCGCTGGAGCGGGGCACCCAGGTGCCGGCGCTGAATCTGGCGCTGTCGGCGGCGGAGCGCGCGGCCCTGGCCGACGAGTGGTTGCGCCCGGAGTGGCTGCATGAACTGAGCAGCGGCGGTGAACTGCAGGGCACGCTGATGATCATTCCACTGTCGGTGCCGGACGCCCTGCCGCGGGCAGCGTGCGAGATCTCCAGCAGCGACCCCATCGCCAACATCGTCGGCGGCAGCCCGGCCATGAGCGCCCTGCGCGCCCGGGCGCGGCGCTTGGCGAGCCTCGACCTGCCGGTGCTGCTGCTGGGTGAAACCGGCGCCGGCAAGGAAGTGGTGGCGCGCAACATCCACCTCGCCGGAGCCAAGCCGGAAGCGCCCTTCATCGCGGTGAATTGCGGCGCGCTGACGCGCGAACTGCTCGCCAGCGAGTTGTTCGGCTATGCCGAGGGGGCCTTCACCGGCGCCCGCCGCGGCGGCCTGGCGGGCAAGTTCGAGCAGGCCCACGGCGGCACCCTGTTCCTCGACGAAATCGGTGAGATGCCGCTGGAGATGCAACCCCACTTGTTGCGGGTGCTACAGGACGGTGTGGTGGTGCGCCTTGGCGACACCCGTGAGCGCAAGGTGGCGGTGCGGATCATCGCCGCGACCAACCGCGACCTGCGCCAGGAGGCCCTGGCCGGGCGTTTCCGCGAGGACCTGTATCACCGGTTGTGCGTTACCAGCCTGCAACTGCCGCCGCTGCGCCAGCGCATCGAGGACATCCCGCTGCTGTTGGAACATATGAACCATCGGCTGGCCGAGAAGTACGGCTGTACCCCCAGGCTGATCGCGCCGGAGGTGCTGGAGGCCTTCCAGCGTTATTCCTGGCCGGGCAATGTGCGCGAACTGCAGAACACCTTCGAAGTGCTGTTCGCGCTGTGCGAGGGCGACATGATCGAGGCTTCGCAACTGACACCGGAGCTGTCCGGTAGCGACGCCGCTTCGGCGGCGCCCAGCACCTCGGCGCAGAGCCTGGCGCAGCGCCCCGGGCGGCTGGATGAAATCGAAAAGCAGGCAGTGATGGATGCGGTTCACCAGGCCGGCGGCAATCTGTCGCGGGCGGCGCGGATTCTCGGCATCTCGCGCAGCACCTTGTATTCCAAACTGGCGAACATGCCGGAGCCCGGCGTTGCCGTGCGCAAGCAGCACTAGTTTCTTTCCGCCGGGCACGCCGCATATCGGCGGCCGTCGCCCGCGGGTCTGGCAGCGCCAAAAAATATAAGCCGACCATCCTGCGCGCCGCGCCGATGGTGGGCGCGGAGGATCACGGAACATGAGAGCGAAATTTCAGCGCGGGTGGTTGCCGCGCCCGGAAAACGACGGCCGCATCAAGTCGGCCTGGGAGCGCTTCCTCAGCGGCGATGCGCAGGCTTCGACGGCCCTGCGGCAGATGGTGGACGACTCCTGGCAGCGCTGCCTGGGCGACAAGGTGGACCCGCATCGAGATCAGGCCCAGTCGCTGCTGGACGAAGACCGCCTGGCCCAGTTGCGCGACAAGCACCAACGCCTGTTGTCGATCAGCGCGCCCTTGATGGCCAAGGCGCGGGACTTCCTGTCGCAGACCGGGACGGTGATGATCCTCAGCGACCCGGAGGGCACCATCCTCGACTACGAGGGCGACCTGGCGATGCGCGATCCGCTGGAGCGGGTGCGCCTGGTTCCCGGTGCCCGCTGGAACGAATCGACCATCGGCACCAATGCCATCGGCACCGCCCTGGCCCTCGGCCAGCCGGTACAGATCCACGCTGCCGAGCACTTCTGCGCCGGTATCCAGCAATGGACCTGTTCCGCCGCGGTGATCTGCGATCCGGTGGATTCCTCTGTGCTCGGCGCGATCGATGTTTCTGGCCTCAGCCGCAGCTTCACCCGGCACAGCCTGGCCCTGGTGGCGACGACGGCGGAGCGGATCGAAAGCAAGCTGGCGCAATTGGAGATGGCCCGCCGCTTTCGTCTGCTGGAACTGTGCATGAAACGCCTTTCGTCCAGCGACGGCGTGCTGGTGTTCGACCGGCGCGGCTATCTGGTCAAGGCCAATGAGGTGGCGGCCGATGCGCTCGCGGCGATTGGCGCCCAGTTCCGCCTGAGCGGCACGCCGCGCATCCCGGGCCTGGGCGATCCTGCCCTGGGCGAGCGGGCGGTGCCCGAGTGGATTCGTCCGGAATGGGTGGCGCCGGTGATGGATGGCGCCGAATACCTGGGCGCCGCCGTGCATGTGCCGCGGCGCTGGTCGAGTGCTCCGCTGTGCCCGCCGCCCGGCCGCGATGTGGCGCCGGGCTTCGAACGCATCATCGGCGCCAGCGCGGCGCTGCACGGCGCCCTGCGCAAGGCGCGGCAGTTGGCGCGCTCGCAGGTGACGGTGCTGCTGCTGGGCGAAACCGGGGTCGGCAAGGAATTGTTCGCCCGCGGCATTCACGATGCCGGCGGCAGCAGCCAGGGCGCCTTCGTTGCGCTGAATTGCGGCGGCCTGTCGCGGGAACTGCTGGCCAGCGAATTGTTCGGCTATGCCGAGGGCGCTTTTACCGGCGCGCAGAAGGGTGGCATGGTCGGCAAGCTGGAGGCGGCCCATGGCGGCACCCTGTTCCTCGACGAGATCGGCGAAATGCCCATCGACCTGCAGACCTATCTGCTGCGGGTGCTGGAGGAGGGCGAGCTGTATCGGATCGGCGAAACCAAGCCGCGCAAGATCAGCTTCCGCCTGATCGCGGCGACCAATCGGGACTTGCGGGCGGAAATCGCCAACGGCAAGTTCCGCCTCGACCTGTTCTATCGCATCGCCGTCACCAGCATCCAGATTCCGCCGTTGCGCGAACGGCCCGAGGACATCCGGCCCATCGTCGAAGATCTGCTGGCGACGCTTTGCCGCAAGCACGAGCTGCCTCTGCCCACCATCGCTGCCGGCGTTTGGGAGCGCCTGGCCTGCTACCCCTGGCCGGGTAATGTGCGGGAGTTGCGCAATGTGATCGAAAGCGCCTTGCTGGTGGCGGAGGGCGACTGCCTGGGCGCCCATGATCTGCCGCCGGATATCCTCGACTGCAGCGCCAAATCCTCGGCAGGTAGCGGCCCCCGCCCCGGTACCCTGAAGAATGCCGAGCAGGAGCGCATCCGCAGCGCCATCCGGTCCAGTCAGGGCAACTCGACCCTGGCGGCGAAGAAGCTGGACATTGCCAAGAGCACTCTCTACCGCAAACTGAAAAAATACGACATGCAGGAAATCCTGCAGGAAGTGCGCGAGTCCGCCTGAGCCGGCGCAACTACGTGACGCTGTGACGAAAAAGCTCCGGACAAGCCCTCCGCGGGGCGATATCCTGCTGCCTCAGTCTTCTGGGGATTCGCCGCATGAACATCCGTCGATATTTGCGTGCCACGCTGGGGGCTTGCTGGATTGCCGCCCTGCTGCTGGGCGCGGATAGCGCGCTGGCCGACGAGTACTTTGACCGCTACGGCCTGGTGCCGTCCTCTCCCGCCCTGGACCTGGGTGTGCAGCCGCTGGGCTATCCTTCCGGGGTGATCAGCGCGGTGATGCGCCGCGACCGGATTCTGCAAAAGGCGCTGAGCGACAGCCGCCATCCGCTGGTGGCCCATCCCTTCCGCCGCGGCGCCGACATGATTCCGCTGTTGGCCGACCGTCGCCTCGAAGCCGGCCTGCTCGGCGACATGCCGACCATCCTCGCCGCCGCCACCGGCAATGTCTGGATCGTCGGCCTGGTCAAGCAGACCGCCACCGCCATCGTCGCCAAGGGCAATGTGCAGATCGGCGATCTGGCCGGCAAGCGCATCGGCTATGTCGATACCTCCAGCGCCCACCACACCCTGCTGCAGGGGCTTAACTCCGCCGGTCTCGGCGATGCGCAAGTGAAGCTGGTGTCCCTGCGCATCGACGAAATGCCCGATGCCCTGGAACGCGGCGAGATCGACGCCTTTGCCGCCTGGGAGCCGGCCCCATCCGTCGCCCTGAGCAACAGCAACAAGAACCGCATCGTTTTCCGCGGCCTCAGCGCCGACTATTTCGTCATCGAACGGGAATTCGCCAAGCGCAATCCCGAGGCGGCGCGGCAATTGGTGGCGGGCTTCCTGCGGGCGATCGAATGGATGCGCCGCTCCCAGCAGAACGTCGAGAAGGCGGCGCGCTGGGTGCTGGCTGACGGCGAGACATTCTCCGGCAAGGCGCCCCAGGTCACGGTGCCGCAGATCGTCGCCATCCTGCGCCGCGAGATTCTCAACGTGCCTTCCGCGCCGGCGATCATCAATAATCCCGAGGCGCCGGCACTGAAGGGCGAGTTCGACTTTCTCACCCGCCTCGGCAAGCTGCCCGCTGGCGGCAAGTGGGAACATGTCGCGGCGGCGTTTGCCTATGACGGTCTGGCGCAGGTGATGGCCGAGCCGCGCAAGTTCAAGACCGGCGCCTTCGATTACGAGGAATAGCGTTCTCCCCAGCATGAAGGTTTCCATCTCCACCCGCATCGCGGCGTATTTCGGCGCGCTTTTCCTCGCCGCCGTCGGCCTGCTGTTTGCTCTCTGGTATTTCGGCTTGCCCCAATTCGGCTTGTCCGGCGCCGGCAGCCAACTGGTTGCCGAGGCGACGCGTTCCCTCGAGTCTGCCGCCGACAATCAGGTGCGGATGACCGCCGGCAACCTGCGCTCGCGCCGCGGCGATGTGTTGACCGTTGCCGAGAACAAGGTACTCGCCACCCAGCTCGCGACTGGCGACCGCAAGATACAAGGCGATATCCAGCGGGTCTTCGGGCGCCTGCAGCGGTCCTATCCGGATCATTACCTGCGGCTGGTGATCGTCGATCCGGCCACGAGCCGAATCCTCGCCAGCAGCCAGGCAGGCGAAGTCGGCCAGCCGTTTGCCGCGCCGGCGCTGATCCAGCGCGCCGCCAAGCCGGGCATCAGCGAGATGATCGAGCAGTTCGGCAGCGCGGCAAAGGGCCCGGCCATCGCCATCGTGCGGCAGATGCACGCGCTGGGCAGCGACGGTTACTACGAGAGCCCGGTGCTCGGCATCCTGATCGCCGTGCTCGACCCCCAGCAACTGGTGGGCGATGGCGTCGGCGATGAGTTGCTGATTTCCCGCAATCGCGGTGCAACGCTGTTGCTCGATGCCAAGGGCGAGCTGCTGGCGCAATCCCACGACGCCCATCCGAGCGAAAGCATGCTTGCCTTGAGCCGGCGTGCCGCCATCGGTTTCGAGGGCACCCTGCTGGATACCGATGCCGCCGGCGCCCAGACGGTGGTGGTATTCCGCCACCTGCCACTCAACGGCGCCCATGGCTGGCGTCTGGTGCAATACCTGAACAAGGAAGAGGCCCTGACTGGCATGAAGGGGCGGGCCAACGTCCTGGCCCTGGCCGGTCTGCTGCTGTCGGCGCTGGCCCTGGCCCTGATCAGCTTTGCCGCGCGGCGCCTGATGCGGCCGATCCAATCCCTCGCCGCCGTCGCCCGCCAGTTGGGCGATGGCGATCTGACGGTACGCGCCGTCGCCGGGCCGGAGGAAAGCCGCGAGGTGGCGGCCCTGTCGGAAGCCTTCAATGGCATGGCGGCGAGCATCGAGCGCGCCCACCACACCCTGGAAAGCAAGGTGCTGGAGCGCACCGCCGAGTTGGCGCGGGAACGCGATGCGGCTCAGCGCTACCTGGACATCGCCGGGGTGATGCTGATGGCGCTGGACAGCGCCGGCCGTATCGCCATGATCAACAAGAAGGGCTGCGAACTGCTCGGCCGCCCCGAGCGCGAACTGCTTGGACGGGACTGGTTCGAGAATTTCATCCCGCCCAGCGAGCGCGAAATGGTGCGCCATGTCTTCGGCGGCCTGATGGCGGGCGACATCCACCTGCTCGAGCATTATGAGAACCGCATCATCGCCGGCTCCGACCGTGAGTTGCTGATGAGCTGGACCAACACCCTGCTGCACAACGAGGCCGGCGAGATCATCGGTACCCTGTCGTCGGCCGAGGACGTCACCGAGCGGCGCAAGGCCGAGGACCGGGTGCACTACCTGGCGCACTTCGACGCCCTGACCGGCCTGCCCAACCGGACCCAGCTCAGCGATCGCACCAAGTACGCGATCAGCCTGGCGCAGCGCAGCCAGGGGCAGCTCGCCCTGATGTTCCTCGATCTCGATCAGTTCAAGGACATCAATGACACCCTCGGCCACAGCGTCGGCGATGCCCTGTTGGTGGAGCTGGCCAAGCGCCTGCGCCTGGTCTTGCGCGACGAGGACACGGTGTCGCGCCTCGGCGGCGACGAGTTCATCTTCCTCCTGCCGGGTACCGATGCCCGCGGTGCGGCCCATGTCGCGCAAAAACTGCTCGACACCATCGCCGAGCCCTGCCGGCTGGAGCACTACGATTTGAACATCACCGGCTCGATCGGCATCGCCTTGTATCCCGGCGACGGCGATGACCTGGAATCCCTCTCCCAGAGCGCCGATACGGCGATGTACCGGGTGAAGCAGGAGGGGCGCCACGGCTTCCGCTTTTTCACCTCGGAGATGCAGGCCCGCTCGGCGCGCAACCTGCAACTGGTGAATGCCCTGCGCCAGGCATTGGAGCGCAGCCAGTTGGCGGTGCACTACCAGCCGCAGATTTCCCTCGCCGACGGCCAGATCATCGGCGCCGAGGCGCTGCTGCGCTGGACCCATCCGGAGTTGGGCGACATCTCGCCGGTCGAATTCATTCCTGCCGCCGAAGACAGCGGCCTGATCCTGTCGATCGGTGAATGGGTGCTGCGTCAGGCGGTCAGGCAGGCCCGGGAATGGCTGCGCCTCGGCGGCGAGCGTTTCGTCATGGCAGTGAACCTTTCCGCGGTGCAGTTCCGCCATCCCGACCTGCCCAACCTCGTCACCCGCATCCTCGAAGAGGAAGGCCTGCCGCCCCATTGCCTGGAGCTGGAACTGACCGAAGGCGTGGCGATGAACGACCCGCAGGGCGCCATCGCGGTGATGAACAAACTGCACGAACGCGGCGTGCAGATGTCCATCGACGACTTCGGCACCGGCTACTCCTCTCTCAGCCAGTTGAAGAAGTTCAAGGTGTACAAGCTGAAGATCGACCAGTCCTTCGTCCGCGACATCACCACCGATCCGGAAGACAAGGCTATCGTCGGCGCCATCATCCACATGGCACAAAGCCTCGGCCTGCGTACCATTGCCGAAGGCGTCGAAACCGAAGCCCAACTCGCCTACCTGCGCGAACAGGGCTGCGACGAGATGCAGGGCTACTACTACAGCCGGCCCTTGCCGGCGGAGAAGTTCACGGCGCTGATCCAGGTTGCCGCCTGATCAGCCGCAAATGAAAACGGCCCTCCCGAGGGAGAGCCGTTTTTTATTTGGTGGTGATGGGGGGACTTGAACCCTCGACCTACGGATTATGAATCCGTCGCTCTAACCAGCTGAGCTACATCACCGTGCAGAAGGGGCGGGATTATCGGGGCTGGGGCTTTGCCTTGTCAAGGCGCAGTCCGCTGGGGGACAATCCGGCCCCATGGAATTCGATGTCGTGATTGTGGGCGGCGGCTTGGCCGGCCTGTCCCTGGCCGTGGCCTTGCGCCAGACCCGCCTGTCGGTGGCGGTGGTGGAGGGGCGCGCGCCGGCCCTGCCGGAAGGCTGGGATGCCCGCATCTACGCCATTAGCCCGGCCAACGTAGGCTTTTTGCAGCAGATCGGCGTCTGGCCGCATCTGCCGGCCGAGCGCCTGCGGGCGGTGGAGGCCATGGAGGTGCATGGCGACGCGGGCGGGCGACTGGATTTTTCCGCCTACGACGCCGGCGCCGAGGCTCTAGCCTGGATCGTCGAGGCCTCGGCGATGCAGCGTGAGCTGTGGGAGAGCGCCAAGCGCCAGGCCAATGTCACCCTGCTGTGCCCGGCGCGACCGGCGGCTCTGGCCCTGGACGACGACGGGGCGCGGCTGCGCCTGGAAGACGGCCGAACTTTGAAGGCCCACCTGGTGGTGGCCGCCGACGGCGCCGATTCGTGGACCCGCGCTGCCGCAGGTATCGAAGTCGATTTCAAGCATTACGGCCAGCAGGGCGTGGTGGCCAACTTCCAGTGCAGCCAGCCCCATCGCGGCACCGCCTTCCAGTGGTTCCGTGAGGACGGCATCCTGGCCTGGCTGCCGCTGCCGGACAACCGCATGTCCATGGTCTGGTCCACCCCCGACGAACATGCCCGCGAGTTGCTGGCCATGGACGAAGCGGCTTTCTGCGCCCGGGTGGCGGTGGCCGGCGGCCACGGGCTTGGCGAGCTGAGCCTGATCACCCCGCCGGCGGGCTTCGGCCTGCGCCTGATGCGCGCGCCGCGCTCGGTGCTGCCGCGCCTGGCGCTGATCGGCGACGCCGCCCACGCGATCCATCCGCTGTCGGGCCACGGCATCAATCTGGGCTATCGCGACGCCCAGGCCCTGGCCGAAGTGCTGGAAACCCGCCCGGACCATGTAGACTGCGGCGACTTTTCCCTGCTGCGCCGCTATGAGCGCGCTCGCAAGGAGGAGGTGGTGGCCCTGCAAGGGGTCACCGACAGCCTGCAGCGCCTGTTCACGCCCCGCTTGCGACCTTTGTCACAACTGCGGAACCTCGGATTGAACCTTACCAATCGCCTGCCGGTCGTAAAGGACATGCTGGTCCGCTACGCCCTGGCTTCCTGATCCCCTTCGGAGTATTTCCATGAAACGCTGGTTTGCCCTGCTTTCCCTGATCTTCGCCGCCTCCCTGGTTCACGCCGCCGAAAGCGGCGAAGCCGTGGTGCGCAAGGCCGTCGAAGACAAGCTCCACGCCCGTGTCGAGAAGGTCGCCAAGTCGCCGGTGGCCGGTCTCTACGAAGTGGTGGCCGACGGTCAGGTGCTCTACGTCGACGACAAGGGTGCCTACTTCTTCCACGGCAATCTGTTCGAGATCAAGTCGATGAAGAACCTGACGGCGGAGAAGAAATTCTCCCTGCTGCCGCTGGACTTGGCGATCAAGACCGTGCGCGGCTCGGGCAAGAACGTCGTGGTGACCTTCGAGGACCCCAACTGCGGTTACTGCAAGAAGCTGGCGAAGGATTTGCAGAAGATGAGCGACGTCACCGTCTACACCTTCCTCTACGCCGTGCTGGGCGAGGATTCGGTGGCCAAGTCGAAGGCCATCTGGTGCGCCGCCGACCGCAGCAAGGCCTGGAATGACTGGATGGCCAGCGGCGTCGCCCCCGGCGCCGGCACCAAGGGTTGCGACGCCACGATGACCCTCAACCGGGTGATGGACCTGGGCCAGCAACTGGGCATCCGCGGCACGCCCTACTTGATGTTCGCCAACGGCAACAACGCTTCGGGCTATATCCCCCTGCCGGAGATCGAGAAGCGCTTCACTCAGGCCATGCCCGGCGTTTAACCACTACGCCTTCCCATTTCGGGCCGCGCGACGCGCGGCCTTTTCCATTTAATTTACCCGTGTTTTCGCCATGCTCGTCGCATCCAACATCACCATGCAGTTCGGGGCCAAGCCCCTGTTCGACAATGTCTCCGTCAAGTTCGGCGAAGGCAATCGCTACGGCCTGATCGGCGCCAACGGCGCCGGCAAGTCCACCTTCATGAAGATCCTTGCCGGGGTGCTGGAACCCAGCGCCGGCAATGTTTCCATCGATCCCGGCGAGCGCATGGCCTTCCTCCGTCAGGACCAGTTCGGCTTCGAGGAGGTGCGGGTGCTCGACGTGGTGCTGATGGGCCACGCCGACATGTGGGCCTGCATGCAGGAGCGCGACGCGATCTACGCCAACCCGGAGGCCACCGAAGACGACTACATGAAGGCCGCCGAGCTGGAATCGCACTTCGCCGAGTTCGACGGCTACACCGCCGAGGCGCGGGCCGGCGAACTGCTGCTCGGCGTCGGCATTCCCACCTCC
>DATDMT010000084.1:0-2019 GCA_036518635.1 Rhodocyclaceae bacterium | reverse complement strand
GGTGCTGTTGGCGCCGGCCCACTGCACGGCAGTACCTTCACCGACCTTGGACTTCCACTCGTCGCTGACCTTGGACAGGTAGTTGGTGAAGATGAAGGTGGTACCGGAACCGTCGGAACGATGCACCGACAGGATGTCCTGGGCCGGCAGCTTGAGGCCGGGGTTCAGCTTGGCGATGGCCGCGTCGTTCCACTTGGTGATCTTGCCGAGGAAGATGTCGGCCAGCACGGTGCCGGTCAGCTTCATCTCACCGGGCTTGATGCCCGCCAGGTTGATCACCGGCACCACGCCGCCGATCACGGTGGGGAATTGCATCAGGCCGTCCTTGTCCAGTTGCTCCGGCTTCAGGGGCATGTCGGAGGCGCCGAAATCCACGGTCTTGGCGGTGATCTGCTTGATGCCGCCGCCGGAGCCGATGGATTGGTAGTTGATGCGGTTGCCGGTGGCCTTCTGGTAGGCGTCGGCCCATTTGGCGTAGATCGGAGCGGGGAAGGTGGCACCGGCGCCGGTGATCTCGGCAGCCAGGGCGGGGGTGGAGAAAGCAGCGGCCGTCAGGGCCAGCAGGGAAATGCGCTTGAGCTTGCGAATCATCGGGTTATTCCTCCGAAAGACATAGGGGCTGGGTAACGGAGGCGGAGTCTAGGGGGCGCCTGTGACAGCATTGTTACAGTGTCACAAATCTCGCCGGGCCTTGTGCCACGGCCATCCGCACTTTTTGGCTGCAACCGGAATGAAACATTCCGGCAACAAGGCTGAAACAAGGCGTCGCGATCATGCCGGCCAATCAACAGAGAAGCCAAGGAGAACAAGCATGTCGATGCTGCATGAACGCGCCGAAGCCGACGTCGGCCTCAGCCACCCCCAATACCACGTGGGCATGGCCCGCACCCCCAGCGAAATCCGCGAAGCCCAGAAGCTGCGCCACCGCGTCTTCGCCGGCGAAATGGGCGCCCACCTGCAGGAGAAGGAGCCAGGCGTCGATGCCGACTTCTTCGACCCCTTCTGCGAACACCTGATCGTCCGCGACGAGACCAACGGCCGCATCGTCGGCACCTATCGCATCCTCACCCCCGAGGCGGCGCGCCGCGTCGGCAGCTATTACACCGAGACCGAATTCGACCTGACCCGGATCGCCCACCTCAAGCCGCGCCTGGTCGAAGTCGGCCGCTCCTGCATCGACCCGGACTACCGCAACGGCACGGTGATCGCCCTCTTGTGGATGAAGCTGGCCGAATTCATGGTCAAGAACGGCTACGAATACCTGGTCGGCTGCGCCTCGATCAGCATGGCCGACGGCGGCCACAATGCCGCCAACCTGTATGTGCAACTGATCGACAAGTACATGTCGCCGGTGGAATACCGCGGCTTCCCCCGCTCGCGCCTGCCCTACGAGCGCCTGGTGACCGGCCAAGCGGCGGAAATCCCGCCCCTGGTCAAGGGCTACCTGCGCGCCGGCGCCTGGATCTGCGGCGACCCGGCCTGGGATCCGGACTTCAACAGCGCCGACCTCCTGATCCTGCTGCCGATGTCGCGGATCAACCCGCGCTACGTGAAGCACTTCGTCAAAGCCTAAGCCTTACACCGCACCACCCCTTGCAGCCGGGTTTGTCCCGGCTTTTTTTATGGGCGTTTCCAGGGTGCGACAACACCCCGGCCCGATGCCGCTATGGAATCGGCATCGGATCGGGGTGTCTGCTAGAGTGGCAGCGCCCCGATCAACTCCGCCAATCAGGCACCCGCCCAGGTACCACGTGAGCCCCTCGCGCCTATCCATCGTTGCCCTGCTGCTGCTCGCGCTGGGAATGTTTTCCGGCGCCGGCCAGGCCGCGGACGCCGTGCGCGTACGCGGCTCGACCACCTTCCTGCCCTTCGTCCGCAGCGTAGGCGAAGACTACATGGCACGCAATCCTGCCGCCGCCATCGTCGTCAGCGGCGGCGGCTCGGCCCGCGGCTACAAGGCCCTGCTCGACGACACCGCCGACGTGGCGATGGTCAGCGGGCCCCTGCCGGACGCCCTGC
>DATDMT010000083.1:0-3873 GCA_036518635.1 Rhodocyclaceae bacterium | reverse complement strand
GGAAATCGACGACGTATTCGGCGCCGCGATACAGCTCGGTATGGCCTTTTTGCCGACCGAACCCCTTGACCTCGGTGACGGTGATGCCCTGCACTCCCACTGCGGCCAGGGCTTCACGCACCTCGTCAAGCTTGAACGGCTTGATGATGGCGGTGATCAGTTTCATGGTTTTAGCTTCCTATTAATGAGGAGAAGGATGTGTTCCCCGCCAGGCGCCGGCCGATGTTGCCCGGCGGGGCTTACTACGAAAACTTAGAACGTCTTGGTGAAGCTGAGGACGGCGGTGCCCTTGCCGGCTTCGTAGCCGCCCAGGCAGTAGTCCTCGCCCTTGGAGCAGGTGTCCTTGGCGTTGGTGTCGGTGTAAGCCAGGCCGACCACGCCGAAGCCGACATCCTTGGTCACGCCCAGCTTCCAGTCGCTGTAGGAGGCGGTGGCGCGGTCCTTGATGCGCTGGTGGCCGACGTGAGCGGCGACGCCCCAGCCGTTGCCCAGATCGTAGGAGCCGCTCAGGTCGAGATAGCCGCTACCGTCGGTCTTGCCGCCGGTGGTGCTGGTCCAGCCGAAGATGTGGCTGGAGACGACGTGGGAGTACTTCAGGGTCAGCCACTTGTAGCCGATCTGGCCATAGAGTTCAGTGGTGTCGGCGCGGGGAATGCCGGCGGCGTAGTGGCCCGGGTAGTTGTAGGTCAGCACGCCGACGTCATAGTTCCAGTCGCCACCGGCGAAGCTGTTCTTGTAGCCGCCGTAGATGTCCCATTCCATGCCCGCGCCGGAGGCGGCAGCGGTATCGCCCAGCCAGCTAATGCTGGAAGCCCAGGTGCCGGCGTAGAGGCCGCTGGCGTGGGAGTAGTCGAAGCCGCCCTGGATCGCGGGGTTGCCACGGGTTTGGGCGATGCCGCGATAGATGTATTCGCTGGCCAGGGTGACGTTGGCGGTGAAGGTGTGCGGGCTGGCCGGGGCGGCTTCGGCGGCCGGAGCGGCGTCAGCGGCGAAGGCGGACAGGGCCGGCACCATCAGGGCGGCGGCGACAGCGGTGGAAATCAGGGACTTCTTCAACATGGCGTTCTTCTCCTAAAAAGACAAATAAACTGTGCAGGCATACTTTGCACGGACTGTGCCAGACGCTAAAAACATTAAAAAACATGCGCTTGTGACATTTGCCTGGGGCGTTGTCGGAAATGCCGCACCGGCATGTTGCGTGTACGGAAAGCCCCGCACCAAGCTGGTGCCAAGACCTGAATTGGCCCTGTGCTAAGCTCGCCCGCCAATGACAGGCCAGTGAAAGGATCGCCCCATGCTCAACCCGAAAATCCTCGAAGAGATGGCCGCCAACGTCGGTCGCATCCTCTCCACCGGCCCGGCGGCCGATATCGAGCGCAATGCCCGCGCCGTGCTCGGCGGCATCTTCAGCCGACTGGATCTGGTGACCCGCGAGGAGTTCGACGTCCAGCGCGAATTGCTCGCCCGGGCCCGCGACCAGGTGACGCGACTCGAAGCGCGCATCGCCGAGCTGGAAGCCCGCAGCGGCAAATAAGCCGGCGCCGCCGTGGCCCTCGCGGTATTGACCAGCCGTGCCCTGACGGGCATGGATGCCCAGGAGGTCACGGTCGAGGTCCATCTCGCCGCCGGTCTGCCGGCCTTCAATCTGGTGGGCCTGCCGGAAACCGAGGTCAAGGAATCCCGCGATCGGGTGAGGGCGGCGATCCAGAACTGCGGCTTCGATTTCCCCGCCCGCAAGATCACCGTCAACCTGGCCCCGGCCGACCTGCCCAAGGCCTCGGCCCATTTCGACCTGGCCATCGCCCTCGGCATCCTCGCCGCCTCGGGCCAGATCAAGGGCCAGGCCTTCAAGGACTACGAATTCGCCGGCGAGCTGTCCCTCTCCGGCGATCTGCGCCCGGTGCGCGGCGCCCTGGCGATGAGTCTGGCGGCCCGCAGTGCCGGGCGCTGCCTGGTGTTGCCCATCGACAGCGCGGCGGAAGCGGCCCTGGTGCCCGGCGCCAGCGTCTTGCAGGCTTCCAGCCTGCTCGGTGTCTGCGCCCACCTGATGGGCGGCGCTGCCCTGACGGTGCCCGTGGCAGTGCCGCTCAATCCCTGGTGCGACTATCCCGATCTGAATGAGGTGAAGGGCCAGCAGCAGGCCAAGCGCGCCCTTGAAGTGGCGGCAGCCGGCGGCCATTCGCTGTTGATGAGCGGTCCACCGGGCACCGGCAAGTCGATGCTGGCCAGCCGCTTTCCCGGGTTGCTGCCGCCGATGGCCGAGGACGAGGCGTTTCAGAGCGCGGCGATTTTGTCCCTCGCCGGCATGTTCCGCCCGGAAAATTGGGCCAAACGCCCGATGAGAAATCCGCATCACGGTTCTTCCGCGCCAGCCCTGGTTGGCGGCGGTTCGGTACCGCGTCCAGGCGAAATTTCATTGGCCCATGGCGGCGTGCTGTTTCTCGACGAGTTGCCGGAATTCGACCGGCGCGTGCTGGAAGCCCTGCGCGAACCGCTGGAGAGCGGCAGCATCTGCGTTTCCCGCGCGGCGCGGCGCACCGAGTTTCCGGCGCGCTTTCAATTGATCGCGGCGATGAATCCCTGCCCTTGCGGCTATCGCGGCCACTTCAACGGCAAATGCCGTTGTACTCCGGAGCAGGTGGCGCGCTACCGCGGCAAGCTGTCGGGCCCGCTGCTGGACCGCATCGATCTGATGATCGAAGTGCCGGCCGTCAGCGATGCCGATCTGCGTCACGCCAACGGCGGCGAAGCGTCGGCGGCGGTGCGTGAGCGGGTGGTCGCTGCACGCGAACGGCAATTGGCGCGGCAGGGCTGCGCCAATGCGCAGCTAGCGGTCAAGGACGTGGAGATTCATTGTCGTCCCGATGAGGCCGGCGCGAATTTGTTGAGCCAGTCCATGGCCCGCCTCGGTCTTTCGGCGCGGGCCTATCACCGCATCCTCAAACTGGCCCGCAGCATCGCCGACCTGGCGGCGGCCGATGCGGTCGCCGCGCCCCACGTCGCCGAAGCCATCCAGTACCGGCGTGGCTTGGTCGACGCCTAAGGGATCAGCGCCAGAACAGGCTGTGCAGCATCTTCACCACCAGCAGCACCAGCACCGCGGAAAACGTCCGCTTCAGCACCGCCACCGGTAGCCGATGGGCCAGCTTGGCACCGAGGGGCGCGGCGGCCATGGTGAATAGCACCGTACCCGCCAGGGCCGGCAGATGGATGTAGCCGAGGCTGCCTTCCGGCAGGCCCGCCGCACCCCAGCCGCCGATCAGATAGCCGACGGTGCCGGAGACAGCGATGGGGAAGCCGATCGCCGACGAAGTGCCGATGGCCTGGTGCACCTTGACGTTGCACCAGGTCATGAAGGGCACCGACAGGGAGCCGCCACCGATTGCCACCAGGGCCGAGATGCCGCCGATCACCAGGCCCACCGCCGCCATGCCGAGCTGTCCCGGCAGTTGCCGATGAGGCTTGGGTTTGGCGTTGAGCGCCATCTGCACGGCGACGATGCTGATGAAGACGCAGAAAAACAGGGCCAGCGGCCGGGTCGGGATGCGGCTGGCGATTTGCGCGCCGACCAGGGTGCCGACGACGATGCCGGGCGATACCGCGCGCACCACCGGCCACAACACCGCGTCATGGCCGTGATGGGCGCGCAGGCTGGAGACCGAGGTGAACACGATGGTCGCCATCGAAGTGCCGAGGGCCATGTGCATGATGTGCTCGGGCGGCAATTGCTGGGCGGCGAAGATCACCGCCAGGATCGGCACCATCACCGCGCCGCCGCCGATGCCGAGGAGGCCGGCGAAAAAACCGGCGAACAAGCCGAGGCCGGCGTAAGCCAACCACCAGAGGCTCATTTGACCAGGTGCTTAAGGATGA
>DATDMT010000082.1:0-19665 GCA_036518635.1 Rhodocyclaceae bacterium | reverse complement strand
CCCCGGCTTCGCCCACGGCTTTTGCGTCACATCCGATTACGCCGAGTTTCTCTACAAGACCACCGACTACTGGGCGCCCGAGCAGGAGCGCTGCCTGCTGTGGAACGATCCGGCCCTGTGCATCCAATGGCCCCTGCAGGGCGAGCCGCTATTGGCGGCGAAGGACGCCGCCGGCAGCCTGCTGCGGGACGCCGAGGTCTATCCATGAGCCGCATCCTGCTCACCGGCGCCAATGGGCAGGTGGGCTGGGAACTGAAGACAAGCCTCGCTCCCCTGGGTGAGGTCGTCGCCCTCGACCGCCAGGCCCTCGACCTGGCCGAACCAGATCGCATCGTCGCCGTCGTCCGCGACCTGAAACCCGCTCTGATCGTCAATGCCGCCGCTTACACCGCGGTGGACCGGGCCGAGGGCGAGCCAGCCCTGGCCCAGGCCATCAACGGCCGCGCCCCGGGCATCCTGGCCGAAGAAGCCAAACGCCTCGGCGCCCGGCTGGTGCACTACTCAACCGACTACGTGTTCGACGGCCGCAAGGACCAGCCGTACAGCGAAGCCGACGCCACCGCCCCGCTCAATGTATATGGCGAAACCAAACTAGCCGGGGAAGACGCCATCCGTGCCGTCGGCGCCGAGCACCTGATCCTGCGCACCAGTTGGGTCTACGGCCGCCGCGGGCAAAACTTCCTGCTGACCATGCAGCGCCTCGCCAAGGAGCGCGAAGAACTGCGGGTGGTGGCCGACCAGATCGGCGCCCCCACCTGGAGCCGCACCATCGCCGCCGCCACGGCGCAAACCCTGGCCCATAAAGACAGGCCCTGCGGCCTGTTCCACCTGACGGCCGGCGACAGCACCTCCTGGCACGGCTTCGCTGCCGCCATCCTGGCCCAGGCCGGCTATCGCGGCCGCCTGCAGCCGATTACCAGCGCCGAATACCCCCTACCGGCACGGCGCCCGATGAATTCCCGGCTGGATTGCAGCCGCCTGCGAGCGCTGGGCATCAAACTGCCGACCTGGCAGCAAGCCCTGGCCGAGTGCCTGTCCTGAGCGTGTCGAAGGGCCTCGCCCAGCCATAAAAAACCGCACAAGCCCGCGCTACCTGCCAACGCCTCCCTTGTGGAGGCGTTTTGCTTAATAGAGCCAGAAAATCAGCGCTAAAGTTTTTTTACCTCGGGCCGTTAGTCCAACTGTCGGCGGAACATGCCGCCAAACAGCCAAGGTCTGCACCCTATGGAAAAGAGGGGGCCGGCATGGATAACCCTCTGTAAGGAGAAGCAAAATGGCACAGGTCATTAACACCAACGTTACCTCCCTGAACGCTCAGCGCAATCTGAACACCTCTCAGATGTCGCTGCAGACCGCTCTGCAACGCCTGTCTTCCGGTCTGCGCATCAACAGCGCGAAGGACGACGCCGCCGGCCTGGCGATTTCCGACCGGATGACCTCGCAGATTCGCGGCCTGAACCAAGCGGTGCGTAACGCCAACGACGGTATCTCCCTGGCCCAGACTGCTGAATCCGCCCTCGGCAACGTCAGCGACATTCTGCAGCGTATGCGCGAACTGTCGATTCAGTCTGCCAACGCCACCAATTCCGATTCCGACCGCGCTTCGATCCAGTCCGAAGTCGGCCAGCTCAAGCAGGAACTGACCCGGATCGCCAGCACCACCACCTTCAACGGCCAGAAGATCCTCAACGGCTCGCAGCAGTCGATCAACTTCCAAGTCGGCTCCGAAGCCAACCAAACCATCGGCATCTCCATCGGCGACTCCCGTTCCACCGCCGTCGGCAGCAACGTGGTGTTCTCCAACAACACCGCCAACGGCCTGGTCAAGCCCACCAACTACAACCGCTTCGCCACCGAAGGCGTCGATATGGGTCAAGCCGTCAATGCGGCTGTAGGCAACAACACGGTCAAGGCTCAGACCGTCACCATCCGCGATGCAAACGGCAGCATCGTCGATGGCGGTTCCATCACGGTATCCGCCAAGGAGCAGATGAATTCCATCGCTCAAAGTTTGAACCGGGTCGAGGGCGTCACCGCCAGCGCCTATACGCAAGTGAAGCTGTCCAATTGGACCACC
Source organism: Rhodocyclaceae bacterium (assembly GCA_036518635.1). Taxonomy (GTDB): domain Bacteria; phylum Pseudomonadota; class Gammaproteobacteria; order Burkholderiales; family Rhodocyclaceae; genus AWTP1-18. The sequence goes on along the minus strand of DATDMT010000082.1, from coordinate 17,588 downwards.
GCTGCCGCGGGCACCAGCTTCAAGGTAACGATCGATTCCGGGGCCTCCACCAGCACCCTCGATCTGACCGGCGTTGTCGATGAATCCAAATCCCAAGCCCAAGTCTTCGGTGCCTTGGCCAATGCCATCAATGGTGATGCGGGCCTTCAGGCCGCCGGCCTTACCGCCGGCCTGGATTCCACCGGCAGCTTGGTGATCCGCAACAACAACGGCGCTGACATCGGCGTCAAATTCGTCACGTCGAACGCCGCCAAGTACGACTTCTACGGTAGCGATACGGGTGCCGTCGGGCAAACTGCAGTAGATACTTCGGCCTCAGCCTTAGAGAGCGCCGGCGGACAGCTAAGCGTCTTCATGGCCAATGGCTACAGCGTCTCTTCCAGCACCGACGGCCTGACCGCTGCTGCTGGCGGCCTGTTCAAGTCCGCTGCGTCGGCAACGGTAACCGCCAAGGAAACCAATGTCGGTATCGCCGATGTCATCCATGGCGACTCCACCCTTAACGAAGTGGGCACCTATGGCAAGATCATGGGGCAAGCCAACGACGGCACGAACAACTTGATCGGTGCCCAAACCGTCAAGGTCTTCGATAAAAACGGCAATCAGGTCGGTGGCAATATTTCCGTCGGCGCCAACGCCACCGCCCAAACCATCGCGGGTCAGCTCAATGCCTTGACTGGGGTCAATGCCTCGGCCTCCAGCGAAGCGACGATGACGTTTGCCGCCGCAACGACCAATGTCTATGCCTTCAGCCTCGCCGGTACCGCGCTGACCCTGTCTGGCCTCACTACCACCTCCACCGGTACTCAGATTGCCAATTCGATCTCCCAGGCGATCAACGGCAATACCACCCTCACTTCCAAGGGCTTCGCTTCCAGCGTAGACGGCGCCGGCAGCCTGGTCATCACCAACAGCCTCGGCGCAGACATCGCCGTGGATATGACCGGCAGCACCGCCTCTGTCGCCACCATGGTCGGTACCGATGCCGCCCATACCGCGGCAACGGCCGGCGTGGCCCTGAAGGCCACCGTGTCCGGCACCTTGAAAGTTGGCCTGGACAGCGGTTACACGATCCAATCCAACAAGGACGGCGACCTCACCAGCTACGGTATCTTCGCCGGCAGCGCCAACACCAACGTCGCAGTCCATACCAATGCGGTCAACCTCGGCAACAGCGTTGCCGCGGAAAACCTGTCCCTCACCGGTCCCGCCGGCAGCGCCAAGGTCGCCATCGCCCGCGATGACTCGGCGCAAACCATCGCCGCCAAGGTCAATGCCCAAACCAGCGCCACCGGCGTCAGCGCCGATGCCCGCACCCAGGCCAAGCTGTCCGGCATCAGCGCCGCCGGCACCGTGACCTTCTCGCTGTACGGCACCAATAGCAGCGCGGTCACCATCAGCGCAGCGGTTACCGGCCAAGGCACCCTGGCGGATTTGTCCTCCCTCGCCAATGCCATCAACCAGAAGTCGGACACCACCGGCGTCTCGGCCCGCCTGACCGACAACAACGCCTCCCTGATCATGGAGCAGAAGGACGGCGCCAACATCGTCATCGCCGACTTCTCCCACAGCGCCGGCAGCGGCCCCACCTCGGCCAACATCAACGGCACCGATGCGTCGATCAAGGTCACCGGCCTGACCCAGCAGGTCAGCAACACCGGCGCCATCACCACCTCGGAAACCACCGCCACCACCCTGCACTCCGGCGGCGTAGCGAATGCCGGAGCCGACTCCACCACCGTAGGCGGCACAGTGGCCTTCCGCTCTTCCGGCTCCTTCGACGTCAAGTCGGATAAGGCCGGCAGTTCCGTCAATCTGTCCGGCGGCAACTCCTCGCTGTTCTCCTCCGATGCCAACGTCACCAACGCCAGCGCCTTCTCCAGCATCAACGGCGTCGATGTCACCACCGTCGATGGCGCCAACAACGCCATCTCGGTGATCGACGCGGCGCTGTCGCAAGTCAGCACCATCCGCAGCGCCCTGGGTGCGGTTCAAAACCGTATCCAGACCACGATCTCCAACCTGTCGGCCGGCGCCGAGAACATCACCTCTGCCCGTAGCCGGATTCAGGATGCCGACTTCGCCCAGGAAACCGCCAACCTGACCCGTAGCCAGATTCTGCAACAGGCCGGCGTGGCGATGCTGTCGCAAGCCAACCAACTGCCGCAGATGGTGCTCTCGCTGCTCAAGTAAGCCCCGAGGATCTTGGGGAGGCGTAAAACCCCTCCCCAACCTGAATCGATGCTTAGCCTAGGAGACCTGATATGAACGTAAACCTGCCCCAAGCTGCCGTCGGCGACAAAAGCAGCGTACAGCCCGCCACGGGCGGTGCGCCGCGCGTCCCGGCCGCAGTGGATGTAGCCGCGGCAAGTGATACAGGTACGCCTGCGCAAGCCAGACAGCCCACCAATGAAGAAGTGCAGCGAGCGGTTGAAAACCTGAAGCGCATCACTCAACCCGTCGCACAGAATCTGCAGTTCTCAGTGGATAAGGAAACCGGCGATACCGTCATCAAGGTGGTTGATGAAATCACCAAGGAAGTGATCCGTCAGATCCCTTCCCAGGAAGTACTGGATCTCGCCAAGAATCTGGATAAATTGCAAGGCGTATTGCTGCGCAGACAAGCCTGAAACCAGAAGGCTCGTTTCCACTCCTTGAAAGCCCGCCCGTGCGGGCTTTTTTATTTTCTCCGGCAATCCTTGCCGGAGGCCTTCACAAAGTTGCCGCCCACACCCGGCAAAAGGCTTGAATTAGCGCAAAAAACCCCAGTATTTCTGCACTCCGACAGCATGGCACGCTAGCTGCTATTCGACAGCCAAGCACGAAACTTTAGCGCCGGCGATCGATCATTCGCCACGCGATCGTGGGCCCCTCAAAGGAGACGGAAATGCCACAAGTCATCAACACGAATATTGCGTCGCTGAATTCCCAGCGCAATCTGAATACGTCGCAGATGTCGCTGCAGACCGCCCTGCAACGCCTGTCCTCCGGCCTGCGCATCAACAGCGCGAAGGACGACGCGGCCGGCCTGGCGATTTCCGACCGGATGACTTCGCAAATCCGCGGCATCAACCAGGCGGTGCGCAACGCCAATGACGGCATCTCCCTGTCGCAGACGGCCGAAGGCGCCCTGGGCGAAGTGGACAACATCCTGCAGCGGATGCGCGAGCTATCGATCCAGTCCGCCAACGCCACCAATTCCGATTCCGACCGGGCGTCGATCCAGGCCGAAGTTTCCCAGCTCAAACAGGAACTGACGCGGATCGCCAGCAACACCACCTTCAACGGTCAGAAGATTCTCGACGGCTCGCAGCAGAACATCTCCTTCCAGGTGGGGTCCGAGGCCAATCAGACCATCGGCATCTCCATCGGCGACGCCCGTTCCACCGCCGTCGGCAGCAACGTGGTGTTCACCAACAACACCACCAATGGCCTGGTCAAGCCCACCGCCTACAGCCGCTTCGCCACCGAAGGCATCGACATCGGCCAGGCGGTAAGCCCATTCGTTGTTGGCGCCAACAATACCGTCAAAGCGCAGACGATCACCATTCGCGACGCCAACGGCAGCACGGTGGACAGCGGTGCGATCAGCGTCACTCCCAACGAGCAGATGAACGTGATCGCCCAGAACCTGAACCGGGTCGAAGGCGTCACCGCCTCCGCCTACACCCAGGTCAAGCTCTCCAATTGGCAGACCGGCGCCGCCGGCGTTGCCTTCGCGGTGCAGGTCAATTCCGGCGCCACCCAGAGCACCCTGGACATCTCCGGCGTGGTGCATGAAAACAGCTCCCAGGCCCAGGTTTTCAGCGCCCTGGCCAATGCCATCAACGGCGATGCCGGCCTGCAGGGCGCCGGCGTCACCGCCGGCATCGACTCTACCGGCAATCTGGTGGTGCGCAACAACAATGGCGCCGACATCGCCCTCAAGTTCAACACCACCAATCTCGCCCAGTACGACTTCTACGGCAGCGATAGCGGCGCCACCAAGGTACATGTTGCCGATACCTCCCTTGGCACCACCGTCGGCGCCGGCGGCCAGTTGAATATCTTCCTGGCCAACGGCTACAGCATCACGTCCAGCACCGACGGCTTGACCGCCGGCGGCGGCGGCGTCTTCAAGTCTGCCGCGTCCTCCACCGCCACCGCCAAGGAAACCAATGTCGGCATCGCCGACGTGATCCATGGCGACAATGTCTTGAATGAAGTCGGCACCTACGGTTTGGCCATGGGTCAGGCTGCAGCCGCCACCGGTGCCGCCAATGGCGACAACCAGGTCAAGGCACAGAACATCAAGCTGTTCGACGGCAGCGGTACCCAGGTCGGCGGCACTATCGCCATCGGTGCCGGCTCCAGCGCCCAGACCATCGCCGGCCAGTTGAACGCCCTCGCCGGAGTCAATGCCAGCGCCACCACCCAGGCGACGATGAGCTTCTCCGGCGGCGGCACCGCGGTTGGCTTTGCCTTCAAGCTCGGTTCCACCATTGCCGGCGCGACCGCCCTCACCGTTACCGGCCTCACCGCCACCTCCACCGGCGCACAGATCGCCAACGCTACGGCACAGGCGATCAACGGCAATACCACCCTGACCTCCCAAGGCTATGCGGCCAAGGTCGACGGCGCCGGCAACCTGATCATCGACAACAATCTCGGCGCCGACATCGCCGTGGATATGGGCGCCTCCACCGCGACCGACACGGCAACCCTGGTCGGCACGGACTCGGCGAATACCACCATGGCCGCCAGCGCGACCCTCGCCGGCGTGGTTTCCGGCGTCGTCAAGGTCGGCCTGGCTGCCGGCTACACCATCCAGTCGGACACCGCCGGCACCGTCGCCGCCGGCGGCATCTTCGCCGGCAGTGCCAGCACCGCCGCTGCTGTCCACACCAACGCGGTCAACCTCGGCAACAGCGTTGCTGAGGAAAATCTCACCGTCACCGGCCCCATCGGCAAAGTGTTGGTGGCCGTGGCCCGCGACGACTCGGCCCAGACCATCGCCGCCAAGGTCAATGCCCAAACTGCCGCCACGGGGGTCAGTGCAGAAGCCCGCACCCAGGCCAAGCTCACCGGCATCAGCGCTCCCGGCACCGTCAGTTTCAGCCTCTATGGCTCGAACGGCAGCCCGATCACCATCAGCGCCGCCATCACCGGCCAGGGCGCGCTGGCCGACCTGTCCTCCCTGGCTTCCGCGATCAACCAAAAATCGGAATCCACCGGAGTTTCGGCCCGCCTGGTCGACAACAACGCCTCGATCGTCATGGAGCAGAAGGACGGCGCCAACATCGTCATCGCCGACTTCTCCCACAGCGCCGGCAGCGGACCGACCTCGGCCAACATCAACGGCACCGATGCGTCGATGAAGGTCATCGGTCTGGCGCAGAAGGTCGATAGCAGTGGCGCCATCAGCACCACGGAAACCGCCGCCACCACGCTGCACTACGGCGGCGTAGCGGATGCGGTGGCCGACTCCACCACCGTCGGCGGCACGGTCTCCTTCAAGTCCGCAGGCGCCTTCGACATCAAGTCGGACAAGGGCGGCGGTTCGGTCAATCTGTCCGGCGGCAATTCCTCGCTGTTCTCCACCGACGCCAACATCACCAACGCCAGCGCCTTCTCCAGCATCAACGGCGTCGATGTCAGCACGGTCGATGGCGCCAACAACGCCATCTCGGTGATCGACTCCGCACTGACCCAGGTCAACAGCATCCGCAGCGCCCTCGGTGCCATCCAGAACCGGATGCAATCGACCATCTCCAATCTGTCGGCCGGCGCCGAGAACATCACCGCCGCCCGCAGCCGGATTCAGGATGCCGACTTCGCCCAGGAAACCGCCAACCTGACCCGTGGCCAAATCCTGCAGCAGGCCGGCGTGGCAATGCTGGCCCAGGCCAACCAATTGCCGCAGATGGTTCTCAAGCTTCTCGGCGGTTAAAGGGTCAACTAGAGTAAGGGGATGGGCGATGCGCTAAAACATCGTCCATCCCGTTTTTATTTGCGCTTCAGTTTTCGTCGGGTTTTGCCGTAATTCTTTGAGCAAGCAGTTGCACGAGCCGGGTTCCCATTATGGCCACGACCACATCCACTCTCAGTTCCTCCTCCGCATTGGCGGGCTCCGGAACGCTTTCATCGGCGGGGATAGGCTCGGGGTTGGACGTCAACGGCATCGTCAGCAAGCTGATGATGCTGGAGCGGCAGCCGATCGACCGGATCGACACCAAGACGGCGTCGATCAATACCCAGATCACCGCCTATGGCAGCCTGAAAAGCGCCCTGGCTACGTTCCAGACCTCCGTGCAATCGCTGACCGACGTCAGCACCTATAACGCGACCAAGGCGACCGCCGCCGACTCGACCCAGTTCACTGTCAGTTCCGACGCCACCGCCGGCACGGGCAATTACTCGGTCCAGGTGCAGAAAATCGCCAAGTCGGAAAAACTGCAGTCCGCGGCCTTCGGCAAGACCAGCGACAGCGTTGGTAGCGGCACCCTGACCTTCGACTTCGGCACCTACAGCACCGACAACAGCGGCAATACCAGCTTCGCCGTCAACACCAGCAAGAAGCAGATCAACGTCACCATTCCCGCCGGCTCCGATTCGCTGAGCGCCATCGCCAGTGCGATCAACAACGCCAAGGGCGGCATCAGTGCCACAGTGATCAACGACGGCACCAACAGCTATCTTTCCTTCTCGCCGACCGATCCGGGCACCGCCAACTCGTTGCGAATCACCGTCAGCGACGCGGACGGCAACAATGCCGATGCGGCCGGCCTGTCGCGCCTGGCCTTCGACAAGAGCACCGGCATCACCTCGGGCAGCGTCGGCTTTGCCGCGCCCAATGCGGTGACTATCTCTGCCGCCTCGAACAACAACCAGTTCAAGCTGGCGGTGGACGGCGCGGCGCCGGTCACCCTTACCATCCCCGACGGCACCTACGACGCCACCAACATCGTCGCCGCAGCCCAATCTGTCGCCGACGCCGCCTTCGGTGCCGGCAAGGTCACCGTGGCGTTGAACGGCAGCAATCAACTGACCGTCACCTCGAACTCGCCGTCTTCGGCCATCACCGCCCAGGCCGGCAACACCGGCAGCACCGCTCTGTTCGGCGTCAGCTACCCGGCCCAGCCGATTGCCGTGGCCGCAGCATCGAACAACAACCAATTCGACCTGACCACGGACGGCGGCACCTTCACGGTGACACTGCCCGACGGCAGCTACAACAACGGCAACATCGTCGCCGCGATGCAGACGGCGGTGGACGGCGCGGTCGGCGCCGGCAACGTCACCGTTTCGCTCAACGGTGGCAATCAGCTAGTGCTCACGGCGGCGGGTGGCAACACCACCGCTACGGTCGGCACCACCCCCGGCAACACCGGCGACACCACGCTGTTCGGGGTCACCTATCCGCCGGCCGGCGTTGCCGTCAGCGGTGGCAGCAACGACCAGTTCAAGCTCTCTCTGGACCACGGCACGGCACAAACGGTCACCCTCGCGGCCGGCACCTACGATCAGAGCAACATCGTCGCTGCGATGCAAGCGGCAGTGGACGGCACCTTCGGCGCAGGCAAGGCCACCGTTTCGCTGAACGGCAGCAACCAGTTGGTCATCACCTCCAACACCGTGGCCTCCGCCACGGTCAGCGCGGCACCGGGCAACACCGGCAACACCGCCCTGTTCGGCGTCAGCCTCGCCGCCCCCAACGCCGTCAGCATCGCCCCAGGCAACAACCAGTTCAATATCGCCGTCGATGGCGGCACCGCCACCACGGTGACCGTGCCCACCGGCAGCTACGACGAGGCGAACATCGTCAGCACCCTGCAGGCGGCCATCAACAGCGCTGTCGGCAGCGGCAAGGTGACCGTCTCGCTGAACTCGGCCAAGCAACTGGTGATGGCCTCCACCTCGACCAGCGGCCTGCGCAGCGTCACCCTCAGCGGTGTCACCAACAACACTGGACTGAACACCCTGTTCGGCTCCTCCGGCACCGCCGTCTCGTCCTCGACGCGGATGACCGAATCGGTGGCGGCCCAGGACGCCAAGCTGATCGTGGACGGCGTCACCGTCACAAAATCCAGCAACACCATCACCGATGCGATTCAGGGCGTCACCCTGAATCTGCTGGCGGAAAGCACCACGGCCACGACCGTGACGGTAAAGAGCGATTCCACCGCCCTGTCCTCCGCGCTGGACACCTTCGTCAAGAACTACAACAGCGTCCAGGCTCTGTTCAAGAGCGACCTCGCCTACGACGCGACGACCGGCACCGCGGGCCCGCTGCAAAGTGAAGGCACGGTGCGCTCGATCCAGGGGCAGATGAATGCGCTGATCCAGACCGTCGCCCACGGCGCCGGCCTGTCCAGCCTGTCCGAACTCGGCATCTCCTTCCAGCGCGACGGCACGCTGAAATTCAACAGCGCAAAACTGCAAACCGTACTGGGCGATCCGACCAAGAACGTCAAGAAGTTTCTTCTCGGCAGCAACGGCAGCGGCCTGGCGGCGAAGCTCGATACGGCCCTGGATTCCATCCTGAATACCGGCGGCATTCTTACCACCCGCACCGAAGGCCTCAACAGCGACCTGAGCTACTACGCCAAGCAGAAGGCCGGCCTGGAAACCCGGATGACCGCCATCGAGGCGCGTTATCGCAAGCAATACACCAATCTGGATACGCTGGTTGCGAGCATGAACCAGACGTCGACGGCGCTGACCCAACAGTTGGCCAGCCTGCCGACCATCGGCAGTAGCAGCAAGAGCAGCGGATAAAGGAGCAATGCATGTTTAGCGTCATGAACAACCCCGCTGGGGCCTACCGCAAGGCCGGGGTCGAGACCAAGGTCCAGACCGCGACGCCGCACGAGCTGATCATCATGCTGTATGACGGCGCGATCACCGCGATCACCGCTGCGAACATGCAGATCGTGGCCGGCCAGACCATGGAGAAGGGCCAGTCGATCGGACGCGCCATCGACATCATCGACGGCGGGCTGAAGGCCTGCCTCGATTATCAGGCCGGCGGCGAGATCGCCGAGCGCCTGGGGGCGCTCTACGAATACATGTGCAACCGGCTGTTGCATGCCAATTTGCACAACGACCGGACCGCCCTGGACGAGGTCAGCGGCCTGATGCGCGAGCTCAAGGGCGCCTGGGAGGAAATAGCCAGCGATCCTGCTGTAGTTTCCCGCAACAAAGCCAAGGCCTGATCGCTACCATGCTGAAGATGCCTACGCAGATCGAGATTTACGAAGACATGTGTGCCCTGTCGACCCGCATGGTCGAAGCGGCCCGCGCCCAGGATTGGGATCGGCTGGTCGATCTGGAACGGTCGGTGGCCGCCCTGCGCGACACCCTAAGCGACGATGACGGCGGCTCCCTGAGCAACGAGGAGGCCTCGCGGCGGCGGACCCTGATTCAACGCATTCTGGAAGACGACGCCGAAGTGCGTCGCCATACCGAACCCTGGATGGAGCAAGTCCGCCAGTTCCTCGGCGGCGGTGCCCGTCGCAAACAGGTCGAGCGCGCCTACGGCGCGGGGGCCTGAGCTTGATGGCGGAATCCCGCCATGAGCCACCCCACCCGCCCTTCTGACCCGAGGGCCGCATCATGGCCCTGATCCCCCCCGACGCCGGCATCCGCATGCGGATGCAGACCGAGTCGGCGCTGCAGCCGCTGACCCCGGTCCAGGAAATACCCTCCGACCTCCCCGATCTGCGGCCGGGCCAGCTTTTCTCGGCCCGCATCCAGGAGGTGATGCCGGAGAACACCTATCGCGCCCTGGTCGCCGGCAAGACCATCACCCTGGCGCTACCCGAGGGCGCCAAGGCCGGCGATACCCTGGAGCTGGTGGTGGTGGATCGCACCGTCCGCACCATCGTTGCCCGCAGCGCGGATGCCCAGACCCTGCAAGGCCAGGGCGCCGCCGAGCCCTACCCGCACACCACGCTGAGCCCGGCGGGCCGCCTGATCGGGCAATTGCTGCAGCCCCAGGGCGAAGCCTTGCGCCCGGCACTGCTGAACCAGGGCCAGCCACTGCTCGCCAGCCCGCCGGCGCTACCCGGCCAGGCCGCCGAACTGGCGCCGAAGCTGGCCCAGGCGGTGCAGTCCAGCGGCCTGTTCTACGAAGCGCATCAGGCCCAATGGGTCGCCGGCAAGATCGACCCGGGCCCCTTGCTGCAGGAACCGCAGGGCCAGCATTCCAGCCCCAAGGCGCTGACGGCCCTGGCCGAGCGGCCGGCCTTGCTGCCGCTGCAAAGCGAGGCGGCGGAGAGCGGCAATTCGCTGCAATTGACCACCAATACCGACAACACACCGACCCGCGCCCACCAGGCGGCCGCCGAGCCGGCGCAGCAAAGCCTGCTGCAAAAGATTCCGGAGGATTTGCGCCCCCTGGTGCAGCAACAACTCGACGCCGCCGCCACCCAGCGCATGGTCTGGCATGGCGAGGTATGGCCGGGCCAGCCGATGGATTGGGAAATCGAGCGCGAGGCCCCCGACCGTCGTCCCGACGGCAGCCTCGAGGAAAACGCCTGGACCACCACCCTGGCCCTCACCACGCCCCGCCTAGGCCGGGTGGATGCGCGTATCCGGCTGACGCCCCAAGGCGTTTCCCTGGCCATGGCAGCCATGGACCCGCAGACTGCCGACGACCTGCGCAATAGCGCGCCGGGCCTGGCCGATGCGCTGGCTGCGGCCGGCGTCACCCTGACCGGACTGCAGGTGAAGCATGTCACTGCCGAGTGAGGCCGACGAGGACGAGCGCGCCCTGGCGGTGGCCCTCGCCTATGCGCCGGGCGACGCCGCGCCCAAGGTGGTGGCCAAGGGCAAGGGCCTGATCGCCGACGAGATCATCGCCCGCGCCAAGGAGCACGGCATCTACGTCCATGAATCACCGGAACTGGTGACCCTGCTGCTGCAGGTGGACCTGGACAGCCACATCCCCGCCCAGCTTTACGTGGTCATCGCCGAATTGCTGGCCTGGCTGTATCGGGTCGAAAACGGCGAGCCGGACCTGCCGCCCCCCGAACTTAGCCCACCGAACATCGGCTAAACTCGGATCAAACAGCACCCTTCCGGCATGAGCGACTCCCAATCCCCCCCTGAACAAGGCACGGCCAGCAAGACTGCGGCCATGCTTGAACCCTCCGACTACAACGAATTCCTGCTGCGCGCCAAGAGCGAAATTGTTTTCGTGCTGCGCTCGCTGGTGGAACACGTTTCGCAGGTCACGGTCTTCTTCAACGAAGGCAAGGACATGCTGCTGACCACCGTGGTCGCGGTGGAGGAGGATGCCCTGGTGCTGGACTACGGCGCCAGTTCCGAGATCAACCGCAAGGTGGTCGAAGCGCAAAAGCTGTTCTGCGTCACCAGCCTGGAAAAGGTCAAGATTCAGTTCATCCTGCGCGGCATCAAGCGTATCGACTACGAAGGCCGCCCCGCCTTCCGCGCCCCCCTGCCGGAAGACGTGCTGCGCCTGCAACGGCGCGAGTACTACCGGCTGACCATGCCGGTTACCCGCCCCCTGCGCTGCCGGATTCCCATCACCAAACCCGACGGCAGCACCGAGACCCTGGAGGCCGACGTGGTGGACATCAGCGGTGGCGGCGTCGCCATGATCGCGCCGCCGGTGGGCATGGTCCTCGAATCCGGCATGGAGTTCCCCAATTGCCACATCGACCTGCCGGAAATCGGCACCGCGGCCGTCACCCTGCAGGTGCGCAGCGTGTTTGAAGTCACCTTGCGCAGCGGCGCCCGCCTGACCCGCTCCGGCTGCCAGTTCGTCAAGATTCCCGGCCCCACCGCCACCCTGATCCAGCGCTACATCATCAAGGTAGAGCGGGAACGCAAGGCAAGAGAATCAGGTATGGCTTGAGCCATACCTGATTCTCGGCAAAACAAAGCACTCCCTCCCAACCTCCCTCTCCAGGAGAGGGAGGCGACTAATTGGCCGCCTGGCGGCGGATTTTGGGGCGTTGAGGGATAATTGCCGGCGCAGAGGGGGAATCACCCCTCTTTTCCCGCGACGGCTTTGCCGTCCCAGCTTTCACCCTTCGCCTCCATGAGCAAGACTTACGACGAATCCTCCTTCCGCGTCCTGAAGGGACTTGAGCCTGTGCGCGAGCGGCCTGGGATGTACACCCGGACCGACTCCCCCGCCCACATCATTCAGGAAGTCATCGACAACGCCGCCGACGAAGCCCTCGGCGGCTTTGCCAAGAACATCCACGTGCTGCTGAAGACCGACGGCTCGGTCTGCGTCACCGACGACGGCCGTGGCATCCCCGTCGGTCTCCACCCCGAGGAAAAGATTCCGGTGGTGGTGCTGGCCTATACCCGGCTCCACGCCGGCGGCAAGTTCGACAAGAAATCCGGCAACTCGGCCTATGCCTTCTCCGGCGGCCTGCACGGGGTCGGCGTCGCCGTCACCAACGCGCTGTCGCTGCGGATCGACGTCGAGGTGCGGCGCGAGGGCAAGATCTGGGGCATCGCCTTCGCCGAGGGCGGCGAGAAAATCGGCGAACTGGCGGAACTCGGCAGTTGCGGCAAGCAGAGCGGCACCCGGGTGCATGTCTGGCCCGATCCGAAATACTTCGATTCGCCCAAGGTGCCCCTCCATGAGCTGGAGCGCCTGCTGCGCTCCAAGGCCGTGCTGCTGCCCGGGGTCAAGGTCAGCCTGGATATCGAGCAGGCCACCGGCGGCGTGCTGTCCAAGACCTGGAGCTACCCCGAAGGCTTGGCCGGCTACCTGCGCGAGATGGCCGGCGACCAGGAGATGCCCATCCCCCTGTTCGCCGCGGAAAAATACGCCACGCCGCAGGACAACGACTTTGCCGAAGGTGAGGGCGCAGCCTGGGCCATCGGCTGGTTCCCCGAGGGCAGCGTGGCCTCCGAGTCCTATGTGAACCTGATTCCCACGGTGAACGGCGGCACCCACGAATCCGGCCTGCGCAGCGGCGTCTTCGAGGCGGTGAAGAGTTTCGTCGAGCACCGCGCCCTCCTGCCCCGCGGCGTCAAGCTGCAGCAGGAGGACGTCTGCGGCAAGATGGGCTTCGTCCTCTCCGCCCGCCTGCTGGACCCGCAGTTCCAGGGCCAGGTGAAGGAAAAGCTGAATTCCCGCGAGGCGGTGAAACTGGTCTCCAGCCAGATCAAAGACCCCTTCGAAATCTGGCTCAACCACCACGTCGAGGCCGGCAAGGCCATCGCCGAACTGGCCATCAAGCAGGCCCTGGCGCGGCAGAAGAACGCGCAGAAGGTGGAGAAGAAAAAGCAGTCCGGCGTCGCCGTGCTGCCGGGCAAGCTCTCCGACTGCGAATCCACCGACATCGCCGACAACGAGCTGTTCCTGGTGGAGGGCGACTCCGCCGGCGGCTCGGCCAAGATGGCGCGCAACAAGGAAACCCAGGCCATCCTGCCCCTGCGCGGCAAGGTGCTGAACTCCTGGGAAGTGGAAGCCGGGCGGCTGTTCGCCAACAACGAAATCCACGACATCGCCGTGGCCCTCGGCGTGGACCCGCACACGGCGGAAGACACGCCCAACCTGGACAACCTGCGCTACGGCAAGGTAGTCATCATGTCCGACGCGGACGTGGACGGAGCCCACATCCAGACCCTGCTGTTGACCCTGTTCTTCCGCCACTTCCCGGCCCTGATCGCCCGCGGCCACATCTACATCGCCCAGCCGCCCCTGTACCGCATCGACGTTCCGGCCAGCGGCAAGAAGCGCCCGGCGCGGCGGCTCTACGCCCTGGACGAGGGCGAACTGACGGCGATGAAGGACCGCCTGGAGAAGGAAGGCATCGCCGAAGACAAGCTGGAGATCGGCCGCTTCAAGGGCCTCGGCGAAATGAACCCCGAGCAACTGCGCGAAACCGCCATGGACCCGGCCACCCGCCGCGTGCTGCCGGTGGCCCAGCGCCCCGAAGCCCAGGCGGAAACCCTGAAACTGTTCAACCTCCTGATGGGCAAGGGCGAGGCCTCTGGCCGCCGCGCCTGGATGGAAGAAAAGGGCCACTTGGTTGAGGCCGATATATGAAATCGCCCCTCACCCTGTCCCTCTCCCCGCAAGCGGGGCGAGGGAACCTACTGCACGAGCTGCGCAAGAACTCTCCCTCGCCCCTTTGGGGAGAGGGCCGGGGTGAGGGGCGTCGTGCCCAATGACCGCGCCCGCAACTTACGCAAGCGCGCCACCGATACCGAGCGCAAGCTTTGGCATCACCTGCGTGACCGGCAGATCGAAGGCCACAAATTTCGCCGTCAGCACCCGATCGGCCCGTATTTCGCCGATTTTGTTTGTATCGAACGCCAACTCATCATTGAAGCCGATGGCGGCCAACATGCGGCGCAAGCCGACTACGATGAGCGCCGCTCGGCTTTCCTACAAGCACAAGGCTTTCGTGTCTTGCGCTTTTGGGACAACGACGTGTTGACCAACATGGACGGTGTGCTTGAAGTGATACGTTTAGCCCTGATTGAAAATACACCCTCACCCTGTCCCTCTTCCGCAAGCGGGAGAGGGGGCCTGCTGCACAAGTTGGGCAGAAACTCTCCTTCTCCCCTCCGAGGAGAGGGCCGGGGTGAGGGGGAACCGAGTAAGCAATGACAACCGACACCCCCGACCTGTTCGCCGCCGACGACGCGGCACCGCCCGCCCCGCCTACCCTACCGAGCATCTTCGACGACGGCAGCGCCCTACCCCTCGACGGTTACGCCGAGCGCGCCTATCTCTCCTACGCCATGAGCGTGGTGCGTTCGCGCGCCCTGCCTCAGGTGGAAGACGGCATGAAGCCGGTGCAGCGGCGCATCCTGTTCGCGATGAACGAGATGCGCCTCTCCGCCTCAGCCAAGCACGTGAAGTCGGCCCGCGTGGTCGGCGACGTGATCGGCAAGTACCACCCCCACGGCGACACCAGCGTCTATGACGCGATGGTGCGCGTGGCCCAGGATTTCTCGCTGCGCTATCCGCTGGTGGACGGCCAGGGCAACTTCGGCTCCCGCGACGGCGACGGCGCGGCGGCGATGCGCTACACCGAATGCCGCCTGACACCGATTGCCGAGCTGCTGCTGTCCGAACTCGACCGCGGCACCGTGGATTTCGCGCCGAACTACGACGGCGCCTTCAACGAGCCGGTGTTGCTGCCGGCGCGCCTGCCCTTCGTGCTGATGAACGGCGCCTCGGGCATCGCCGTCGGCATGGCCACCGAAATCCCGCCCCACAATCTGCGCGAAGTGGCCGAGGCTGCGCGCCTGCTGATCAAGAAGCCGGAGGCCGATCTGGCCGAGGTGATGCAGTTGCTGCCGGGCCCGGACTTCCCCGGCGGCGGCCAGTTGATCTCGACGCCGGAGGACATCCGCGACGCCTATGCCAGCGGTCGCGGTAGCCTGCGCATGCGCGCCCGCTGGCGGGTCGAGGACATGGCCCGGGGCCAGTGGCGGGTGATCATCGAGGAGCTACCCCACGGCGTCTCCACCGCCCAGGTGCTGTCGGAGATCGAGGCGATCACCAATCCCCAGCCCAAGGCCGGCAAGAAGGACGTTTCGCAAGAGCAGAAGAACCTCAAGCAAGTCGTGCTCAACGTGCTGGAATCCCTGCGCGACGAGTCCAACGAAAAGGCGCCGGTGCGCATCGTCATGGAGCCCCGCTCCTCGCGCATCTCCCAGGAAGAATTCATGGCCGTGCTGCTGGCCCACACCAGCCTGGAAGCCAGCGTCTCCCTGAACTTCACGATGATCGGCCGCAACGGCCGGCCCCAGCAGAAGCCCCTGGTGCAGATCCTGCGCGAATGGGGCGAGTTCCGCATCGGCACCGTCGAACGCCGCACACGCCACCGCCTGGAAGAGGTGGAGCGGCGCATCCACATCCTCGAAGGACGGATGACCGTCTTCCTCAAGATCGAGGAAGTGATCAAGGTGATCCGCAATTCCGAGGAGCCCAAGCTCGACCTGATCTGGAAATTCCACCTGACCGACATCCAGGCCGAAGACATCCTGGAAATCCGCCTGCGTCAGCTGGCGCGGCTGGAGGGCATCAAGATCGAGCAGGAGCTGGGCAATCTGCGGGAGGAGCAGGGCAACCTGAACACCCTGCTGGATTCCCGCAGTGAGTTGACCAAGCTGGTGCTGAAGGAAATCGCCGAGGACGCGAAGAAGTATAGCGACGACCGCCGTACCCTATTGGAAGCCGTCGCGCCGACCAGCGTCTCCGAGGTGGCAGTACCCGACGAGCCGGTGACGGTGATCGTCTCCAAGAACGGCTGGGTGCGCGCCCGCCAGGGCCACAACATCGTCCCCGACACCATCAGCTACAAGGCCGGTGACTTCGCCTGGTTCGTCGCCGAATCGCGCACGATCTGGCCCCTGGTGCTGATCGACACGAACGGCCGCGCCTATAGCGTCAAGGTTTCCGACCTGCCCGGCGGCCGTGGTGACGGCGTGCCCCTGAGCACCCTGATCGAACTGCAGGAGGGCGGCAAGCTCGCCCAGGCCATCAGCGCCGATCCGGAAAAGACCTTCATGTTCGCCGGCAGCGGCGGCTACGGTTTCGTCGCCAAGCTGGCAGATCTGGTGGGCCGAAACAAGGCCGGCAAGGCCTTCCTCACCCTGGACAAGGGCGAGGCGCCGCTCACGCCGGCGGCGACCAACGGCGCCACCCTCTGCGCCCTATCGGCGGCGGGTCGCCTGCTGTTGTTCCCCCTGGCGGAAATGCCGGAGATGAGCAAGGGCCGCGGCAACAAGATCATCGACCTGGACAAGGGCGACACGCTGGTCGGCGTCACCGTGAACTACGGCAACAGCGTCAGCATCGAAGGCCTAGGCCGCGGCGGCAAGCCAGGCACGGCCGTGGTCGAGGGCAAGGAGCTGGACCAGTTCCGCGGCCAGCGGGCGCGCAAGGGTCATCTGGCGCCGCTGAAGATCAAGCCCAGCGGCTTTATCTAAGCTAGTCGACGAGTTGGTAGCCGGCCTCGGCCGGCGCCACCACCGAGATGAACTGCAGCGGCTCGCTGCCGTTGTTGATCACCCCATGCACCTGCCCAACCTGGGCAATCGCCACCTGGCCGGCGCTCAGCGGGCGGCTAGCGCCCGCCGCGTCGACGATGTAGTCGCCGCTGCCGGCGAGGATGGTCCAGGTGTCCTGCCCCGCCGGATGCACATGGGGCGGAATGCGCTGCCCCGGCAGCACATGCCACATCACCACCACCGCGTCGGGAGACTGGGTCACCACGGAACGGATCGGGTCGGCGTCGGACAGTTGAATGAAATCGCGGGCGGTGAAGATGCGCTGGGCAGTCATGAAAATCTCCTGAACGAGGGCTGAAGAGCGGGATCAGGGATTGGTCGCCGCCAGCGACGATTCCTTACGCAGGCGCCTCAGCTCAAGCCGGCCCGCAGCAGGAAATGTCCCAGGTGGTAATCGCTCTTGGTGGTGTGGTTGATCTGCCAGTCCACCAGCCGCAACTGGATCAGGAACAACAGGTAGAGCTTGTCGCGCTCACCGGAAAGAATCTCGCCGCGGAACTCTTCCAGGGACTTGATGAAGGTCTGGTGCTGGCGCAGGTGCTCCTCCGAGAAGGGGTAGCTGTAGCGGCGCATCAGGTTTTCTTCGG
>DATDMT010000081.1:0-23345 GCA_036518635.1 Rhodocyclaceae bacterium | reverse complement strand
CCGCAGCCAGATCGACCATCCCTTCCTGTTGGTCAGCGGCCTGGCCTATCCTGCCGTCGGCCTGTTGGAACTGCTGCATACCCTGGCCTACAAGGGCATGGGCATCTTTGCCGCCGATGCCAATCTGCCGACCCAGTTGTGGATCGCCTTTCGCGGCTACGAGAGCCTGGCGATGCTGATCGCCGCCAGCCTGTTGGCCTGGCGCAACCTGCCGGTGGCGGCGATGGCCCTGGGCTTTCTCGGTGCCGGCGCGGCACTGGGCTGGCTGGTACTGTCCGGCCACTTCCCCGATTGCTTCGTCGAGGGCAGCGGCCTCACCTCCTTCAAGATCGGCGCGGAGTACGCCATTGCCACCGTCTTCGCCTTGGCGCTGTGGCTGATCTGGCGCCGGCGGCATTTCTTCTCCGGCGACATCTTCGCCCTGGCGGTAGTTTCCATCGTCTGCGACATCCTCGCCGAACTGGCCTTCACCCACTACGTGAATGTGTACGGCAGCTTCAACCTGATCGGCCACCTGCTGCTGCTGACCTCCACCTACGCCCTGTATCGCGCCTTGCTGTTCCAGGGCATCCAGCAGCCGCAGCAGTTGTTGTTCCATCAACTGAGCCGGGAGAAGGAATTGCTGGCGTTGAGCGAGGCCCGACTATCGCTGCGAGTGAGGGAGCGTACCGCCGAGGTGACGGAGAGCAATCGCCGGCTGCAGGAGGAGCTGGCCGAGCGCAAGCGCATCGAGCAAGCCCTGGCGGAAAGCGAGGAGATGCTGCGTCTGACGCGCAACGTCACGCTGGATGCGGTCGTCGTGGTAAGTCAGGAAGGCCGCATCGTCACCTGGAATCCGGCCGCCACCGAGTTGTTCGGCTATCAGGCGGAAGAGGCGCTCGGCCAGCCGATGCACGACCTGATCGTGCCGGCACGCTACCGGGCTGCGGCGGCGGAAGGCGTCCGGGTGTTTGGCGAGACCGGCAGCGGCACGGTGATCGGCAAGCTTTCCGAGATGAGGGCGATGCGTCGCGACGGCAGCGAATTCGCCGTCGAGTTGTCGATTTCGGCGGTGCAGATCCGCGGCCAGTGGCACGCGGTGGGCATCATCCGCGACATCGGCGACCGCCAGGCGGCCGCCCGTGCCCGCGAGCAATTGGCAGCCATCGTCGAATCCACCCGCGAAGCCATCGTCGGCAAGGACTTGAACGGCGTGGTCACCGCCTGGAACGCCGGCGCCGAATATCTCTACGGCTACGGCGCCGACGAAATGCTCGGCCGCTCCGTCGAACTGCTGGTGCCGGACGAATTGCGCCCTGAGCTGGCCGAGTTGATGGCCCGCGTCCGCCGCGGCGAGATCATCGTCCATCACGAGACCCAGCGCCTGCGCAAGGACGGTGAGTTGATCGACGTGGCGCTGACCCTGTCGCCGATCAGCGATGCCGACGGCCAGATTGTTGGCTTGTCCACCGTCGCCCACGACATCACCGCCCGCAAGTGCGCCGAGCGTGCCCTGCACCGCCTCAACCGGCGGCTGAAGCTGCTTTCCGCCAGCAACCAGACCCTGCTCCACGGCAGCAGCGAAGCCGATCTGCTGGCCCGCATGTGCCACGCCATCACCGAGATCGGCGGCTTCCAGGGGGCCTGGGTCGGCGCCCTCGATCCGCAGCGCCCCGGGCGCATCTGGCACCTGGGCGCCAGCGACGAGGGCATCGCCGCGCACTTTGCCGGCGCCGATGGCTGCCCGATCCTTACCGACAGCCCCCTGGCCGAGGCCTTGGCCCACGGCGATGCAGTGATCTTTCGCGATCGCTCGCCCCATCCGCCCCTGCCGCCGGCCATTGCCGGCATCGCTCTGCCGATGGGCGGCCAGGGTGGCATGGCCGCCTGCCTGACGGTGTGGGCCACTGACCCGAGCTTGCTCGACGAGGACGAGATTCCCACCCTGAAGGAACTTGCCGCCGATCTGTATTTCGGCTTGAGCGGCCTGCGCATCAAGACCGAAAAGGAACACGGCCTGCAGACCCTGGCGCGCACCCTGGAAGACACGGTGCGGGCCATCGCCGGCACGGTGGAAATGCGCGACCCCTATACCGCCGGCCACCAGCGCCGGGTGGCGGAACTGTCGCAGGCCATCGGCCGCGAACTGGGCCTACCGGAAGACCGGGTGCATGCCATCGGCCTGGCGGCGATGATCCACGACCTGGGCAAGATCAACATTCCGGCGGAAATCCTCACCCGCCCGGGGCGGCTCTCCGCCATCGAGTATTCATTGATCAAGACCCACCCGACCGCGGGCTACGAGATCATCAAGAACATCGAATTCCCCTGGCCCATCGGCACCGCCATGCTGCAGCATCACGAACGCCTCGACGGTTCCGGCTATCCCGGCGGCCTCAGCGGCGACGCCATCCTGCTCGAAGCGCGCATCATCGGCGCCGCCGACCTGGTGGAAGCCATGTCCTCGCACCGGCCCTACCGGCCCGGTCTGGGCGTCGCGGTGGCACTGGAAGAACTCGCCAAGGGGCGGGGCGTGACCTTCGATCCCGCGGTGGTGGATGCCTGCCTGAGTCTGTTCCGCGACAAGGGCTTCGAATTCTCCAAGCAATGGGGTAGCGGGCAGTAGCCTAGCGGTGGCCGGCAGGTGCGCCGGCCACGATTTCCTTGTTTCTGATAGGGCCATGCGGCGCTTGACGCGGCTGCCGAAGCCCGATACCTTAAAAATGTACTGAAAATACATCTTAACGATGTCGGCGATGGATCAGCCACGGAGAGCAGCCATGAACTTTGGATTTGGATACAAGCGGCAATGGGCCGAAAGGGCCGCGGAGGCCGAGCGCCTGGCGGCGGAGAATGCCGAACTGCGGGCGCGGCTGACGGCGCTGGAACATGGCCGCGCCGGCCTGCAGGCGGAGGTGGACGGCCTGCGCCAGCAGCAGGACTTCTACCGCGAGCTGTTCGCCAACATCGCCAACTTCGGCCTTTCCCTGGAGGGCCTCGGCCAGTCCTTCTCCCGCCTCGCCGGCAACCTCGGCGAGCAGAAGGGGGCTGCGGTGGCGGCGGCGGTGGAGTCCGACGGCAACCGCAAGGCCTTCGAAGACATCTCGGCGAATCTGCGCACCCTGTTCGGCCGCATCAGCGTCGCCTCGGGCAATGTGGATGGCCTGCACCAGCGCGCCGCCGAGATCGGCGGCATCGTCAGCCTGATCAAAGAGATCGCCGACCAGACCAATCTGCTGGCCTTGAACGCGGCCATCGAGGCGGCACGGGCTGGCGAGCAGGGCCGCGGCTTCGCCGTGGTGGCCGACGAGGTGCGCAAGCTGGCGGAGCGCACCACCAAGGCCACGGCGGAAATCGCCACCCTGGTCGGCCACATCCAGCAGGACACCAGCGACGCCAAGGACGTGATGCAGCGCGGTGCCGACGACGCTAGCCGCTACAGCGAATCCGCCCAGGCGGCGACCCTCGGCATGCAGCGCCTGTTCTCCCTGTCGCAGCAGATCGAGGCATCGACGGTGGGGGCGGCGCTGCTGTCCAACGTCGAACTGGCCAATCTCGAAGAGCTGGGCCTCAAGCTGGAGGTGTACAAGGTCTTCATGGGCGTCTCGCAACTCGCCGCCGATGCGCTGCCCAACTACACCGCCTGCCGCCTCGGCCAGTGGTACTACGACGGCGAGGGCAAGCAGAAATTCTCCCGCCTGCCCGGCTATCGCGAGATGGAAGGTCCGCACAAGGCGGTGCATCTGAATGCGCAAAAAGCCGTGCAGTGCTTCTACGCCAAGGATTACCGCGGTGCCCTGGCCGCCCTGGCGGCGATGGAGTCGGCCAACCTGACGGTGATGGCTGGCATGGAGCAGATGCTGCACGCGGAGGAAAGATTGCCCCTGGCTGCTTGATCGCCGCGGCAAACACAAGGAGACGGATGATGGACGCCACCGCCACCCCATCGCTACTGGCGACACCGATGCCCGCCGCTGCGGCGACAGAGAAATGGACCGACGAGCGGGTGCTGTCGCTGCACCACTGGACGCCTAACCTGCTCAGCTTCCGCACCACGCGTTCGCGCAGCTTCCGCTTCACTGCCGGTCACTACGCCCGCCTCGGCCTGGGCGAAGGCGACGATGCGGTGTGGCGCCCCTACTCGATGGTGTCGCCGACCTATGCGGACTATCTGGAATTCATCGCCATCCTGGTGCCCGGCGGCGCCTTCTCGCAGCACCTGGCGCAATTGCACGTCGGCGACACGCTGCGGGTGGACAAGGCCAGCTTCGGCTTCCTCACCGTCGATCAACTGGCGCCGGGCAAGGAGCTGTGGCTGCTCGCCAGCGGCACCGGCCTGGGCCCCTTCCTCTCGATCCTCGGCGAGCCCGCCGTGTGGCAGGACTTCGAACGAATCTTCCTGGTGCACAGCGTGCGCCATGCCGCCGAGCTGGCCTGGCGCGAGGAGATGCCGCAGCTCGGCCGCGGCGAGCTGTTCGCCGAAGCCAAGGCGACCCTCGCCTATCTGCCGGTCGTCACCCGCGAGCCGGGGGCCGCGGACCTCGATCAGTGCATTCCGCAATTGCTCGACAACGGCCGCCTGGAGCGGGTGGCGGCTAGCCGGATCGACGTGACGACGTCGCGGGTAATGGTCTGCGGCAATCCGGAAATGAACCGCGAACTGCGCCAGGTGTTGAGCAAGCGCGGGCTGGCCACCGGCAGGCGCGGCATCCGCGGCCAGATGGTCTTCGAGAACTACTGGTAGCCCATGGTGTCGCGTGGCAAGCTAGTTCTCCTCGGCACTTTCGGAGGCCGCCGCAATGATTGAACCGCCCCTGATCCCGGCCAAGCTCGATGCGGCGGCATTGGGCCAAGCCCTGGCCGCCGGCTGGCACACGGCGCAGCGTTCGCGGCGGGTCAGCCTGGTCTATGCAAGCGTGTTTGCCGTAGTCGGCTACGCCATCCTGCGCAGCCTGCTGGCAGCCGGCATGGCGCCGCTGATGCCGCTGGCGGCGGGGGCCTTCATGCTGCTGGGGCCGACCCTGCTGGCGGGCTTCTTCGGCATCGCCGTCGCCGTCGAGGCCGGCCGCGACGGCGGCTTCGCCGACCTGCTGGCCGGCTTTCGCCGCGCGCCGCCGCAAGTGCTGGTGGTGTCCCTGGTGTGCGCCCTGCTGTGCGTGATCTTCGCCACCGACGTCGGCATCCTCTACAGCTACCAGATCGGCGGCGCCGCGATTCCCTTCCATGCGCTGCTGCAACCCAGCGGCGGTGTCGCCAAGGTGTTGTTCTGGGGCACCGTGTTCGGCATCTTCATCGGCTTCATCGCCTTCGCCATCTCGGCCTTCTCGCTGCCGCTGCTGTGCGAGCGCCGCGCCGGGCTGATCCGGGCGGTCAGCGCCAGCGTCCGCGCGGTACTGCTGAACCTGCCCTACGCCCTTGCCTGGGCGGCCCTGCTCAGCGGCGTCATCGTCACCAGCATCCTGGTCCTGCCGCTGCTGCCCTTCACCCTGCCGCCCCTGGCCTACGCCAGCCACGCGCTGTACCGCCGGGTGTTTCCGCTCCCCGCCTAAGGGATTTACGGTTCAGGGTTCTCGTCGTCCGTATCCACCGGCGGCCACAGGCTCGCCAGGTCTACGCCTTGCAGATGCTCGCAGCCGGCCGGCGCCGCGATGGCGTAGGACTCCTTGCTGGTCAGCCGCTTCGGCGGTTGCGGGTAGCGGATGCCGTTGCGCGAGCGCAGGCTGCGCACCACCGGCTGCAGCGGGTGCAGGGTGCGCCGCACGACGACGGCGATCTCGCCATTCGCCAGGGTCACCACGGCGCCGGGTGGATAGACGCCGATCACCTTGAGGAAGTGCGCGGCGAGCATGGTGTTGATGGTGGCCGCCTGGCGGCTGAGCAAGTCGCGGGCGGCGACGCTGGGTGCCGTTGCCGGCCGGTAGGCGCGCTCCGAGGCCACTGCGCAAAAGCGGTCGGCTAGCGACACCACCTGGGTGGCGATGCCCAGCTCGGCCGCCTGTTTGCGCCGCGCGTAGCCGGCACCGTTGATCAACTCGTGATGGTCCTCGACGATGGCGATCAAGGCGGCATCGGCGCAACCGACGCTGGCCAGCAATTGGCCGGCGCGCTGCGGATGCAATACCACCGCCTGCTTCTGCTCCAGGCTCAAGGCCAGTTCCTGGCGATACAGCTCATCCTGCAGCTCCAGCATGCAGAGGTTCATGCATAGCGCTGCGGCGACGGCGCGCCGCACTTCTGCTGCGTCCTGATTCAGCTCGCGCATCAGCACCTCGGTCAGGATCGCCGTGGCAAAGCCGTGGCGCACCGAGTAGCGGGTCTCCTTGTGCAGCAGGATGAAGGCCAGCGACGCATCGGCATCCAGCGCGCAGAGCTTTTCGATCTCCTGTGCAACCTTGTGGATGCCCGCCAGCGCGGCGGCATCGAAGGGCCGCGCCACCAGTTCGGCGTATTCGTCCGCCGCCTCCACCACCAGGCGATAGACCGAGATGCGCTCGGCCATGCGGCCGATCGCGGCGGGATCTTCCAGCGCATCGAAAAACACCCCTCGATCCACCAGGCGCTCCAACTGCGCCCGGTCGGGAATCACGTAGCCGGCATTGAGCAGAATGCGCCCCGCCTGATCTTTCAATTCGAAGGGCAGCGGTTTGCCGATTTCCACATCGCCGAGGGTGAGTTGTAGTTTCGCCATGCCTGTGGGATTGCGTGCGGGCTCTCCAAGAATGCGGGGAACATCGCGGGGCAGTATCCCGGCAGTGGCCGGCAGCGTCAATAGCGCGGCGGTCGGCTAGCCGCGTTCGCCACCTTCGGCGAGCTTGGTCTGCAGCAGGGGAAAGTAGGCGGCGTCGTGTTGAACGAGGTGTATGCCGATCACCTCGCGAATCAGGAAGTCGAGCAGTTCGGCGAAACTCCGCTCGCTGTCGCCGATGCCGGAGAGGAGCTGCTTGCCGCGGGCGCTGAGTTGCCGATGCTGATCCACATGGCTCGATGCCTCGTGCCAGCCCAGGTCGAGGAGTATCGCCTCCTCATGACGGAAGTGCTCGTCGAGCCAATGCAGGGTTTCCTTGAGTTCTCCCTGCAGGCATTGAATGTCGTCCCCGGTCTGCGCCTTGGCAATGACTTCATTGATCATGCAGAGCAGGTATTGATGCTCGGCGTCGATCAGCGGATGCCCGGATGCGTAGCGGCCGGCCCAGTCGAGGCGGATCGTCGGTACGGCGGTGGCGTTGCCGGGCAGCAGCTCGACGCAGTTGCGGCCGCGGTGCTTGGCGCGGTAGAGCGCGGTGTCCGCCGCATGCAGCAGCCCTTCGAGATCCTTCAGATGGCGGCCGTGTTCGGCGACGCCGATGCTGACGGTGATCCGGAGCGATTCGCCGCGATAGTCGATCGGCGTCGCGGCCAGTTCCTGCCGCATCCGCTCGGCCAGGGCCAGTGCCCCGCTGGCGCCGGTGAGCGGCAGCAGCACGGCGAATTCCTCGCCGCCAATCCGGCCGAACAGGTCCGAGCCGCGCAGGCAGGTTTGCGCAATGCGCACGAACTCGCACAGCACCGCGTCCCCGGCGCCATGGCCGTGGTTGTCGTTGATCAATTTGAAGTGGTCTAGGTCCAGCGCCAGCAAGGACGGCGGCGGGCCGCCGCGCTCCGACAACAGCAACTGCTGGCGGGCGCGCTCGCCGAATGCCCGCCGGTTCAACACCCCGGTGAGGTCGTCATGGGTCGCCAGTTCTATGGCCATGCCGAGATAGCGCTGCATTGCCATCATCACCACGCCGAAGTTCCAGCCGATCAACAGGATCAGGCTTTCCGCCGAGATCGCCAGTTGCAGCGGCCGCAAGACCGCGCCGGCATTCGGGTTGGCGACGGCCAGCAGGTAGGCGAGGGCGAAGAAGAACAGCGCATTGAACGCAAACAGGGCGCCGACGAAGCGGCTGGCGCCCTTGGCCAGGCTGTGCTGGCGGCCCAGCAGTTCATAGGCGCAAGCGGCCGAGACGGTGGCAATGGCCATCAGGGCCAGCGAGTTGCCCTCGCTGCGCGCCAGCCAGATCGCCGCCATGGTCGACAGCAGGAGCGCCAGTGCTGCCATGGCCCATGCCGAGGGCGTGTGCTTGGGCGCCTGCCGCAGGAAATAGCGAATGCCGCACCAGAAGCCGCAGGGCGCCAGCGCCATCAGGGCGTAACTGGCGACATCGTCGCCGGGGAGCTGGGGCAGCAGGGCCATCGAGGCCGCCGCCATCATGGCCATGTCGCCAGCCGCCCACCACAGCACGGTCTGATCCCGGGTCTGGCGCCAGACGATCAGATTGCCGATCGCCAACAAGGGGGCGATGACACAGGTCATCATGGCCAGAATCTGGCTATGAATTTCAAATGGGATCACGCCCACTCCGCTTGAAAATGGGGGGCGGCGAAGGGACGGTCCGTCACGGGGCGTTGCTGCAGTCGATGCATGGCCGGTGGTCGCAGTGAGGATTCGATTCCACCCTTTTTGCAAAATCCGTACCAAAAAGATGGTTTTCTGGTGAGAATGTTGCAGTGCAGCAGGTAAGCCCCGTGGTTGCCTGGGAAAACGTGTCGAGACCCCCTTGAACGGGTACCAGCAAGGCGGGGGCTCCCGTACTTTTCCGCCGCCCGCGATTACCAAGCGAGGGAATTTCCCCAATTGCGAGAACGGATTCGGCTAAGCGGTTGGCGGGCAGGCAGCGGCCGCTGCTGCCGATATTTCCACGGCGCGGTCGCTAAGCGGACCCGGCATCGGGTGCCAGGCCGGGCAAAGTCACCGTCAGGCAGGTGCGATCCTCGCTGTCGGAGACGTCCAGCGCAATCCGGCCGCCCTGGGCCTCGGCAAGCAAGCGGGCGGAGTAGGTGCCCAAGCCCGTGCCACCTTGCTTGCCGTGGGTGGCGAATTTGTCGAAAAAGCGCTCGCGGATGTCTTCGGGAACGGCCCCCTTGGTCTCTATCACCACCTGCAACGGATCGCCGTCGCGCAGCGTGACGCTGACGCGGGTGTTCTCCGGCGCCGCCTCGCAGGCGTTCTTGACCAGGTTCTGGAACAGCGAATGACACAGCAGGGCGTCGCCCTTCGCCTGCAGCAGCGGCGTGCCGACCTCCTGGTCCACGTCCACCGCGATTACCAGCCGCTTTTCGGCGAAGGTGGCGCGGGCGATTTCGACGATGCGCCGCAGGATGTCGCCGATCGGCACTGGCGCGGCCTTCAGGTGGAAACGGCCGGTTTCGATCTTGTACAGCTCCGACGACAGATTGATCATGTCGAGCAACTGGAGGGCGGTCTCCTCTGCCAGCCGCAGTTGCGCGACCTGCTTGCGGCCGAACTGGCCGTCGCCGGCGAGCCCGCGGATCAGGCCGATGACGCCGGCCAGTGGGCCTTTCATGTCGTGGCGCGTGATGTGCTCGACGTCCTCTTTGAGGCGGGCCGCTTCCAGCATGGCATCGTAGTCGCCCTGCAATTGGCGGTGCAGCTCGACGTAGCGCATGAAGTTGCGCACGCGCACCTGCAGGATGTCGGGGTCGATCGGCTTGGTCACGTAGTCCACGGCGCCCAGTTCCAGGCCGCGGATGCGGGATTCGTCGGCGCTCAGCGCGGTGACGAAGATCACCGGGATGTGCTCGGCGTTGGGGTGTTCGCGCATGCGCTGCAGCACCTCGAAGCCGTCGATGCCGGGCATCA
Source organism: Rhodocyclaceae bacterium (assembly GCA_036518635.1). Classification (GTDB taxonomy): domain Bacteria; phylum Pseudomonadota; class Gammaproteobacteria; order Burkholderiales; family Rhodocyclaceae; genus AWTP1-18. The sequence goes on along the minus strand of DATDMT010000081.1, from coordinate 13,684 downwards.
TGACGTCGAGCAGCACGAGGTCGGGCGGCGTCTCGGAGCAGCAGATTTCCAGCGCCTTGGCGCCGTTGTGGGCGATGCGCACGCGGTAATCGTCCTTGAACAGGCGGGCCAGGAGCTGGAGGTTGTCCGGCGTGTCGTCGACGACGAGGATGGTCGGCGGCCCCGGCTCGATCTTGGCCGGCGGCGGCGTTTCGACCGCCGCCGCGGCGGGCTTGCCCAGGCGCAGGCTGCCGGGTTTGCGCCGGATGGCGCGCTCGATGCGCGACATCAGCCGCGCCGCCGTATACGGCTTGACCAGGAAGTCGCTGACGCCGTAGGCGATGGCCTCATCGACGCGGCGGCGCTCGGCCTCGGCGGTGATCATGATGAAGGGCAGATGGGCGAGCGCCGCCTCCTCGCGCAAGGCCTTGAGGAAGGCCAGGCCGTCCATTACCGGCATGTTCCAGTCGGAAAGCACCAGGTCCACCCGCTGCCGCTGGAGGATGCGCAGCGCCTCGGCGCCATTGGCGGCGGTGACGATGTCGTTGATGCCCAGGTCGCGCAGTTGCGCGGCGGTGACTTTGCGCATGGACTCGAAATCGTCCACGACGAGGACGGTGCGCGCCTTTTCTGTCATGGCCATCTCCTTATGCCGCTTCCGCGCCGGAGATGTTCAGGTAATCCTTCTTGCGCGCCATATCGGCGTCGGAGTCGGAAAAGCGCGCGGCGATGGCGCGGAACTTGTCCTGGATGGCGAGAAAGGCATCGACGATGTCCGGGTCGAAGTGTTTGCCGCGGCCTTCGGCGATGATGGTGGCGGCGGCCTCGTGGGGCATGCCGTCCTTGTAGACGCGGCGGCTGATCAACGCGTCATAGACGTCGGCGACCGCCATCAGCCGCGCCGACATCGGGATGGCCTCGCCGGCCAGCCCCTCGGGGTAGCCGCTGCCGTCCCATTTTTCCTGGTGCGAGTAGGCGATCTCCTTGGCCGTGGTGAGGAACTCGACGGAAGTGCCGAGCGCCTGCTCGGCGTGTTCGATGGCTTCGCGGCCCAGGGTGGTGTGGGTCTTCATGATCTCGAACTCCTCGGGCACGAAGCGGCCGGGCTTGAGCAGGATGCGGTCGGGAATGCCGACCTTGCCGATGTCGTGCAGCGGCGCCGACTTGAACAGCGTGGTGATGACTTGATCGTTGAGGTGGCGTTCGAAGCGTGGATGATCGCGCAGCTTCCTGGCGAGCGCCTCGACATAGAACTGGGTGCGGCGGATATGGTTGCCGGTATCGGAATCGCGCGTTTCCGCCAGCGAGGCCATGGCCAGGATGGTGACGTCCTGGATCGCCATCACCTCGCGCGTGCGCCGGGCGACCTCCTGCTCGAGGAAATCGTTCTTGTCGCGCAGGAAGTCGGCGGTGGCCTTGAGGCTCAGGTGGGTCTGGACGCGGGCGAGCACGATGGGCGGGCTGATCGGCTTGGTGATGTAGTCCACCGCGCCCATCTCCAGGCCGCGCTTCTCGTCTTCTTCCTGCGTCCGCGCGGTGAGGAAGATGACCGGGATGTCGCGCGTGCGCGGGTCGGCCTTGAGTTGGCGGCAGACTTCGTAGCCGTCCAGGCCGGGCATCACGATGTCTAGCAGGATCAAGTCCGGCGGCGTTTCACTGGCGGCGACCTTCAGCGCTTTCTCGCCGCTGCTGGCGACTTTGACCTTGTAGTCGTCCTTGAGCAGGCCGCTCATCAAGGCGAGGTTGTCCGGCGTGTCGTCCACCACTAGCAGTGTGGCCTTATCGGCGAAGTTCAGTGCGTCCATCGATGCGCTCTCCCTAAACGGAAATGGGGTGTTGCGCCATGGCCTCTTTGAGTGCGGCCAGCGCGACGTCGAAATCGAAGCTGCGGATGGCGCTGTCGATGCGCCGGTAGTGATCGGGGAAAGCGGCGCACAGCAGGTCGGCGTTCGCTTCGGCGACGTCGGTGGCTTCGGCGTCGTCCTCCGCCAGCAGTGCGACCAGCCGTGCGCACACGGCGGCGAGCCGTGCCGGGTCGGCGGCGGCCAGCGGCCGTTGAGCCGCCTCGGGCGGCAGCCGTTCGCCGAGGATCGCCAGCAGCGCGGAAAGCGGCGCGTCGAGCGCGGCCAGCAGTTCGTCGATGCGGTGGCGTGGCTGCTTTTCCCGCAGCGCCGTCTCCAGCGTCGCGGCGCGGGCCTGCACTTCGGCGGCGCCGATATTGCCGGCGACGCCGCGGACGGTATGGGCGAGGCGCTCGGCGACGGCGCCATCGCCGTCGTCGAGCGCCGTGCGGATGGCGGCGACCGTATGCGCCTGGCCGGCGCCGAACTTGCGCAACATGGCGATGTAAAGCGTCTGCTTGCCGAGCACCCGGCGCAAGCCGCCGGCGACGTCGAGTCCCGGTATCTCGATCGGCGGTTCGGCGTCGGCGACCGGTGGTGGCGGTGCGACGAACACGGCAGCGGCCCCCGGGCGCGGCTTGACCCATTTCAGCAGCGCCGCCCACAGGCGCTCCGGCGCGATCGGTTTGGTGAGAAAGTCGTCCATGCCAGCGGCGAGGCAGCGCTCCTGGTCCTGTTGCATGGCGTTGGCGGTCATGGCGACGATGGGCAGCGCCTCGCGGCCGCCGCGGGCGCGAATCTCGCGCGTCGCCTCGATACCGTCGAGCACCGGCATCTGCATGTCCATGAAGATGATGTCATAGTCGCCATTGAGTGCTTTGTCCACGGCGATGCGGCCGTCCTCTGCGATGTCGATCAGGAAGCCGGCGTCGGCGAGCAGCTCGCTGGCAACCTGCTGGTTGAGGTCGTTGTCCTCGACCAGCAGCACGCGGGCACCACGGATCGCGGCCAGGCTCTCCAGCAGCAGCGAGGGCGCGCCGGCGGCCTCGCGCGGCTGCGCCGGCGCCTGCCCGAGTACGCGCATGGCGGTGTCGAAGAGGACCGAAGGCGTCACCGGCTTCACCAGCACGTCCTCGATGCCGGCCGCAGTCGCTTGCTGGAACACTTCCTCACGGCCGTGGGCGGTGACCATGACCAGGCGCGGCAAGGGCTCGACGCCGAGGGCGCCGATGCGGCGGGCGACTTCGAAGCCATCCATGCCCGGCATGCGCCAGTCGAGGAAGACGATGCGGTAGGGGTCGCCGGCCGCCGCCGCGCTGCGGATTTCCTCGAGCGCCGCCGGACCCGCGGCGACGGCGCCGATGCGGAAGCTCATGCCGGCGAGGATGTCGCCAAGCACCAGGCGCGCATTGTCGTTGTCGTCAACCACCAGTACGCGGCAGCCACGCAAGTCGGGCTCCGGCAGCAGCAGGCGTTCCTTCGGCGCACCGACGCCGAGCCGCGCCGTGAACCAGAAGGTGCTGCCCTTGCCGTACTCGCTGTCCACGCCGACCTCGCCGTCCATCAACTCGGCGAGCCGGCGCGAGATCGCCAGGCCGAGACCGGTGCCGCCGTACTTGCGCGTCGTCGAGGCGTCGGCCTGCTGGAAGCTTTGGAACAAGCGCCCGGCCTGCTCTGCGGTGAGGCCGATGCCGGTATCGCGCACGGCGAAATGCAACAACACTTCATCGGCGCTGCGTTCCTTGACGCGGGCGACGATGTCGATTTCGCCCTGCTCGGTGAATTTCACCGCGTTGTTGGCGTAGTTGATCAGGATCTGGCCCAGGCGCAGCGAGTCGCCGACCAGGTTGCGCGGCACGTCGGCGGCGATGTCGAAGACCAGCTCCAGGCCCTTGTCGCCGACCTTTTCGGCGAGCAGGTTGGCGAGGTTGTCGAGCAGCTTCTCGAGATCGAAGTCGGTGCGTTCGACCGTCAGCTTGCCGGCCTCGATCTTGGAGAAGTCGAGGATGTCGTTGATGATGCCCAAGAGGTGCTGGCCGGCGCCCTGGATTTTTTTCACGTAGTCGCGCTGGCGCGGCGTTAGTTCGGTCTTCAGCGCCAGATGCGACATGCCGATGATGGCATTCATCGGCGTGCGGATTTCATGGCTCATGTTGGCGAGAAAATCCGACTTCATGCGCGTGGCGCCCTCGGCCATTTCCTTGGCCCGCGTCAGCGCCGCTTCGGCCTGCTTGGCGGTGGTGACGTCCTGGAAGAAGCCCGCCCAAACGCTGCCCTTGGCGTTGCCGGCGATGGGCAGCGCCTCCATCTGCACCCAGCGCGTGTCGTAGTTGGCGTCCGCCGACGTCAGGCGGAAGCGCGTGGAGAAGTTCATGTTCCACTCGATGCCCTCGCGGATCGCGCGCGCCAGGGGCTCGCGGTCGTCCGGCAGCACCGCGTCGTAGAGGCGCTGGCCGTCGGCCAGCAGCTCTGCGGCGACGATGCCGAGCACCTCGCGCACCTGCGGGCCCATGAAGCTGAACCAGAACCAGTCGTCCTCGGCGTTGAGTTCGAACACCGCCACCGGGATGGCGTCGGTGAGAGCGCGCAGACGCTCCTCGGCTTCGCGCAGGCGTGCTTCCCAATTGCGTCGCTCGGTGATGTCCTCGAAGACCCAGACCGAGCCTTCGTTCGGGCGGGCCGGGTCGATCGCCCGCCCCGACTGGCGGCACCAGAAGGTGTCGCTCTCGCCGCGGCGGAACTCCCAGTCCGCCTGATAGGTGCCGCCGGCGCCGATGACGGGATAGGCCTCGCGGCCGACCCGGTCGTAATCCGCCTGGTGGACGAACAGCAGGCGCGCACTTTGGCCTTCGATCTCTGCTCGTGTACGGCCCAGCAATTCGGCGCAGCGGGTATTGCAGCGCACGAAGCAGCGATTGCTGACCACCGCGATGCCCAATCCCGCCGATTCGAAGATCGCCGTCTGCTCGTCGCTGACCGCCTTCAATGCCGCAGTGCGCTCCGCCACCTTGGCTTCCAGCGTGGCGTTGGCTTCCTCCAAGCGCCGCGTGGATTGAAGCAGCGCCTCGCGCATCGCCTCTTGGGCGGCAGCCAGCTCGGCGATCTCCTTCAAGCCCGAAGGTACCTGCACCGGTTCGATCAAGTCCATGCGGCCGATGCGCACGCTCTCCTGCGCCAGGCGTTCCAAGGGCGCGGCGAAGCGGCGGGCGATCGGCAGGGTTACCAGGGATGCCATTGCGAGCGTGCCCAGCGCCAGCAGCGCCAGCAGTGCCACTTGTTCCTTGCCCAAGGGCACAAAGTCCTCACGCGGTGCAAACACGCCCAGCCAGAACGACTGTTGGCCTATGGTCAGACGGCGGAAACGAAAAAACCATTCGCCGCCCGCCGTCGGCGCCGTGTCGAGTTCGTCTTCGCGGCGGCCGTTCTCGACCCAGCGGCGGAAGCCGGTGGTCAAGGCTGGCAGGCCGAGTTGTTCCAGGGGTTGCAGCACCGCCTGCTTGATGGCGTCGTCGCTCTCGAAGCGCGGGTCGCGCGGCACGCCGACCACCAGGCCTTTGTCGTCGAGGAGGACGCCGACCCCATTGCGCCCGGCGGTGAGCTGGCGCGTGAAATGGGATAGGTCGAGCAGGCGCACATCGTGGGCGATGACGTAGCGGCTGCCGTCCGGCGCCGTCCAGCGGCTGGCGGCGGTGATGCCCGGCTCCTTGGTAGTGAAGAAGACGTAAGGCGCGGTCCAGTGGATGTCCTGGTCCTTGGCCATGGCCATGGCGCCGACGAACCAGGGGCGGCTGCGCGCGTCGTAGCCGCCTTCGCGCATTTCCACCGCCTCGACGGCGGCATGATCCGGCCCCCAGGTGATCCAGAAGGTCTGCTTGCCCCAGTGGCCCGGATCGCTGATGCGGGTGGCCCATTTGCCGTCCGGCCTGAGGAGCAGAAAGACTTCCCGCCCCGACTCGTGAGCGAAGATCGCCGAGGAGACTTCGGGGTGCTGCTCGACCACCGGGATGAAGAATTCGTTGAAGCGGCGGAGTTCGTTCAGGTTCAATTGGCCCGCGGCACCCCAGCTACGGCTGGTGCGCAGGGTGACTTCGACCGAGCTCAGCAGCCGGCGCACGCGGGCCTCCATCACGCTGGCGGTCTGGCCCATCTGCGCTTCGGCGAGATGGTCGACGGCCGGTTCGACGATGAAGCGATAGGAGGTGGCGGCGAATACGCCGAGCGTCAGCGCTGCGATGGCGAAGGCCCGCCACAGCAGGCTGTAGCGGATCGACGTCCTCGTCATGGTGCGAAAAGGCAGCATATTCTTCACACGCCCGGAATCGGAGCAGCCTAGCTTGCATTCCCGAATGGCATTGGTCAAGTTGCATAATCATTGCCTGCCGCGGAATGTGATACTTTGAAGCCATGCGCCGTTGGGTGGAAAGAAGCGCGCAGGGAGAAACTGCAATGATCGATCTCAGGGCCCGCCAGACCGTGCTGGTGGTGGATGACACCGCGGAAAACATCGACCTGCTGAAGAACGTCCTGGCGCCGGAATACGTCGTCAAGGTCGCCAACAACGGCGAGAAGGCGTTGCATATCGTTTATTCCGACGCGCCGCCGGACCTGATCCTGCTCGACGTGATGATGCCGGGGCTCTCGGGCCATGAGGTCTGCCGGCGGATCAAGGCCAACCCCGACCGCCGCCGCATCCCGATCATCTTCGTCACCGCCATGGACGGCATGGAGGACGAGCGCTTCGGCCTTGCGCTCGGTGCCGTCGACTACATCGTCAAGCCCTTCAGCCCGCCCATCGTCGAGGCCCGCGTGCGCACGCACCTGGCGCTGTACGATCAGGCGCGGGAACTCGAACGCATGGTCGCCCAGCGCACCCACGAACTGGTTAAGTCGCGCGGCCAGATCATCCGCCGCCTCGGCCGGGCGGCCGAATTCAAGGACAACGAGACTGGCAACCACGTGCTGCGCATGGCGCAATACGCTCGCCTGATCGGCGCCGCCATCGGCCTTGGCGAGGTGGCGCTGGATATCCTTTCCTCCACCGCGCCGATGCATGACGTCGGCAAGCTGGGTATCCCCGACCACATCCTGCGCAAGCCCGGTAGGCTCACCGCCGAGGAATGGGAAATCATGCAGACCCATCCGGCCATGGGCGCGGAAATCATTGGCGAGCACGACGACGATCTGCTTGCCGCGGCGCGCCTCATTGCGTTGACCCATCACGAGCGCTGGGATGGCGGTGGCTACCCGGCTGGCTTGGCCGGAGAGGAGATTCCCCTGGCCGGACGCATTGTTGCCGTCGCCGATGTGCTCGACGCGCTGCTGTCGGTGCGGCCCTACAAGCCCGCCTATTCCCTGGAGTCATCCATGGAATACATCAATGCCGAAGCGGGAAAGCATTTCGATCCGGCCCTGGTCGCCGCCTTGAACACCGTCTTGCCGGAGGTCATCAGGATTCGGGACGCCTTCGCCGACGAACGCGGCGCCTTGACCGACTTTCAGGCGGAGGCGTAGGCCACATAGGACGTTGGCGCGCCCCCTTGGGCGGCCGCCTAGTGAGCTCCGCTGCAGTGGTTCCCAGTCGATACTGCCCTAGCCCAGCGTCAGTGCCAGCCTTCCGCGGCCTCCGGTCGCTACAGGCTGGCCCCAGGGAATGCCGTGTTTCCCCGGTCGTTCTGCGCCAGCCAATGCTCCAGGCCGTCGGCCTCCAGCGGGTGCGAGAACAGGTAGCCCTGGGCCGTGTCGCAGCCGAGGGACAGCAGCAACTGCGCCTGGCGCCGGGTTTCGATGCCTTCCGCAATGACCTTGAGCCGTAGCGTCTGACCGAGGGCGAGGATGGTTTTGACGATCTGCGCATCCTCCTCGTCGCGATCGGCGTCCATGACGAATGAACGGTCGATCTTCAGCACGTCGATCGGCAAGCGGCGCAGGTAGGCCAGGCTGGAGTAGCCGGTGCCGAAATCGTCCACGCCGACGCTGACGCCCAGTTCGCGCAAACGGGTCAGCACGCCGATCACGCTCAGGGGATCGGCCATCACCGTGCTCTCGGTCAATTCGATTTCCAGATCGGCCGGGGTGATGCCGTGGCGCTCGGTCAGGGCGGCGATGCGCTCCACCAGGTTGCCGGCGTCGAGTTGCTTGGCCGAAACATTCACCGCGATCTTGATCTCGCGGCCGCCTTCGCGCCAGCGGGCGGCCTGGCAACAGGCCGCATCCAGCACCCATTCGCCGATGTCGAGGATCAGGTTGCTGTCCTCGGCCAGGGGGATGAATTCCCCCGGCGCCAACAAGCCCCGCGCCGGGTGCCGCCAGCGCACCAGGGCTTCGACGCCCTGCAGCTTGCCGCTGGCCAGGGCGACCTTGGGCTGGTAGTGCAGTTCCAGCTCGTCGTTGGTGATGGCGCGGCGCAACTCCATTTCCAGGGTCATCCGGGCGCTGGTGCGGTCGAGCATCTCCTGCTGGAAGAAGCGATAGGTATTGCGCCCCGCGGCCTTGGCGGCATACATCGCCATGTCGGCGCGCTTCATCAGCTCCAGCGGGTCGGCGCCGTCTTCCGGGTAGAAGGCCATGCCCATCGAGGCGCCGATTTCGATCGGATGCCCGCGCAAGGCCATCGGCTGCGCGATTTCGCCGATCAGATCCTGCGCCAGGGTTGCGCAGTGATCGGCCTCGCCGAGATCCTCCATCAGCACCACGAACTCGTCGCCGCCCATGCGCGCCAGGGTGTCCGCGGCGCGCAGGCGGTCCTTGATGCGTTGCGCCACCTGCTGCAGCAGCAAGTCGCCGATATCGTGGCCGAGGGTGTCGTTGACGCCCTTGAAACGGTCCAGGTCGATGAAGGTGATCGACAGCCGGCCGCCTTCGCGCTTGGCGCGGGCGACGGCGTGCTCCAGCCGATCCAGCAGCAGGGTGCGGTTGGGCAGCCCGGTCAGCGCGTCGTGGAAAGCCATGTGGCGGATGCGCTCGTCCTTGCGGCGCATTTCGGTGACGTCGTGGAATACCGAAACGTAGCGCACCGGCGTGCCGTCGCGGTCGTCGATGCGATTGATGGTCAGCCATTCCAGATAGGTGTCGCCGCTCTTGCGCCGGTTCCAGATTTCGCCCTGCCAGCGCCCATCCCGGGTCAGGCTGTCCCACATCGCCCGGTAAAAATCCGTGCCGTGGTGGTCGGAGCGCAACAGGCTGGGCTTCTTGCCCAACACCTCGGCCTCGCCATAGCCGGTAATCTCGCTGAAGGCCGGGTTGACCGAGAGGATGATGCCGGCGGCATCGGTGATGAGGACGCCTTCCGCCGAGTTGTGGAAGACGCTGGCCGCCAGGCGCAATGCCTCTTCGGTCTCCTTCTGCTGGGTCAGGTCGCGGCCGACACCGAGCACACTGGTGACGCTGCCGTCCTCATCGAATTCCGGCACGATGCGGATCAGGTGATAGAGGGTGCGACCCTCCGGACCGGGCACCCGCTGATCGAAGTCGGTGCCCCGGCCGCTGGCGGCAACCTGCCTGACTGCCGTCGTCAAGGCATCGTAACGGTCGTCGGGCGCGTGTTGCCGGGGTTCCTTGCCGATTACATCCTCTGCGCGTACGCCTAGCGTTTGCTCCAGGGTCTTGTTCAGATAGATCAGTCGGCCGTCGGAATCCCAGCGAGCGATGTTGTCCGGCACGTTGTCGGCCAAGGTGCGAAATTCACGCTCGCGCTTGGCCAATGCTTCGGCAGCCTGGCGCCTGACGGTGACGTCATGCAGCAACAGCAGCACATGGGGTTCGCCCTGGCTGGCGAAGGGTGAAAACTGGGCTGCCACCCAGAGCTCGCGGCCGAAGCTGCTGGTGAACCGGGCTTCCAGTTCCACCGGGCCGCCGCCCGTCAGCGCATGTTCCGCTGCAGCGTGCAATCCCGAGTCGCGCCAGGAGGGGATGTCGTGGAAGTTCTGTAACAGCAACTGTTCGCGGCTGCCGCCGATCAGGCTGGCGGCAGCCAGATTGGCCAGCACGCAATGCCCGTCCCCGTGATAGGCCAGCACCCCGGCGCCGCTGTTCATCAGGATGCTTTCGTTCAACGCCAGGACCGAGCGTAGCTGCTCTTCCTTGGCCTGCAACTCCGCGGTGCGCTCGACGACTCTCTGTTCAAGGGTTTGATTGAGTGCCTTGATGGCAGCTTCGGCGCGCTTGCGTTCGGTGATGTCGGTGGCGATGCCGCAAACCGCATATACGTTGCCGGCCGCATCGCGCACCGGCACCTTGAGCGACAGCATGGTGTGGGGGCCGTCGTCATGCGGAATGCTCTCCTCGAAGGTCTGGGCGCAGCCCGTGCTCAGCACCTGGCGGTCGGCGGCGCGGACGGCGTCGGCCACCGCGGCGGGAAAGATGTCGAAGTCGGTGAGGCCGCGCACCTCGTCCTCGCTGACATGGTGCAGCTCGCTGTAGCGCCGGTTGATCCGCAAGTAGCGGCCTTCGGTGTCCTTGACGAAGATCACTGCTGTGGTGTTGTCGATGATCGACGCCAGCAGATTCTGGTTGTTCTGCAGGTTCTCCTGGACGCGCTTAAGTTCGTCGATGTTGGTGGCGATGCCGAGCACCCTGTTGCAGGGGCCGTCGCCGTCCAGCAGCGGCGTCTTGGTGGTGCTGTACCAATGCACCGAGCCGTCGGCATAGGTCACCGGTTCCTCGACGATCAGCTTGCCCTGGCGCGTATCCATCACTTCGCGGTCGTCGCGCAGGAAGGCTTCCACCTCTTCCGCATTGCCGTGCAACTCGGCATTCGAGCGGCCTTCGACGGCCGCCACCGGAAGGTCGTAAGCCCCCGCTAGCGCCCGGTTGGCGAGCAGGAAGCGGCCCTGGCGGTCCTTGACGAAAATCATGTTGGGGCTGGCGTCGAGCACGTGGCGCAGGAAGCGCCAGTCGCTGCCCAGCTTGTCCGCCGCCGGCCGGGCGAGCACCAGGGTGGTTTGCGGGTCGCCGTCCCAGGCGGGGATGGTGAACAGCGTGGCGCTGATTTCCTCGCCGTCGCAGCGGCGGAGTTGGGCGGCCAGCGGCCCCGCTAGCTGCGCTTCCGGGGCGAGGTGATCGGCGATGCGTTGATCACCGGCCAGCGTCGCCTGCGCGCCGATTTCCCGGCCGAGCAGCGTTGCGGCGGAGGGGGCGGCGAACAGCGCCAGGGCGGCCGGGTTCAGATAGGCGAAGCGGCCCTGGCTGCTGACGAAGATTGCATCCTGCGCGTTCTCCGCCAGCAGGAAGAACGGCTTGTTACCTGGTGTCACGCTGTTGTCCTCTGTTTTTCTTCTGCAGCGTTGCCCGCGCTAGCCACCTCGCGGCGGTAAGCGCCAGTCGCCAAGGTGTCTGCAAGACCCGCTGTCTGCTGGGGCCATTATCCTCCACTGGATTCCCGGGTAAAGCCGAGCGTGGAATTCAGTTCGGCGCTGCCTTGCCTTTGGTGCTGTCCTTGTCATCTTTACCCAATGAAATGGGAAAATATTGGGCAGCGATGGGGCTTGCCGCCGCGCGCCAAGGAGGGCGGGCCGGGCGCGGCTACACTATGCTGCGCTGGCTAAGAACCCCTAACAGAATGAAACACGTGTGCGGCTATGGCATTTGGGATGCAGTGCAAGGCTTGACGGCGCCGCTTGGGCCTTACCCAAGCAAGCCGGCACAACGCCGCAATGCGCCCAAATGCCGACGCCCCGCAGGGTTGCGGTCAGGGCGGGCGTCTGCGGCGTTGTCGGGTTTGGCAATGGAACCACCATTGCCGGCACCCTTCGCCTTGCATCCATCCCGCCCTGGCCGCAACGCATCACGCGTTTCATTCTGTTAGGGGTTCTAAGTGCCACAACAACTTTCGATGAGGACCGCGCATGGCTGAAGAGAAGAAAGACCCCTGGCTCAACTGGATGTCGCTGGCTACCGTCATTCTTGCCGTGTGTGCGACGCTTTCCACCTTCAAGGGCGGGTCATTCTCGACGCAGAGCGTGATCAGCCAGGCATTGGCGTCGGATCAGTGGGCCTTCTACCAGGCCAAGAGCACGAAGCAGCATCTGTATGAAGTCCAGATCGTGCAATTCCGCTTGCAGGCGATGGCGCTTCCCCATGGCAATCCGGCCGGTAAAGCTTATGAGGACAAGATCGCCGACTACGAAAAGCAAGTCGCCCGCTACGGTCAGGAGAAGAAGGAAATCGAGGCCAAGGCCCATGAGCTTGAAAAGATGCGCGACGAAGCCAAGAGTCACGGCCGCCCGTTTGGTCTGGCGGTGATATTCCTTCAGGTGGCGATTCTGCTGAATTCAATCGCCGGCCTGCTGAAGATGAAAAAGGTCTGGTGGACTGCAATTCCCGTTGGGCTGGTCGGACTCGTATTTTTTGCCGACGGGTTCTTGGCGTTTTTCTGAGGCTGGATGACTTTCACTAGGGTGACCGGGCGGCCGTGAACCCTCAGCGCAGCGCCGCCGTCAGCCCGTCGATCATCCGCTTGACCTGCCCGAGATACGAGGCGCCGAACAGGTTGTAGTGGTTGAGCATGTGATACAGGTTGTAGAGGGCTTTGCGCTGTTCGTAGCCCTCGGCCAGCGGTGCGGCGCGGCGGTAGGCGGCGTAGAAGCTGGCGGGGAAGCCGCCGAAAAGTTCGGCCATGGCCAGATCGGCTTCCCGGTCGGCAAAGTGGATCGCCGGGTCGAAGATCACCGGCGTGCCGTCGGCCAGCATCGCCGCGTTGCCGGACCAGAGATCGCCGTGGATCAGGGCAGGGACGATGCGGCGGCCGACGAAGATGCCGGCGAGTTTTTCCACCAGCTTCAGGCCGCGCTCCACCGTCTCTCGCTCCAGGCCCTTGCTGCGCGCCAGTTCCAGTTGCGGTTGCAGCCGGCGATGGGCGAAGAACCAGGGCCAGTCGGCGTGGGGCGCGTTGAGCTGGGGCGTGAGGCCGATGTGGTTGTCGTGGTCGAGGCCGAAGTGGTCTGAGCTGATCCGATGCAGGGCCGCCAGTTGTTCGCCGAGGCGGCCGCCGCCATCGCGATCCAGCGGCTGCAGGTCGAGCCACTCCAGGGCCAGCCAGGCGCGATCGCCTTCGGTGCCGCTGCCGCGCACCGCCGGCACGCGCACTGTCTGAGTTTCGGCCAGGCGCTGCAATCCGGCCGCTTCGGCGGTGAACAGCGGCGCGCATTCGGCGTCGTTGAGTTTGACGAACAGCGGGCCGGCGCTGGTGTCCACCCGCCAGGCGGCGTGGATAGAGCCGCCAGAGACGCTGCGGGCGCCGCCCACGGTTGCGCCGTCGGCGGCGGCGCGGAAGAGGGCGGCGAAATCGGCTTGCATCGCAAGGCCCTCAGGCCGTCGCGAGCCGCGCGTTGGACTGGGCCAGGCGCTTGCTCAGCACCTCGAGGAAGCCCTGGTAGAAGTGCACCCGGCAGGCATCCGAGGCGTGGCGCAGGGCGTCGGCCTTGATGCTCATGATGCGGCAGTTGGTCTGGGTGGCGACGTTGGCGCCGCGCACCCGGTTGGCGCGGCTGATGACGGCCATTTCGCCGAACACGTCGCCGGGCATCAGCAGGCCCAGGGTGCGGTTGCGCTTGCTGACCTTCATCTCGCCTTCCACCAGGAAGCAGAAGTATTCGCCGGGCTCGCCGTCCTTCATCACCACGGTGTCGGCGGCAATGCTTTCCCAGCGCGAGAAGCGCACCACTTCCCAGATCTCGACGTCGCTGAAATCCTTGAAGAAGGCCAGGCCGCGCAGGGTTTCGAACTTTTCGCTGTCCGGCACGTCTTCGGCCTGTTCGGTGAGCTGCTTGTTGCGGAAGGCCTGCGCCAGATCGTGGGCGAACTCGTCCCAGGTGGCGTAGCGCGCTTCGCGCTTCTTGCTCATGGCGCGGGCGACGATGGCGTCGAGG
>DATDMT010000080.1:0-6031 GCA_036518635.1 Rhodocyclaceae bacterium | reverse complement strand
ACTGCGGGGGGCAGGCGGTTCGGCAGCAGCCAGCACAGCGGGCTCCGGTTCATGCACAGACGGGGGCATCGACGGCTCGAGCGTCTGCACCTCTGGCATGGCCGCCGGCTGGCGCAGGCGCCAGAGCGGGCCAAGGCCCATCTCCTTGAGGATGGCGTCGCGCAGGCTCATAGATCGAGGGCCATCACCAGGGCGTCCTCGCGGCCGCCACCGACGGCGGGGTAATAGTCGCGACGCTGGCCCACCAGGGTGAAGCCAACGCCTTGATAGAGGGCGCGACCGGAGGCGTTGGTCGGCCGCACTTCGAGAAACATCCGCGTCGCGCCGCGGCTGCGGGCATCGTCCATCAGATGCGCCAGCATCCGGCGGCCGCGGCCCTGGCCCTGCAGTTCGGGCAGGACGCTGATATTCAGCAACTGGGCCTCGTCTAGGGTGACGGTGACGACGCCGTAGGCGCTCAAGGCCCCGCCCTCCTCGCCCAGCCAGGCGGCGTCGCCGGCACGCAGGGAGTCGGCGAAGTTGCCGCGGGTCCAGGGGAATGGGTAGATGCGCTGCTCGGCAGCGGCCACGGCATCCAGGTCGGTCTCGGCCATAGCTCGATAGTCCATCAGCGCACACCGCCCCTGGCCAGGCGCTCGGCGGTGGTCAGGGCCACCTTGTCGCGGACATAGAGTGGCTGGGCGGCCACGGCGGCAACACCTTCGCCGCGGGCCAGACGCGGCGCCGCCAGACGGGCGACGGCGGCCGCGGTGGGCAGCAGATCGGCGCGAACGGTGGCGAGGCCCAGACGTTGGGTCAGGGCCTCAGCGTAACTGGAGAACCCATCGCCGGCGCCGAGCCAGTCGCCGACCGGGGGCAGCGGCGCCGCGTCGGGCGGCGTGACCGACGGCGGCAGCACCGCCTGGGGCACCCCATCGACCAATTCGTAGGCGGCGCTATACACCTCGTTCATCCGCGCATCGAGGCAGGCATAGATGCGGGGCGCAGCGGCCTCCAGGGCCAGGGCTTCCAGGCTGCCGACGGCAAGCACCGGCAGGTCGGCGCCCCAGGCCAGGCCCTGGGCAACGCCGCAGGACAGGCGCAGGCCGGTAAAACCGCCGGGGCCGGCGCCGAAGGCGATGCCGTCGAGTTGGCCGAGCTTCAGCCCGGCTTCCGCCAGCAGTTGATGGACCCAGGGCAACAGCCGGTCGGAGCCGCCGTTGGGCAGCACTTCGCTGCGGCCGGTGATTTCGCCGTCGCGCCAGAGGGCGACAGACAAGAGGCGGGTGGAGGTTTCGAGGGCAAGCAGATTCACCCGCGGATTTTAACCGTCGCAACGGCGATAATCCCGCCCCATGCAATCCGACCAATCTGACTATGGCCGCCGCTACCGCAAGGTGGCCCTGGCCGCCTGCTTCGGCACCTTCATCGAGTGGTACGACTTCCTCACCTTCGCCACCCTGGCGACCCACTTCGGCAAGCTGTTCTTTCCCCCTGACGACCCGGTGGCGGGCCTCCTCGCCAGCCTCGCCACCTTCGGCGTCGGCATGGTGGTACGCCCCCTCGGCGCTGCGATCTTCGGCTCCCTGGGCGACCGCCACGGCCGCCGCGCGGTGTTTATCGCCACCATCGCCCTGATGGGCGTGGCGACCTTCGGCGTCGGCCTGCTGCCGACCTATGCCCAATGGGGCCTCGGTGCCTCGGCGGCGCTGGTGACGCTGCGGGTGCTGCAGGGCCTGGCCATGGGCGGCGAGATCGGCGGCGCCAACGTCTATCTGGCCGAGCACGCCCCGGCGGGCCGGCGCGGCGCCTGGACCAGCGTGCTGCAATGGATGGGCGGCCTCGGCATCCTCGCCTCCACCGCCCAGGTGGTGGGCCTCCAAGCCTGGCTCAGCGCCGACGAATTCGCCGCCTGGGGCTGGCGCGTACCCTTCCTGCTCTCCGCCGTGCTGCTGGCGATCTCCGCCCGCGCCCGCTTCGCCCTGCACGAGTCGCCAGTGTTCCAGCAGATCCGCGATCAGCGCCGGCTGACGACGACTCCGCTCGCCGACTGCCTGGCCGACCGGCGCACCCTCGGCCACATGGCCCTGCTGTTCTGCTGCGTCTCGGCCGGCGGCTCGCTGTTGTTCTTCTGCTCCCAGGTGTATGCGGGGGTCTTCCTGCGCAGCACCCTGGGCATGGAGCCGGTATTGGCCGGGCGCCTGACCATGGCGGCGACCCTGGCCCTGTTCCCGCTGACCTTCGTTTGCGGCCATCTCTCCGACCGGATCGGGCGCCGCCCGGTAGTGCTGGTCGGGCTGGCTCTCGGCACCCTGGCACTGCTGCCGGTGTTCGCCGGCCTGCGCGCCTTCGCCGCCAACCCAGCCATCGTCCTGGCGCTGCTGCTGCTGTTGGTGCTGGCCCTGGCCTGCGTCACCGGGCCGCAAACGGCGCTGCTGGCGGAACTGTTTCCGACCCGCACCCGCTATACCGCGGTGGGCCTGCCGCACAACCTGGCGGCGGGTTGGATTGGCGGGCTGTCGCCCTTCATGGTGACCTGGATTGCCAGCAAGGCCGGCGACCCGCTGTTGGGCCTGTGGTACCCGGCGGGACTGCTGCTGATGGCGACGCTGATCGGCCTGCTCTACCTGCCGGAGACCCGCGGTCGCGATCTGGAAGCCGAGGGCTAACGACCCGGCGAGCCGCGCCGTGGACCTTCACCACCGCCCGGTTCGCGCCGTTCCTCCCAACGTTGCCGCCGTGCCTCGCGCTCTTCCGGCGGCATGCGTTCGAAACGCTCACGCAGTTGCTGGCGCATCTGCTGTTTTTCTTCCGGCGACATCCGCTCGAACTGCTCGCGCTTTTCTTCGCGCAGTTTCTGCCGCTCTTCGGGCGACGCATGCTGAAATTGGTCGCGAATCTGGCGCCGCAACTGCTCGCGCTGCTCGGGGCTCAACTCGGCCCACAACGCAGGGCGCAGCGGCAACTCGGCGCCCAGCTCACGGGCGCGCTGGGCCTCGCCGCCCAGCTCATCCAGCAGCGGCCGCAACGGCAAGGGCGGATCGCCGATGGCCGCCCGCGCCGCCGGAGCCATCAGGCTCAGGACGCTACAGGCGGACAGCAGGAAGGTGAGGCGTTGCGGGGACATGGCGGGCTTCGGACTTGTTGACGCCTCGCATTGTGCCCAGAGCGCGTAAGCCCTGCATGGCAAAATGGGCCGGCTTTGTTACCGTATGTAAGGTCTTCACGCCAACCGCTTTTCTTCTCGGCTATGCTGCCTCGCCATGAGTGATCGAGCCCCCCGCATCCTGATCGTCGACGACGACGCCCGCCTCCGCCAACTGCTGGAGCGTTACCTGCGCGAACAGGGCTTCAGCCCCCGTGCCGTGGAAAACGCCGAGAGCATGGACCGGGCGCTGGCCCGCGAACATGCCGACCTGCTGGTACTGGACCTGATGATGCCCGGCGAAGACGGACTGGCCGTGTGCCGCCGCCTGCGCGGTGGCGGCAACGATCTGCCGATCATCATGCTGACCGCCAAGGGCGACGAGGTGGACCGCATCGTCGGCCTGGAAATGGGCGCCGACGACTACCTGCCGAAACCCTTCAATCCCCGCGAGCTGGTGGCGCGGATCAACGCCGTACTGCGGCGCAAGACCAGCAGCGTACCCGGCGCCCCGGCGGAAATGCCGGAGAGCGTCAGCTTCGGCGGCTGCGAGGTGGACCTGGGACGGCGCACCCTGAGTCGTAACGGCAGCACCCAGCCGCTGACCACCGGCGAGTTCGCCCTGCTCAACGTGCTGGTCACCCATCCGCGCCAGCCCCTGTCCCGCGACCGCCTGTCCGAACTGGCCCGGGGCCGCGAGCACGGCGTCTTCGACCGGGCCATCGACGTGCAGATCTCGCGCCTGCGCAAGCTGGTGGAAGACGACCCGGCGCTGCCGAAATACATCCAGACCGTCCGCGGCTTCGGCTACGTCTTCATCCCCGACTGACGGGGCCAGCCATGGGCCGCACCCTGCTCTCGCGCCTGTTCCTGCTGCTGGCCCTGGCGATGACCCTGTCGGCCCTGACCTGGGGGGCGATCTTCACCTTTTCCGACCGGGAGCCGCGGGCGCGCAATTTCGCCCAGCTACTGTCCAGCGTCGCCAACCTGACCCGCTCCGCCGTGGTCGCCGCCGATCCGGCGCGGCGCGGCGCCCTGCTCGGCGAACTGTCGCGCAGCGAAGGCATCCGCATCTACGTGGCGGAGGACAACGAGCCCCTGCCGCCGCCCCCCGACGACGATTTCCTGCGTCGCGTCGAGCAGCACCTGCAGGCGGCGCAGGGAGCGGAAACCCATCTGGCATTGGAGCACAACGGCGAGCGGGCGATCTTCCTGCGGGTGCTGATCGAGGGCGACGCCTACTGGATCGCCCTGCCCTCGGAACGCCTGAACCGCTCCCACTCCCTGCAATGGCTGGGCTGGGGTGCCCTGGCCGCAGCCATCGCCTTCGCCGCGGCGGCGGTGTTCGTCCGCCGCCTGACCCGGCCGCTGCGCGATCTGGCCACCGCCGCCCGCAGCCTGGGCACCGGCCAGCAGCCGGCGCCGCTGACGGTCAGCGGCCCCGAGGAACTGGCCACCGTCGCCAGCGCCTTCAACCAGATGACCGCCGACCTGGCTCAGGTGGAACAGGACCGGGCACTGATCCTGGCGGGGGTTTCCCACGATCTGCGCACTCCGCTGGCACGACTGCGGATGGCGATGGAACTCTCGGTCAGCGATAGCGAAATGCTGGCGGCGATGGAATCCGACGTGGACGAGATGGATCGCACCATCGGTCAATTTCTCGACTTCGCCCGCGGCAACAGCGGCGAACCACCGGAACCCCAGGACCTGCGCGCCCTGTTGGCCGATCTGGCGGAACAGGTGCAACGCCGTGGCGACCCGCTGACGGCGGCCCTGGATGATGTAGGCCCGCTGCCGCTGCGGCCCAAGGCCCTGCGCCGCGCCATCTCCAACCTGATTGAAAACGCCCTGCGCTACGCCGGCCGCGAGCAGCCGATTGCGCTGAGCTTGCAGCGCCAGGGCAATGAAATCCGGATCGAGGTGGCCGACCGGGGGCCGGGTATTCCCGCCGCCGAGGTGGAGCGCCTGAAGCGCCCCTTCACCCGTCTCGAAGCGGCCCGCAGCGACGCCAACGGGGCCGGCCTCGGCCTCGCCATCGTCGAGCGCATCGCCCGCCAGCACGGCGGCCAACTGGACCTGCTGGCGAACCCGGGAGGCGGCCTGCTGGCCCGTGTTAGGATTCCCGCATCATGAGCGAAACCACTTCCCCCACCGTCTACGAGCGGGTCGGCGGCGAGGCCGGGGTGCGCGCCATCGTGGACCGTTTCTACGAACTGATGGACACCCTGCCCGAGGCCTACGAGATCCGCAAGCTCCACCCCGAGAATCTGTCCGGCTCTGCCGACAAGCTGTTCTGGTATCTCTCCGGCTACCTCGGCGGCCCCAATCTGTACATCGAGCGCTTTGGCCATCCGCGCCTGCGCGCCCGCCACATGCCCTTCGCCATCGGCGCCCAGGAGCGCGACCAGTGGTTGATGTGCATGCAGACCACGCTGGACGAACGCTTGGAAGACGCCAGCCTGCGCGCTGCGATCATGAAGGCGCTCTCCGATCTGGCGGACTTCATGCGCAACAAGAACGAACCCTCCTCAACGGAGTAAGCCAACCATGTCCGAATTGCTGTTCTACAAAAAGATCATCGCCATCGACAAGGACAAGCACCGGGCCTTGAAGATCGGCACGCTGAAGGACTTCAGCTTCACCCGCGGCACCAACTCGGTCCCCCTGGCGACCGTCGAATTCTTCGAAGCCGCCAAGGAATTCCCCATCGTCTTCGCCGGCAAGACCGGCGGCACCCCGGTGCCGGTGGCGCTGCTTGGCCTGCGCAAGGACGAGAATCTCTGCCTGCGCGACGACAGCCGCTGGGAGGGCCGCTACGTGCCGGCCTTCATCCGCCGCTACCCCTTCGTTCTGGCCGCCACCGGCGACGATCAACTGATGGTCTGCGTCGACGAAGGCCACCCG
>DATDMT010000079.1:0-11331 GCA_036518635.1 Rhodocyclaceae bacterium | reverse complement strand
GATGCGGCGGCAACGGCAGCGCCGCTGGTGACGCGGCATTCCATCGCAGAGGCGCGCCGCCGCACGACGCGGCTGCTGCTCGCCGAGGACAACCGCACCAACCAGATGGTGGCGCTGGCGATGCTGCGCAAGCTCGGTTATGCCGATGTGGACCTGGCGGAAAACGGCGAGCAGGCCGTCGCCAAGGTCGCCGCCCAGCCCTACGACCTGATCCTGATGGATTGCCTGATGCCGCTGATGGACGGCTACGAGGCGACCCGCGAACTGCGCCGGCGCGGCGTCGAAACCCCGATCATCGCCGTCACCGCCAACGCCATGGCCGGCGACGAGGAGCGCTCGCTGGCCTCCGGCATGAACGCCCATCTGCCCAAGCCGCTGATCATGCAAACCCTGGCGGCAGCGCTGGAAAAATGGCTGCCCGGCGGCGGCGAGGAACTGCCGCTGGACGGGCCCTGATCAGTCGAACAGAGCCACCAGGCGGCGATAGTAGTCCTCGGCGCCGGACTCGTTTTCACGCGGCGCCCAGGTGGCTTGCTCTTCCGCGGTGAGCGGCGCATAGGGGCCGCCCTTGGCTTCGAGGAACAGGGTGCCCGGCTCCAGGGCCAGCACGCTGTGATACGTGCCGTGGGGGATGTCGCAGCCGAGCAGCGGGCCGGCAGGCGTCAGGCGTGAGGCACGCAGCACCTGGCCTTCCGTGTCGAACTCCACCAGGCCCAGCGCCCCGCGCAACACCAGCATGGTCTCGTCCTTGTTGGCATCGTTGTGCCGATGGGGCGGCACGTAACTGCCGGGCTCGATGGCGTTCAGCAGGCGGTGGGCCGGATGGTCGTCGCGCGGGTGGAAGTTGCGGTTCTTGCGACCGCGGGGGCTGGCCTGGGCCTCGGCGCAGACGGCGTCGAGCAGGGCGTTGTCGATCAGTTTGATCATCCGTAGATTACTTTCACGTTTTCCGGCGCCAGCCAGTCCTTCAGGGCGGCGATCAATTCGTCATCGAGGCGCACCCGCCAGGCATCGGACAAACTCATCTCGGCCTGGGCATTGCCGTTGCGATAGGCCAGGCGCACTGGGCAGGGGCCGTTGCGGTAGGGGTCGAGGAGCGTCTTCAGGCGGCCGGCGTTGGCCTGGCCATTGAGCGACAGGTGCAGGCGCCGGGCGAAGCGGCCGCGGGCCTCGGCCAGGGTCATCAGCTTTTCGGCGCTGACCCGCAGGCCGCCGCTGAAGGCGTCCTCCTGCACCTTGCCTTCGACGATCAGCAATTCGTCCTCGCGAATCTTGGCGCGCTCGGCGTCCCACAGCTCGTTGAAGACGGTGATCTCGATCTGGGTGCTGGTGTCGTCCAGCATCACCACCGCCATCTTGCCGCGGCGGGTCATCAGGGTGCGGGTGGACACCACCACCCCGGCCATCATTACCGGCTCGCGCTGGGGCTGCAGTTGCGACAGGTTGCGGCGGACGAAGGTGGCGACCTCGGGCCGATAGGCGTTGAAGGGATGGCCGGAGAGGAAAAAGCCCAGGGCCTGCTTTTCGTTCAGCAACTGCTCGCGCTCGCTCCAGCGCGGCACGTCCACGTAGTGGGTTTCGCCGCCGCCATCGCCGCCGCCGAAATCGAACAGGCCGCTTTGCAGGGCGTGGCGTTCCGCCTGCTCGGCGGCTTCCAGGGCGATGCCGGCGGAGGCCAAGAGCTTGTGGCGATGATTGTCGATGCTGTCGAAGGCGCCGGCGCGGATCAGGGCCTCGATCACGCGGCGGTTCACGACGCGCTTGTCGATGCGCTTGCAGAAGTCGAACAGGTCCTTGAACGGGCCCCCCTCCTGGCGTGCCTTGAGGATGCAGGAGAGCGCCGATTCGCCGGTGCCCTTGATGGCACCGAGGCCGTAGCGGATGGTCTTGGCATCCACCGGCTGGAAGCGCACGCCGCCGGAGTTGATGTCCGGCGCCAGGAAGGTCAGGCCGATGGCCTTGCCGTCGGCGAAGAAGAACTGCACCTTGTCCGTGTCGGCCATTTCCGACGACAGGGTGGCGGCGACGAAGGAGGCCGGGTGGTGGCACTTCAGCCAGGCCGTGTGATAGGCCACCAGCGAATAGGCGGCGGCGTGGGACTTGTTGAAGCCGTAGCCGGCGAACTTGTCGATGTAGTCGAAGATTTCGTTGGCGGTGGCTTCTTCGATGCCGTTCTTGCCGGCGCCCTCGACGAAGATGGTCCGCTGCAGGGCCATCTCTTCCGGCTTCTTCTTGCCCATGGCCCGGCGCAGCATGTCGGCACCGCCGAGGCTGTAGCCGGAGACCACCTGGGCGGTCTGCATCACCTGCTCCTGGTACACCATGATGCCGTAGGTGGTGGCCAGCACCTTCTCCAGCGAAGGCGTCAGGTAGGTAACTTTCTCGCGGCCGTGCTTGCGGTTGATGAAGCTCGGGATCAGGTCCATCGGGCCCGGCCGGTAGAGGGCGTTGAGGGCGATCAGGTCCTCCAGCCGGTCGGGCTTGGCCTGCACCAGCATGTCCTTCATGCCGCGGGATTCGAACTGGAACACCGCGGTGGTGTTGGCGTTGCGGAAGACCTTCTCGTACACCGCCTGGTCGTCCAGGGGCAGCTTTTCCAGCACGATGGGCTGGCCCTCATGGCCGCCCTCGATGTCGTTGGCGAAGGACACCGCCTCGTTGAGGATGGTCAGGGTGCGCAGGCCGAGGAAGTCGAACTTGACCAGGCCGGCCTTTTCCACGTCGTCCTTGTCGAACTGGCTGACCACCGAGCCGCCGCCGTCGGCCGAATACAGCGGGCAGAAGTCGGTCAGCTTGCCCGGCGCGATCAGCACGCCGCCAGCGTGCATGCCGACGTTGCGGGTCATGCCTTCGAGGCGGATCGCCAGGTCCCAGAGCTGGCCGATTTCCTCTTCGCCGTCCACCCGCTCGCGGATCTGCGGCTCCTTCTCCATCGAGGTCTTCAGGTCGATGCCGAGTTCGTTGGGAATCAGCTTGGCGAACTGGTCCACGAAGTTGAAGGGCAGGTCGAGCACCCGGCCGACATCGCGAATCACCGCCTTGGCCGCCATGGTGCCGAAGGTGGCGATCTGGGAGACGCAGTGGCTGCCGTACTTGTCCTTGACGTACTGGATCACCCGGTCACGGCCTTCCTGGCAGAAGTCCACGTCGAAGTCGGGCATCGAGACCCGTTCCGGATTCAGGAAGCGTTCGAACAGCAGCTCGTAGTAGAGGGGGTCCAGATCGGTGATCAGCAGCGAGTAGGCGACGAGCGAACCAGCACCGGAGCCCCGCCCCGGCCCCACCGGCACGCCGTTGTTCTTCGACCACTGGATGAAGTCGGCGACGATCAGGAAGTAACCGGGGAAGCCCATCGATTGGATGGTCTTGATCTCGAACTCGAGGCGCTCCTCGTAGCGCGGGCGCTGGGCCTCGCGCTCGGCGGGATCGGGATAGAGCTGCTGCAGCCGGTAGGCCAAGCCCTTGCGCGATTCATCGGCCAGGTGCTGGTCGAGGGTGACGCCCTCCGGGGTCGGGAAGTCGGGCAGGAAGTTCTTGCCCAAGGTCACCGTCAGGTTGCAGCGCTTGGCGATCTCGACGCTGTTCTCCAGGGCCTCGGGCAGGTCGGAAAACAACTCGACCATCTCGGCGCTGGTCTTGAAGTACTGCTGCTCGGTGAAGGGCTTGGGCCGCCGGGTGTCGGCCAGCACATAGCCCTCGGCGATGCAGACCCGTGCCTCGTGGGCCTTGAAGTCGTCGGCGGCGATGAACTGGATCGGATGGGTCGCCACCAGCGGCAGGCCGAGGCGCGCCGCCAGGTCGGCGGAATGGCGGACCAGGGCCTCCTGCTGCGGATTGTCGCGATTGCCGTGGGGGCGCTGCACCTCGACGTAGTAGCTGTCGGGAAACAGTTTCGCCCAGTAGCCGGCGCGCTCGGCCGCCGCTGCGCCCTTGCCCGCCACCAGCAGTTGGCCGACGTCGCCCAGGGGGCCGCCGGAGAGCATGATCAGGCCGCTGTTGTCGCCGTTCTCCAGGGCCTGCAGGCTGATCTCGGCGCGGCCGTGGCGGCGCGGCTGCAGATAGGCGGCGGAGAGCAGTTCGCAGAGGCGAAGCCAGCCGCCCTTGTCCTTGACCAGCAGCAGGGCGCGGGCGGTGATGTCGCGGCCCGGGTCGTGGGCATCCTCGTCGCGCAGCCAGATATCGCAGCCGATCACCGGCTTGATGCCCTTGCCGCGGGCGCCGCTGTAGAACTTGACCATGCCGAAGAGGTTGGCCAGGTCGGTCAGCGCCAGGGCCGGCATCCCGTCGTCCTTGGCCTTGGCTAGGGCGTCGTCGATGCGGACGATGCCGTCGCTGATGGAGTACTCGGAATGCAGGCGCAGGTGGACGAAGGGGGAAGCCATCCGGCGATTTTATCGTGCCGGGCAGCACTGCTCCCGGTGGATTTTCAATTGCCGTGTTAGCCGGCCGGGCGGCGGAACATTACTAAGCGGCCGACGGCGTGCATCACCGGCTCGTCGGCCTGGTTGAAGGTGTTCATCGCAACGCGGACGATGCCCTGCTGCGGCTTGCTGCGCGAGGGGGTGATCTCCAGCACTTCGAGCTCGATGCGCAGCACGTCGCCGGGACGCACTGCCCGCGGCCACTGCAGTTCCTCGATGCCGGCGCCAATGACGCCGCCATCGGGGCGCAGATCGCTTTCCACCATCATCCGCATGCTCATCGCCGCGGTATGCCAGCCGCTGGCGGCGAGACCGCGGAAGAAGCTGGCGTCGGCGGCGGCCTCGTTGAGATGGAAATGCTGCGGATCGTATTCGCGGGCGAAGGCCTTAATCGCATCGCGATCCACCGTCACCGGGCCACCGCTGAAGCGGCGGCCGACGAACATGTCTTCGAGGTACAAGGCGGTCATCGCGGGTGCTCCTCGTCAAGGAGCACCCATGTTAGCAGCGCCTCAGCCGCGCAGCTTCTGCGCCATGGTCGCGACGCGGGCGCCGAGGTGGGCGGCGGTCTTCAGGTCCGAGTCGCGCATCGCCTCGGCGCCCTGGTCGGCGTTGGACTGGGCCATGGCGCCGGAAAAACTGCCGAGGCGATTCAGGTCGTCGAGGGAGCCGCCGCTGTGGTTGTTGCCGGGCATCAGGCCGAGGCCGACCCAGATCATCGCGTGCTGGTTGGCGAACACCATCATCTGCAGCAGCGTGTTGAGCTTGTCGCCACTCTGCGAGGCCGAGTTGGTGAAACCGGCCGCCACCTTGTCCTTCCAGTCCTGGGTGTACCAAGGCTTGGAGCTGGCATCCATGAACTCCTTGAACTTGGCCGAGGCGCTGCCCATATAGGTCGGCGCGCCGAAGACGATGCCGTCGGCAGCGGCCAGCGCGGCCCAGCCGGCATCGTCGATGGCATCCACCGCCAGCAGCGAGCCTTCGCTGCCGGGGACGGAGAGCACGCCATCAAGGACGGACTGGGCTTGGCGGGCGGTGTGGCCAAAGCCGCTGTGGTAGGCAATCACGATCTTGCTCATTGTTTGTATCTCCTTGGGGTTGAAGAGTTTGCACACAGCGTCCGGTGATACCGAGCGCAGCGAGCTGTTAGTCACCTCCCCCGCGAGGGGGAGGATGGGAGGGGGCGGGTGTCGTTGCCTTGCGCGCGTTCATGCGCGTCAAGGCAGGTCGAAGTAGAGGATGTCGCTGTCGTCGACGGCGACGAACTCGAGTTGGCTTTCGGCGGAAATCTTGGCGCCGTCGCCGGTGGCCAGGGCGATGCCGTTGAGGCTCAGCGCGCCGGATGCGACATGGACGTAACCACGGCGGCCGGCGGCCACGGTCTGCGTCAGGCGTTCGCCGGGGGCCAGCAGGGCGGCGCTGAGCACGGCATCCTGGTGGATGATCATGCTGTCGTCGCGACCGTCGGGGGAGACCAGGGTGCGCCAGCGGCCGCGCTTTTCCGCATTGGGGAAGGCGCGCTGTTCGTACTCCGGGGCAATGCCGCGGACATCGGGCTCAATCCATATTTGCAACAGGTGCGCCTCGGTGTCGGCGGAGCCGTTGAACTCGCTGTGGCGCACGCCGCGGCCGGCACTCATGCGCTGCACCTCGGGGCGACGCAGCTCCTCGCTGTTTTCCAGGCTGTCGCCGTGGCGCAGGGTGCCGGAGAGCATGTAGGTGACGATCTCCATGTCGCGGTGGCCGTGGGTGCCGAAGCCGGCGGCCGGGGCGATGACATCGTCGTTGATGACGCGCAACACGCTCCAGCCCATCTGGGCCGGATCGTAGTAATCGGCGAAGGAAAAGCTATGGGCGGTCTGCAGCCAGCCGTGGTCGAAAAAACCCCGGTCTGCGGCTTTGCGTAGCTCAATCATGTCAAACTCCTTCACAAACTTGATTCACGGCTATCAGCATATAGACTGATATTTAAAGGCACTACCGATAATTTTTGAATTTATTGGTTAATTTAATTCACATGAAAATCTCCCTCGAATCCCTGGAGCTGATCGACGCCATCGAGCTGCGCGGCAGCTTCGCCGCCGCCGCCGAGGCGCTGCACAAAGTGCCCTCGGCGGTGACCCATGCGGTACGCCGGCTGGAGGAGGATTTGGGGGTCGCCCTGTTCGAGCGCCACGGCCGCCGCGCGGTGCTGACCGAGGCCGGGCGCACCCTGCTGCTGGAGGGTCGCGAACTGCTGCGCGTCGCCGGCGATCTGGAGTGCCGCGTCCAGCGCGTCGCCAAGGGCTGGGAGAGCGAGTTGCGAATCGCCATGCAGAGCCTGTTCGAGTTCGATCCGCTGCTGCCGCTGCTGGCGGAGTTCGACCGGCTCGACAGCGGCACCCGGCTGCGGATCAACCGCGAGGTGCTGAGCGGCGCCTGGGACGCCCTGCTCTCCGGCCGCGCCGACCTGGCCATCGGCGTCCCCGGCGAGCCGCCGACCGCAGGCTTTGCGATGCAGCCCTTCGGCGCCGTCGAGTTCGTCTTCGCCGTCGCCCCGAACCATCCCCTGGCGAGCCACCCCGAGCCGATTCCCCAGGCCGCGGTGGCTCGCTACCGCGCCATCGCCGTGGCCGATACCGCCCGCGAGCTGGCGGCCCGCACCGTCGGCATCCAGAGCGGCCAGGACGTGCTGACCGTGCCCGACATGCAGGCCAAGGCAGCAGCCCAGGCGGCCGGCCTCGGCGTCGGCCGCCTGGTGCGCAGCCACGCCGAGCGCGAAGCCGCCGCCGGCCGCCTGGTGATCCGCCAGGTCGCCGACAGCGCCCCGCCGGAGCCGGTCTATCTGGCCTGGCGCAGCAACCACAGGGGCAAGGCGCTGAAGTGGCTGCGCGAGCGCCTGGCCGAACCCGGCTGGTGCACCCGCCTGCTCGGCGAGACGGTCTGAGCGACGCCCCCAGGCGAAAAAACCACACACGGATGAAACTTTCCCGACACGGGGCGTTGACATCCCTCGGCAACTTGTTGAGAATGATTCGCGTTACATTAATTTCCGCCCCGCCCCATGAACCCGACGGCCAATGCCCACTCTGCTGCCAGCGCCCTGTCCGCACCGGAAACCTCCGCGCGGCGCGCCGCGCCGGTGACCAGCAACCAGTTGCTGCAAGGCCGGAACGAGATTTGCATCGCCCATGGCGATTGCGTGTATACCCTGCGCGTCACCCGCCAGGGCAAGCTGATCCTGACCAAGTAGGAGCCCGAGCATGTACGTCTGCGTCTGCAAAGCCTTGACCGAACGGGATGTCCACACCGCCGTCGCCCAGGGCTGCAACAGCCTCAAGGGCCTGCGCGGCGAACTCGGCCTGGGCAGCGAATGCGGCCGCTGCACCGGCTGCGCCAAGAGCCTGCTGAAGGAAGTCTTCGCCACCGCGGCGCAGCAGCACGCGCCCCAGGTTGCGGCTTAGCGCCTATTCCAGCGCGCAGGTCGGCACAACGCCGAGCTCAAACGTCCTGCTGCACCCAATCCAATAGCGGCTGCCACTGCGCCTGATCCTGCCCGGCGCGGGAGGGCGAGAGGTCGAAGATGCTCATGCCGTGGGCGGCGGCCTGGACATAGTTCTGCGTATCGCGCAGATAGGTCAGCACCGGTAATCCCTGAGACTCGAGAAAGCGCTCCAGCTCGCCGGCGGCACGGGTGCGCGCATCCACGCGCATGCCGACCACGGCGACGAAGGCGTGGTGCTTGCGCACTTCCCGTTCGGCCAGCAGTTCGTCGAGAAAGCTGCGGGTGGCGAGGATGTCGAAGATCGACGGCTGCAGCGGCACGATCACCCGCTGCACCTGCTTCAGCACCGCACCCAATTTCTTGCCGTGCAAACCGGCAGGGGAATCCAGCACCACGTGGCTGCAATCCCGCGGCGGCCGCGCCGGCTTGTCGGCGTCGAGTTCCCAAGTGCCGATCTGCGGCAGCAGCGGCGAGCGCAGCCGCAGCCATTCGCGCGAGGACTGCTGGCGGTCGATGTCGCCGAGCATCACGTGCTGGCCCTGGCGCGCCAGCCAGGCGGCCAGATTGGTGGCAAGCGTGCTCTTGCCAACGCCACCCTTGGGGTTGGCAATCAGAAAACTTTTCACGGCAGGACTCCCCTCCTCCACATGGAATCGGCCGCCGCAGATGCTGCCGCGGCGGCCTCGATGCCTATGGTATCAGTACCGTGGAGCCGGTCGTGCGCCGCTGCGCCAGGTCTTCCTGGGCTTGGCCGGCGTCGCGCAGGGGATGGCTGCGGACCACGTCGATGCGCAGCTTGCCGGCGCCGATCATGGCGAACAGTTCGCCGGCCATCGCCAGCAAGTCTTCGCGACGACGGATGTAGGTGAACAGCGTCGGTCGGGTGATGAACAGGGAACCGCGCTTGGAGAGTTCCAGCAGGCTAATCGGCGGCACCGGACCCGAAGCGTTGCCATAGCTGACCATCAGCCCCAGCGGCCGCAGGCAATCCAGCGAACCGAAGAAGGTGTCGGCGCCGACGGCGTCGTACACCACCGGCACGCCTTCGCCGCCGGTGATCTGGCGCACCCGCTCGGTGAAGTTTTCGCGGCTGGTGACGATGACGTGATCGCAACCGTGGCTGCGCGCCAGATCGGCCTTGGCCTCGCTGCCGACAGTGCCGATCACCGTGGCGCCGAGGGCCTTGCCCCACTGACCGAGCAAGAGGCCGACGCCGCCGGCCGCCGAGTGCACCAGGATCGTGTCACCCGGCTTGACCGCATAGGTCTGGCGCAGCAGGTATTGGGCGGTGAGGCCGCGCAGCAGGATCGCCGCCGCGGTGGTGAAGGGAATCTCGTCCGGCAGGGGCACCAGATGGGTAACGGCGATGTTGCGCGCCTCGGCATAGGCACCGGGCGGGCCGCCGACGTAGGCGACGCGATCGCCGACGCGAACGTCGTTGACGCCCGCACCGACTGCCGTCACCACTCCCGCCGCTTCCTGGCCGAGACCGCCGGGCAGGGTGGATGGGTACAAGCCGCTACGAACGTAGATGTCGATGAAGTTGAGGCCCACCGCCGCGTGCTGGACGGTGGCCTCGCCCGGCCCCGGCGGCGGCACCTCCACCTCTTCCCAACGCAGGACTTCCGGGCCGCCGGTTTGATGCAGGCGAATCGCGTGGGCCATGGCCTTCCCCCTTTAGCTCTGCGCCTTCAGGTGATTGGCATCCACCGCCGCCAGCGCCGTCATGTTCACCAGGCGCCGCACCGAAGCGGAGGGCGTCAGGATGTGCACCGGCTTGGCGGCGCCGAGCAGGATCGGGCCGACGGTGACGCCGTTGGAAGCCACCACCTTGAGCAGGTTGAAGGCGATGTTGGCCGCATCCAGGTTGGGCATGATCAGCAGATTGGCTTCGCCGGTCAGCTTGGTGTGCGGGAACAGGCGACGCCGCAGGCCCTCGTCCAGCGCCGTGTCGGCGTGCATCTCGCCATCCACTTCCAGGCCCGGATTGCAGGCGGCGATGATCTCGCGGGCGCGGCTCATCTTGCAGGAAGAGTCGGAGGCGATGCTGCCGAAGTTGGAATGGGAGAGCAACGCCACCTTCGGCGTCAGGCCGAAGCGGCGCACTTCCTCCGCTGCCATCAGGGCGATCTCCGCCACCTGTTCGGCGCTCGGATTGTCGTTCACATAGGTGTCGCACATGAACAGGGTGCGGCTCGGCAGCAGCAGCAGGTTCATGGTGGCGAAGCAGTTGGCCCCCTCTTCCAGGCCGATCACATCGGCGACGTGCTTCAGGTGCTGGCGATGCTGGCCGAGCAGGCCGCAGAGCATCGCGTCCACGTCGCCGCGCTTCAGCAGCATGGCGCCGATCAGGGTGTTGTCGGAGCGCACCATCTGTTTCGCCAGGTCCGGGTTGATGCCGCGGCGGCCGAGAATCTGGTGATACTCCTGGGCGAGCTCGCGATAGCGCGGGTCGGAAGTCGGATTGACGATCTCGAAGTCCTGGCCCGGCTTGATGCGCAGGCCGGCGCGCTCGAGACGCATCTCGATCACCTCGGGACGGCCGATCACCACCGGCCGCGCCAGGCGCTCGTCGCTCACCGCCTGGATCGCGCGCAGCACCCGCTCGTCTTCGCCCTCGGCGTAGAGCACGCGCTGGCCGGACTTCTTGGCGGCGGTGAACACCGGCTTCATCACCAGGCCGGAGTGGTAGACGAAGGCGTTCATCTGCTCGCGGTAGGCCGCCATGTCGGCGATCGGCCGCGTCGCCACGCCGGAATCCATCGCCGCCTGGGCCACCGCCGGGGCGATCTTGACGATCAGGCGCGGATCGAAGGGCTTGGGAATCAGGTACTCGGCGCCGAAGGCCAGGTTTTCGCCGCCATAGGCCTGGGCCACCACGTCGGAACTCTCGGCCTGGGCCAATTCGGCGAGGGCGTGCACCGCCGCCAGCTTCATCTCCTCGGTAATCGTCGTCGCCCCCGCATCCAGGGCGCCGCGGAAGATGAAGGGGAAGCAGAGAACGTTGTTCACCTGGTTCGGGTAGTCGGAGCGGCCGGTGGCCATGATCGCGTCGTCACGGACCTTTTTCACTTCCTCGGGGAGGATTTCCGGGGTCGGATTGGCCAGGGCGAAGATCAGCGGCCGCGCTGCCATCTTGGCCACCATCTCGGGCTTCAGCACGCCGCCGGCGGAGAGGCCGAGAAAGACATCGGCGTCCTGGATCACTTCGCCGAGAGTGCGCATCTCGGTCTTCTTGGCATAGCGCGCCTTGATATCGTCCATCAGCACGGTGCGGCCTTCATAGACCAGGCCTTCGATGTCGGTGACCCAGATGTTCTCGACCTTGACGCCGAGCATCACCAGCAGCTCCAGGCAAGCCAGGGCGGCAGCGCCGGCACCGGAGGTAACCAGCTTGACCTCGTCGAGCTTCTTGCCGACCACCTT
>DATDMT010000078.1:0-12712 GCA_036518635.1 Rhodocyclaceae bacterium | reverse complement strand
GGGACGGTGAGGTGAATGACGGCGGTGTGCTGTTCGGCGGCTTCGATGATTTCCGGGTTGGTCAGCATGTCGATTCCAGGGGGGCGTGCGCGATAAGAGCAAATGCCGTTGCGCCTGAGCTTTCGCCGGCGATCACTTCCGGCTTCGCCAGTAGCCGGGGCGACGGCTCTGGTGGGCAATAGCCAGCACTTGGATGTCGTGGCCGGCAGCGGAATAAACGATGGAGTAGGGAAAGTGCTTCATGACGAGCCGTCGTTTGCCGCGCAGCCACGCGGCGCCGAGCATAGGGTGCTGGAGCAGCAACTGCATGGCGTGCTCGAATTCGACGAAGAACGCCTGCGCTAATGCAATGCCGGCCCGCTCCCGATAGTATTCGGCCGCTTCCCGCAGGTCTGATTCCGCCTCGGGATGCAGCGAGTACTTCACCGAAATTCGGCTTTCAAACGGGCAAGCGTTTCAGCGCCTGGCAGAAGCGACACGGCGCCGTTTTCAATCTCGGCGTGACGCCGCTCGACTTCCGCAGCCCAGGCCGCCTCGACGTCGGGCTCCGCATCGAGACTGACGATCAGCTTTTCGACCAGACGCGACCGGTCCGCAACGGACAGGCTGAGCGCTTCGGCCTCTAGTACTTCAACGGTAAGCGACATGGCTGTCTCCTTTGAACTGACCTTGGCACCGCAGAGTGCCACAAGCTTGAGCGGATGGTTGATTTTCTCATGGGGAAGCGCTGATGCTCGGTCGTCGCGAACCAGCAGCGGCCTTGCACTCCGAGTTCGTGGTGAATGGGGGGGCTGGTGAAGTCAAATTACGCTGGTCCTGTGGTTTCTGGGAGTGAGCTGGGCGTGTAAAAACTATTTCGATACCGGCCGCTCTATCGGCCGGTTTGCGCATCAAACACTTGGAGATGCCTTTCGCTCAGCTTCGGCTGCTTTTCCTAATGCGTCGGTGACGAGGTTGAAGGCGATTCGATCAAAATGTGAGAAGCCATTCGACTCATAGATGTAGCGCCAATAGACAAATGGATCATCTCCTTGTGCAATAAGCGCTTGTCGAAATGCCATGGCGTTTGTTGGCTTGCCGGAAAGTGTTGAATAGGCATCTGCGATCTTGTTCTTTGTTGGCAGAGTAAGTTGGTCGTACAACTCGGAATATTTATGGCATTTAAGTTTTGCACCCGCGTTCTTCAAATCATCTATCGTCCTCGCGGTTGGGTGGTCGATTGCAAGAAAGAACTTGAGGAGTAGTTCTACGGCAAAGCTCTGACACATGATTGCAGGTGCAATAAAGTCCGCATCATTAGTAGATTCGAGTGTGGCCCAAGCATTGTCTGCAGATCGCACGTAAGCATGCGCAAAGTTGAATAGAGTGCTCCGAAGCGGCCGTGCCGGTTGCGCGGCAAGTAATTGCTCTATGTGCTTTCTGTCAGGTGTCATGGCAACCCCGGAGTTGATTAGAAGGGGCATTTCGCCCTTCAATGTTATCTACGGACTCCCCCCGTTTTGCAAGATGAAAGTGCAGTTGGTCTGATGGCGGAGGCACTAGGCGGGACATTTCTCGCGCTGGAATCGGCATCGAATTGCCCGGTGCAAGAAGCTGAATTTCCCCTCGCCCGCGGCTTTAGGCTCCGGGCGTCGCATCCTCGCAATGCTCAATCAGCAACTGCACCGTCTGCTGCCCCATGTACTCGTTGATGCCGAGGCGGAAGGCGGCGGTGACGGTGTCGCCGACGCTGATTGGGGCGTTGAACCAGATGGCATCCAGGCGGGAGTTGCCGTGGCGCAGGCGCAGCTTGAGGTGTTTCTCCTTCAGCAGGCGGCGCGATTCGACGGTGAAGGTGTCGGCGAACATCGGCTGCGGGAAGCCCTGACCCCAGACTTCCCGTTGCAGCATGCGCACGGTGTCGATGCCGTAGTAGGCGGACTCCAGGGGGCCGTCGGTTTCCAGCGTGCGGGTTAAATCCGCAGGGGCCAGCATCTGCCGGGCGGCCTCCTCGAAGGCCTGCTCGAAGCGCGGCAGATCGGCTTCCCGCAGGGTCAGGCCGGCGGCGGCGGCGTGGCCGCCGAAGCGCAGCAGCAGGTCCGGGTGGCGCTTGGCGACCAGATCGAGGGCGTCGCGCAGGTGCAGGCCGGGGATCGAGCGGCCGGAGCCTTTCAGTTCCCCTTCGTTGCCCCGCGCCAGGGCGAAGGTGGGGCGGTGCAGGCGTTCCTTGACGCGGCCGGCGAGGATGCCGATTACGCCCTGATGCCAGCTCGGGTCGAACAGGGTCAGGGTCGCCCGTTCGCCGGCTTCGATGTCGTCCAGCAGCACTTCGGCATCGGCCTTCATGTCGGCCTCGATGGCGCGGCGCTCCTTGTTCAGGGCGTCGAGCTGCTGGGCGATGTTCATGGCGCGGGCCAGGTCGCCGGTGATCAGGCATTCGATGCCGACGCCCATGTCGCCCAGGCGGCCGGCGGCGTTTATGCGCGGGCCGACGGTGAAGCCGAGATCGAAGGAGGCGGCGCCCGCCGGGTCGCGCCCGGCGACGCGGAACAGGGCGGTGAGGCCGGGGCACAGCCGTCCCTCGCGCATCCGCGCCAGGCCTTGCGAGACCAGGATGCGGTTGTTGCGGTCCAGCGGCACCACGTCGGCGACGGTGCCGACCGCCACCAGATCGAGCAGCTCACCCAGGTTGGGTTCGGCGCGCTCGGCAAAGGCGCCGCGGCGGCGTAACTCGGCGCGCAGCGCGAGCATCACGTAGAACATCACGCCGACGCCGGCGATGCCCTTGCTGGGGAAGGGACAGCCCGGCTGGTTGGGATTGACGATGACATCAGCCGCCGGAAGCTCGTCCCCCGGCAGGTGGTGGTCGGTGATCAGGGTGGCGATGCCCAGGCGTTTGGCTGCGGCGACGCCGTCCACGCTGGCGATGCCGTTGTCCACAGTGATGATCAGGTCCGGCTTGCCGCCGGCATGGGCGGCGGCGATCTGCACCACCTCCGGCGAGAGACCGTAGCCGGTCTCGAAGCGGTTGGGCACCAGGTAGTCCACGCGGGCGCCGAAGGCGGTGAGGGCGCGCAGGCCGACGGCGCAGGCAGTGGCGCCGTCACAGTCGTAGTCGGCGACGATCAGCATGCGTTGGTTGCTGGCGATGGCGTCGGCCAAGAGGCGCGCGGCGGCATCGGCGCCGAGCAGTTGTTCGGGGGGGATCAGGTGCTTCAGGCTGGTGTCCATTTCCTCCCGGCTGCGGATCCCGCGGGCGGCGTAGAGCCGCGCCAACAGCGGCGGCAGGCCGCTCTGTTCGAGGCTCATGGCGCTCTTCAGCGGGATCGGGCGGGTGACGATGCGGGTCACAGCGTCAGCTCCGTCAGCGGCTTCGGCCCGCGCCAGAAGGCCCAGCGGCCGGTGCGGGTGAGCTCCAGTTCGAGGCCGCCGCCGTCGCCGAAGGCCAGCAGGGTGAAGCGCTGCAGGCGGCCGGCCTTGAGGTCGGCCAGGGCCGGGGCGAGGACGTCGCGCTCCAGGATTTCCAGCGCCTCGCGCCAGGCCAGGGCATCGCGGAACTGGCTGGGAGCGATGGCGGCTTCGAAGCGGCGCAGCGGGCGCTGCGGTGTTTCGGCATCCAGCCCGCCGTGGCGGGCGAGGCCGGCGAACACCGGGTCGGCGGCCTGCACGCGGTCGAATGCGCTGGCCTGCACCGCCGGCAGGCGGCCGCCGCCCCATAGGGCGAGGCTGGCGACGGTGGCTTGGCCGGCGGCTTCCCGTGCCGCATTGACCGGGTGGGCGTGCAGGGTCATCTGCACTTCGTTGAGCCAGCGCCGCCAGGGCTTGCCCGCGTCGCCCTCGGGCAGCAGGGCGCGAGCCGGCAGGCCGATGATGTCGTCAATGAATTCGGGCAGGCCGAGGGGCAGGGCGCTGCCCTCGTGCATTCGCAGGTGCCAATGGCGTTCGCCGTCCAGGTACAGGGTGCCGGCCTCAGCCAGTAGCGGCGCCAGATCGGCATGGAGGGATGCGGCCTCGGCGGAGTTCAAGCTGAGTTGGCGCGGGTCGGCCAGGCTGACGCCCTGTTGGTCGATGCGAAAGGCCACTGGGTCGGCGCAGAGCCAGTAGGCGTCGTCCGCCGCGTGCTGCAGGGCCAGCCGGCGCAGGGCTGCGGCGGACAGGGGGGCGGGCAGGCCGAACTGCTGGCGCCACCAGGCGGCCTCGTCCAGCCCGGCATGGGGCGTGCGGCGGCCTTGGCCGAGCAGGGTTTCCAGGGCGGGGAGGCGCAGGTCGAAGACGGTGTCGCGCAGGGCGGGCAGAGGCCAGAGCAGGCCGGGGGCGACTACGGTGAGATGCATGACGGTCGATGCTAACATGCGCTCCCCATGCGCTACGAACTGTTCATCGGGCTGCGCTACACCCGCGCCAAGAAGCGTGGCGCCGGCCGCAACCGCTTCATTTCCTTCATCTCGATGATCTCCATGTTGGGCATCGGGTTGGGGGTGGCGGCGCTGATCGTGGTGCTCTCGGTGATGAACGGTTTCCAGAAGGAACTGCGCACCCGCATCCTCGGCGTGGCCTCCCATGTGCAAGTGACCGGCGGCCCCGCCGACGACCTGGAAAACTGGCAGCCGATCCGCCAAATGCTGGCGGCGAATCCCAAGGTGAAAGCCACCGCGCCCTATGTCCAGGCTCAGGGCATGTTGTCCTTCGACAGCCAGGTGCGCGGCGTCGCCGTGCGCGGCATCGTGCCGGCGGAGGAGGACAAGGTGGCCGATTTCGCCCGCCACATGCGCACCGGCACCCTGGAGACGCTGCGCGAGGGCGAGTTCAACATCGTCCTCGGCATCGAGCTGGCCCGGGCTCTGCGCGTGGTGCCCGGCGACAAGATCACCCTGATCGCGCCGCAGGGCCTGGTGACGCCCGCCGCGGTGCTGCCGCGGCTGAAGCAGTTCACCGTCAGTGGCGTATTCGAGGTGGGTATGTTCGAGTTCGATTCGGGCCTCGCCCTGATCAATATGGCCGACGCGCAGAAGCTCTATCGCATGGGCGACCGGGTCAGCGGCGTGCGCTTGAAGCTAGACGACCTGTTCGAGGCGCCCCGCGTCGCCCGCGAGTTGCTCGGTTCCCTGCCGGGCAACAGCTTCGTTTCCGACTGGACCCGCAACAACGCCAACTTCTTCCGCGCGGTGCAGATCGAGAAGACCATGATGTTCCTGATCCTGCTCTTGATCGTCGCCGTTGCCGCCTTCAATCTGGTGTCGACGCTGGTGATGGCGGTGACCGACAAACAGGCCGACATCGCCATCCTGCGTACCATGGGCGCCAGCCCGCGCAGCATCATGCTGGTGTTCATCGTCCAGGGCGCGGTGATCGGCTTCGTCGGCCTAGCGCTGGGCGTGATCGGCGGTGTCGCTCTGGCGCTGAACGTGGACGTGGTGGTGCCCTTCCTCGAGCACTTGCTCGGCGTGCAGTTCCTCGCCAAGGATGTGTACTACATCTCCGAACTGCCCTCCGACCTGCACTGGAGCGACGTGTTCACCATCACCTCGGTGTCTCTGGTGCTGACTCTGCTGGCCACCCTGTATCCGAGCTGGCGCGCCTCCCGCGTCAATCCGGCGGAGGCGCTGCGCTATGAGTGATGTCGTGCTGTCTTGTCGCGGCTTAAGCAAATCGTTCTGGCAGGGCGAGGTGGAGGTGCCGGTGCTGAACGGCGTCGATCTCGACCTGGCGGCGGGCGAGTCGCTGGCCATCGTCGGCGCCAGCGGCTCGGGCAAGAGCACCCTGATGCATCTCTTGGGCGGGCTGGACGCGCCCAGCGGCGGCAGCGTCGCCCTGCGCGGCCGCAACTTGCACGAGATGGGGGAGCCGGAGCGCTGCCGCCTGCGCAACGAGACCCTCGGCTTCGTCTATCAATTCCATCACCTGTTGCCCGAGTTCTCCGCCCTGGAGAACGTCGCCATGCCGCTCCTGATCCGGCGTATGGCCCGCGGCGAGGCCGAGGCGCGGGCGCGCGAGACGCTCACCGCCGTCGGCCTCGGTCATCGCGTCGAGCATCGCCCGGGCGAGCTTTCCGGCGGCGAACGCCAGCGCACCGCCATCGCCCGCGCCTTGGTCACCCAACCGGCATGTATACTTGCCGACGAACCCACCGGCAATCTGGACCGGCATACGGCGGAGTCCGTATTCGATCTGATGTTGCAGCTCAACGCCGCCCGCGGCGCGGGTTTGGTGGTGGTGACCCATGACGCGACCCTAGCGGCGCGTGCGGATCGTGTGCTATCCATGGTGGATGGCCGCTTGGCCGGGTGAAGTTGCCACCCCGGCAAATCGGACAAAGACGTCCGTTCCAATAAAACAAAATAACCTGCCCCTTGCTGGGCGGGAAGGACCATAGAGATGACTGGCATTTTTTCTCCGGCGACCGCCTTGATGGATCGCCTGCGCTATCGCGACAAGTTCAACGTCCTCGGCCTGGTGGCCCTGGCCGCCATCGGTTTCATCCTGTTCAATCTGGTGAGCCAGCTCAATCGGGTGATCGACGACACCAGCCATGAACTGGCCGGGGTGCAGGCGGTGCGCCCGCTGAATACGCTGGTGCAGGCACTGCAGCAGCATCGCGGCCTGGCCTCCGGCGTACTGAGCGGCAACGAGGGCATGAAGCCCAAGCTGGAGGAAAAGGGCAAGGATGCCGACGCCCGCTTCGCCGAAGTGGAGGCGCTGCTGCCCGCCAAGGCCAAGGCCGGCGAGGCCTGGGGCAAGCTCAAGGCCGATTGGGCCCAGTTGCACGGCGGCGTGCTGGCTCTGGCGCCCCCCGAGAGCTTTGCCCGCCATACCCGCCTGATCGGCGATGCCCTGGTGTTGCAGATCGCCGTGGCCGACGAGACCCTGCTGACCCTCGATCCGGAAATCGGCACCCACTATCTGATCGACACCGTGGTGGTCAAACTGCCAGCGGTGCTGGAGCGCCTGGGCCAGATGCGCGCCCGCGGCACCGGCATTCTGACCAAGAAGGAAATCAGCGACGCGCAGAAGGCCGAGCTCTCCGGCCTGCTCGGCGAGCTGGACAGCACCCTGCGCCAGCAGAGGATCAACCTGAGCAAAGTCGGCGCCCAGACGCCGGCGCTGCAGGCGCAGCTCGACAAGGCTTCCGCCGACCTCTCCGCCGGCATGGACGGGGTGACCGGCCTGGTGCGCGAGGACATCATCAAGGGCGCCTTTGCCACCGATCCGAAGGACTATTTCGCCCGCGTCACCGCGGTGATCGACCAGGGCTACGAACAGGCCTTCAAGCAGTTGATGCCGGCGCTGGAACAGCAGATCAACCTGCGCCAAAGCCAGACCCGGCGCGAATTCACCGTCCTGCTGCTGGCGGCGGCCCTGGCCTGCGTGGTGTTCTGCTACCTGGCGGTGGGCGCCTACCTGGCCATGAGCCGCGCCGTGGTGCTGCTAGAAGCCAGCGCCAGCCGCATCGCCGGCGGCGACCTGACGGCCAGCGTGGCGGTCAGTTCGAAGGACGAGCTGGGCGACGTGGCGGCGCACTTCAACGCCATGGCGCAGAGCGTCAAGCGCCTGATCGGTAGCATCAAGGAGGAAGTGCGGCGGGTGAACGACGCGGCGGTCAGCCTTGCCACCGCCAGCAACGAAATCCGCAGCGGCACCGAGCGCCAGAGCGCCGCCGCCTCGAACATGGCCGCGGCGGTGGAGGAAATGTCGGTCAGCGTGGACCAGATCAGCGGCAACGCCGCCTCGGCGCGGGAGATCGCGCTGCGCTCCGGCGAACTATCGCAACAAGGCGTCGGCGCGGTGGAGGCGATGATCGTGGACATCGACAGCATCGCCCAGACGGTGGCCGATGCAGCCGCCGTGGTACAGGAGCTGGGCGGCCATTCCGAGCAAATCTCGGCCATCGTCAATGTGATCCGCGAGATCGCCGACCAGACCAACCTGCTGGCGCTGAACGCCGCCATCGAGGCGGCCCGCGCCGGCGAAAGCGGCCGCGGCTTTGCCGTGGTGGCCGACGAAGTGCGCAAGCTGGCAGAACGCACCGCCCAATCCACCGCCGAGATTTCCACCATGGTGGCTGCCATCCAGAGCGGCACCCAGACCGCGGTGGCGACCATGGGCCAGGGCGTCAGCCGGGTGCAGGAAGGCGTCTCAAGGGCGCGCGACACCGGCGCAGCGATTGCCGAGATTCGCGCCCAGGCGGACCAGGCGGCGCAGATGGTGGCGGAGATTTCCGTCGCCCTGCGCGAGCAGACCACCGCCGGGGCCGATCTGGCGCACAACATCGAGCATGTCGCCCACATGGCCGAGGAGAACACTCACGCGGTCGCCGGCAATGCCAGCACCGCCCAGGATTTGACCCGTCTGGCACGGGAGCTGGATCAGGCCATGGCGCGCTTCACGGTCTGATCGGCAGCTCCATAAATCCAGTAACCGCAAGGGTTACAGCGCGATAGCAGCATTTTGAAAGGGGCTTTGCCGGGCTGGCGGCTACCCCTTCCGGCTGCTATGGTGAATCAGGTCGCGGGCTCCGGTCGCAGCGGTTGCTCCGGTGTTGCCCGTGCTTGATGGCAAGGAGGATCGATCATGTCCATTGCAAGCCTGCACCGTATGTTTCTGTCCGAAACCGAAGGCTGGTCGGAGCTGGTTCGGGTCCATCCGTCGCCACGCGGTCTGATGCGCGCCTACGTGGCGCCGATGTCGCTGATTCCGCTGATCATGTACGGCTATGCCGGCCTGGTGGCGCCCGGGGCGGTGTTCCCCGCGGTGGTGCCGGCCTTTTCCACTGTTGAAATGCTGCTGGTCGGCGGCCTGTTCTTCGCTACCGAACTGGTCATGGTCTGGCTGATGGCCAGCTATATCCAGCAGAGTTGCGAAGAGGCCGGCTTCGGCACCACCTTCGAGGGCGCCTTTACCCTCGCCGCAGTGGCGCCGACGCCGCTGTGGCTGTCGTCCCTGGCGCTATTCATCCCCAGTTCGGCGTTCAATGTTGCGGTGGTGTTGCTGGCCTGGTTCGGCAGCGCCGCGCTGATCCGCCATGGCGTGCGGCCCCTGCTGGAAATCGGCGAAGCCATCGCCGCCCGGCGTATGGCCAACACCATCACCTTTGCCGGCGTGATGGCCTGGGTGGCGCTGATGGTGCTGCTGGCCCTGCTGGTCAGCTTCGTGGTGGGCTGGCGCTAGACGCTGGGTTCGTCGTCCGGCGGCAACAGGGCCGCTTCGATTTCCATGCGGCCCTGGGGCGAGGTCATCGCGATCAGGTGATAGCCCGGCTGCAGCACGAAGTCGCCGGGGGGATTGAAATCCCATTCCGGACCGGTGCGTACCGCCAGCACCACGTAATGCGGGCTCTGCAGGTTCAACTGATTCAGCCGGCGCGGCTGGAAGCTCAGCGGCACGGGGATTTCCTCCACCCGTAGCTTGTGGTCGGTGCGCAGCATCTCGTCGAGGAAGGACACTACGTGGGGCCGGATCATCGCCGAGGCGATGCGCATGCCGCCGGTGAAATCCGGCGACACCACCGCATCGGCGCCGGCCTTGCGCAGCTTTTCCACGTTGCGGATGTCGTTGCAGCGGGCCACCACGCGGACCCGCGGATTCAACTGCTTCGCGGTGAGCGTGATCATCAGGTTGCGGCTGTCGTCGCCGGTCACCGCGAAGATGCCCTTGGCGTCTTCCAGATAGGCGGCCAGCAGCAGATCGTCGTCGCTGGCATCGCCGGCGAGATAGAGCAGGCCGGGGAAGCGCTCCAGGTTGTCCTCCATCCGCGCTTCCTCGATGTCGATGGCGACGAAGTGGCGGTTGGTCTGGTGCAGCTCATGGGCCACGTTGCGCCCGACGCGGCCGAAGCCGCAAACGATGTAGTGGCCGTGAAGCTTGCGAATCTGCTTTTCCATCCGACGTCTCCGCAGGGTGTAATCCAAGTCGCCTTCGAGGAAGAAGACCGACAGGCTGGTGAACAGGAAGGTGAGGGTGCCGAACCCGCCGAGGGCGACCAGGCCGGCGAAAATCCGCTCGCCGAAGGAATCCAGCTTCACCACCTCGCCGTAACCCACGGTGGTGATGGTGATCAGGGTCATGTACAGCGCATCCGACCAGCTCGCTTCCGGCTGGCCCAGATAGCGGAAGCCCAGGGTCGCGGTGGCGATCAGGATCAGCAGAATCACCGCCGCATAGTTGATGCGCATCAGAATCCGCGGCAACTGGTTGGCGCGGACCCGTGGCGCGCTGCGTTGCAGACGGTTCTTGCGGATGGGAGGGCTTGGGCTCATCGGGCTCTAGGGCGGGCTCGCCACCGGCGCAGAACATGCAGCCGCCAGGCGAGGCGGACGAGAGTGTAACCGGCAATCGCCAGCAAGGTGGCGAGCAATACCAGCCCCAGGGCCAGCGGCCGGCCGAGCAGCAGCAGCCAATCGATCAGGGCGCGCAGCCAGAGCAGCAGCCCCTCCGGCCCGTATTCGGGTGGCGCGACGAAGTGCGTGCCACCCGACATGGCCCAGGAGCCCAGCTCGAAGGCAATGACATACAGCGGCAGGATGGTGAAGGGGTTGGTGTACAGCGTGGTGCCCATCGCCAGCGGCAGGTTGACGCGGAACAGCACCGCGCACAGCGCCGCACCGAGCATCTGGAAGGGCCCCGGGATCAGCCCGCAGAACAGCCCCGCCGCCACCCCGCCCGCCGCCGAGTGGCGGTTCAAGTGCCACAAGCGCGGGTGCAGCAGCGTATTGCGGAAAGGCGCCAGCCACGGATGCTCGCTGATCGAGGCATGGTCCGGCATGTACTTTCGCAGGTGCTTGCGCATGGGACGATTTTATCCTGGGGCCGGCTTGCCTTCTCGTACCTTAAGACCGCCTATTCCATTCCAATCCTTTCGTATTCCGCGATCACTTGAGCCCCCAACAGCAGCAGCGTCGCCGAAATTTCCATGCTGAATAAGGCGACCACTGCCGTGGTCAGCGATCCATAGACAACGCTAGCCTTGGATAGGGTAGTGAAGTACCAGACCAGGACGTGGCGGACCACCTCCCAGATCGCGGTGGCGGTGCCGCCGCCAATCAGCGCATGGCTCAGCCGCGTGCGACCGATTGGCATCACCAGATAGATGGCCGTGAAGATCAAGGTCTCCATGCCGAGGCCGAGCAGATAGAACAACAGGCCGGATAGCCCGCTTAAGGACCAGTCTTGGCCGAATAGGTGCAGGCTCTCCTGGGCGATGGTTTGCAGCACTACAGAGACCAGTGTCACCGCCAGCAGGGCGATGCTGAGAAGCAGGACGAAGCTGTAGGGCAGTATCGCGGCGATCAAGGGGTGGCGTTTCACTATTGCGTGGCGATGGGCGAAGATAACCGCCATCGATTTTTGTAGCACTGAGAAGGCCAGAGAGCTGAAGAACAGCATGGTGACCAGTAGAACTGCGCCGATGGCGATGCGATTCTCGATGAAGCCGGAGACCTCACCCAGCAGCGCTTTGGATTGGCTGGGCACTAGCCATTCCAGATAACGCCCGATGGTGCTCAAGAGCTCCGCCTGATCCACCAGATGGGAGAGGGCGGTAACCGACAGGGCCAGCAGCGGTACCACCGACAGCAATGCGTAATAGGCGACGGCGCCTGCAAGCAACAGGCCCTGGTTATCGCCGAAGCGGGTGACAACCCGGCGGGCGAAAGCAAGAGGGTGTTGCAATACCTGTCGGGCGGGGGGGCTCAGAAGTTGCATGACTTTGATCGGTGTAAGCAGCGGCATGGCTGTCGATGATGCCGCCAGGATAACCCGGGCAAAGGCTTTCCTCTGAGCCAGATGGATGTCGAATGATTGTCCGGTTGGGGCGTCGGTTGTTACCCTACGCTCATGACAACGGGAATCCTCGGCTTCGCTCTGGGCATCGTCTGGCTGCAATGGCAGCCGGAATTGCCGAGCGCGGCTGCTCTGGCCTGGCTGGCGGCGGGCGGCGCGCTGCTGGTGCTGGCGGGGCGGCGTTGGCATCTGCCTGTGTTCGTCGGTGCGGCGTTGCTGGGGGTGGCGTGGGCCGGGCATCTGGCCCAGGTCCGTCTGGCCGATCAACTGCCGGAGACCAGCGAAGGCCAGGAGATGGTCGTCACCGGCGTGGTCAGCGCCCTGCCACAGGCTTTCGAGAACGGCTGGCGCTTCGAGTTCGAGGTGGAGCAGGCCAGCCTGCCGGCGCCGCGGCATATCTCCCTGGCCTGGTATCGCAGCCCGCTGCTGGACGACGAGGATTTGCCCGGGGCGATTCCCGGCGTCCATGCCGGCGAGCGTTGGCGTTTCACCGTGCGTTTGAAGCGGCCCCACGGCAACCTCAATCCCAACGGTTTCGATTTCGAAGCCTGGTTGCTGGAGCAGGGTATCCGCGCTACCGGCTATGTGCGGCCCCGGGGCGAGGCGCAGCGGCTGGAGGCATTCGTGCCCGGCTTCGGTACCGTGGTCGAGGCCCTGCGCGAGAACATCCGCCAGCGCTTCAACGCGGTGCTGCCGGCCGCGCCCTATGCCGGCATCCTGGTGGCCCTGGCCATCGGCGATCAGCGGGCGATTCCCGCCGAGCAGTGGCAGGCCTTTTCCCGCACCGGCCTGACTCATCTGCTGTCCGTCTCCGGGCTACACATCACTATGGTGGCGGGCCTGGTCTGGGCCCTGGTCAACTGGTTGTGGCGGCGCTCGCCGCGGCTGATGCTGCGCCTGCCGGCCCAGCAGGCGGCAGCCGTCGGCGGCTTACTGGCGGCCCTGGCCTACTGCCTGC
>DATDMT010000077.1:0-3443 GCA_036518635.1 Rhodocyclaceae bacterium | reverse complement strand
CGGGGGCCGGCGGGACGACCGGAGCCGCCGCGACCGGGCCGATGGCCGGCGGCGTGGTCGGCGGCGTGGTCGGGCGGCCACTGCCGGGGCGGCTGGCGGTGCCAATCAGGTCGCGGATCATCGACAGCTTGGTCTGCGCCGTCGGGTTCGACGAATCCAGTTGCAGGGCCTTGTCGTAGGCCTGGCTGGCGAGGCGGGCGTAGATGTCGCCGAGGTTCTCATGGGCGGTGGCGTAGGCCGGGTGGGTGCGGATCGCCTTCTCCAACGCCTGCTTGGCCTTGTCGTACTGCTTCTGCTGGGCGTAGATCACCGCCAGGTTGTTGTAAGGCTCGGGCAGGGCCGGGTAATCCTCGGTGAGCTTGTTGAACACCGAGATGGCGTCCTGGGTGCGGCCCATTTCGGTGAGGATCACGCCACGCAGGAAGCGCCCCTGGGCATCCTTGGGGTTATCGGACAAATGTTTGTCCACTTGCTCCAGGGCCTGGGGGAATTGGCCCTGTTTTAGGTACTGCTGACTGTCCTGCAGCGGGGTCGCCGCGGCGACGGAAATGAGGCCCGAAAGAGCGGCGAAGGTGGCTGCGAGGCGCAGTTGGCGCGGGAAGAGGCGGTGAAGGGCCATGCTATACTGACTCGGATTTCTCGAAGCGCCTGGGAAGCGGATATAGCTTGGAATTCTAACAAGAAAGGCCCTCCCGATTCCATTGCGGGGTCGCCCCGGGAAGGCCTGAAATCCGCAGCAATTCCCGCTTTTGCCCGCGCCACGTTGTCTATCGAACTCCCATGCTGAAGCTTTTCAACTCCCTCGCCAGGGAAAAACAGGCGTTTGTCCCCATCGAACCTGGTCGCGTCCGCATGTATGTCTGCGGCATGACCGTCTATGATTTTTGCCACCTCGGCCACGCCCGGGTGATGGTGGTATTCGACATGGTGGCGCGCTGGCTGCGGGCCAGCGGTTTCGACGTGACCTACGTCCGCAACATCACCGACATCGACGACAAGA
Organism: Rhodocyclaceae bacterium; assembly: GCA_036518635.1. Classification (GTDB taxonomy): domain Bacteria; phylum Pseudomonadota; class Gammaproteobacteria; order Burkholderiales; family Rhodocyclaceae; genus AWTP1-18. The sequence goes on along the minus strand of DATDMT010000077.1, from coordinate 2,443 downwards.
TCATCAAGCGCGCCGGCGAAAACGGCGAAAGCATCCGCGCCCTGACCGACCGCTTCATCGCCGCCATGCACGAGGATGCCGACGCCCTGGGTGTGTTGCGCCCCGACCATGAGCCGCGGGCGATGGATTACGTGCCGCAGATGCTGACCCTGATCGACAAGCTGGAGCAGAACGGCCTCGCCTACCGCGCTGCCAACCGCGACGTCTGCTATTCGGTGCATAGCTTCAAAGGCTACGGCAAACTGTCCGGCAAGTCGCTGGACGACCTGCGCGCCGGCGAGCGCGTCGACGTCGCCGAAGGCAAGCGCGACCCACTGGATTTCGTGCTGTGGAAGCACGCCAAGGAGACCGAGCCGGCCGAGGCCAAGTGGGAATCGCCCTGGGGCAGCGGCCGTCCCGGCTGGCACATCGAGTGTTCGGCGATGAGTTCCGACCTGCTCGGCGAGCACTTCGACATCCACGGTGGCGGCCAAGACCTGCAGTTTCCCCACCACGAAAACGAGATCGCCCAGTCCGAAGGCGCCCACGGCAACACCTTCGTGAACTACTGGATGCACAACGGCTTCGTCCGCGTGGACAACGAAAAGATGTCCAAGTCCCTGGGCAACTTTTTCACCATCCGCGAGGTGCTGAAGCAGTACGACCCGGAAGTGGTGCGCTTTTTCATCCTGCGCGCCCACTACCGCAGCGCCCTGAACTATTCCGACAGCCACCTCGATGACGCCAAGCACGCGCTTTCTCGCCTGTACACGGCACTGAAGGGCTACAGTGGTGAGGGCCGGGTGGACTGGAACGAGGCCCACGCCCAGCGTTTCAAGGCGGTGATGGACGACGACTTTGGCACGCCGGAAGCGGTGGCCGTGCTGTTCGACCTAGCCGTCGAAGTGAATCGCGGCACGGCCTCCGCCGCCCAGTTGAAGGGCCTGGCTGGCGTGTTGGGCCTGCTGCAGCGGGACGCCGTCGAATTCCTCCAGGGCAAGCGGCTCGTTCTTTCTCTGGGAGACCAGGTTGGTGTGACTGATAGCCTAAATTCTGATGGGCTTTCCTCAGATCGAATTGATCAGTTGATTGAAGATCGATTAGCCGCCAAGAAGGCGAAGAACTTCGCCGAATCCGACCGCATCCGCGACGAGCTGAAGGCGGCTGGCATCGTGCTGGAAGATTCCGCCCAGGGCACCACCTGGCGCCGCGCCTGATTCTGGCGATTTAACGGCGACCGCAAGAATCGGGTCGCCGCCCGGGCGCTTTGTTGCTGTAATGACGTTGCCTGCCAATCTCCGGCGGGCGCCTTATCCAGCACGAGTGAAACCTTGGACCCGGAACCTCACAATCTTTCACCGTCGGTGCGCGATTTCGCGCGGATCGCTCAGGCGATCGCGCTGCTCTCGCGGCACTGGCGCGAGCAGCCGTCCCTGGCCCGGGTGGCGGCGGAGGTGGGGCTTTCCGAATTCCACCTGCAGCGCCTGTTCGCGCGCTGGGTGGGCGTGAGCCCGAAGCGCTTCGTCCAGTACCTCACCAAGGAGGCGGCCCGCGGTTACCTGGCCGATGCCGCCAGCCTGATGGATACCGCCCTGGCCTGCGGTCTTTCCGGCGGCGCCCGGCTGCATGACCTGTTCGTCCGCTACGAGGGTATGACGCCGGGCGAATTCAAGACATCGGTACGCGGCCAGCCCATGCGTTGGGGCGAGGTGGCGACACCCTTTGGCCAGGCCCTGGCGGTGTTCGCCCCGCGCGGGCTGCATCGTCTGGAGTTCTTCGCCACGGCGGCCGAGCGCGATCATTTATTGGCCAGCCTGCACGCAATTTATCCGCAAGCCATCTGGCAAGCGGCGGATGCCACGGCCATGGCCACCCTCACTGCGGCGTTTCGACCGGCCGTGCCGTCAGCCGCCGGCGAGCTGCGGGAAGGCAGTGCCCTGTCGATCTGCGTCAGCGGCTCGGCCTTCCAACTCAAGGTCTGGGAAGCGCTGCTGACGGTGCCCCAGGGTAAGGTGGTGAGTTACGGCAGCTTGGCCCAGGCCCTGGGCCATCCGGGCGCAGCGCGGGCGGTGGGCAACGCGGTCGCGGCGAATACCGTGGCCTGGTTGATTCCCTGTCATCGGGTGATCCGCGAAACTGGGGTGGTCGGTCGTTACCGTTGGGGCAGTGAGCGCAAGCAGGCGATGTTGGGTTGGGAACAGGCGGCCATAGTCCCTTGAAATGAAAAAGGCCACCTCGCGGTGGCCTTTCCGTTTGCATTCCAGGCAATGTTCAACCAGCGAAAAAGTCCTTCACCTTGTCCATCCAGGACTGGGCGCGGGGGTTGTGCTTTTCCACGTCGCCCTGGCTGATCGATTCGAATTCCCGCAGCAGTTCCCTCTGCCGGTCGGTGAGGTTGACCGGAGTTTCCACTGCCACATGGCACAGCAGGTCGCCGTGGCCGATCGAGCGGATGCCCTTGATG
>DATDMT010000076.1:0-9079 GCA_036518635.1 Rhodocyclaceae bacterium | reverse complement strand
TTCTCCTCGACGCTGGCGGTGCACAGCACCTTGGTGTTGCCGAACTCCACCAGGACGCTGCCTTCGGCGTGGCAGGTGTAGTTGCGGGTGATGCGCAGATCGCGCAACTGGTCAGCCTGGCGGCCGCTGGGTCGGGTCATGTTGAACCTCGGGGATGGGGAAAGGGGAATGGGGTGAACCGTTCATCGGCTACCGCGGCCGACATTATCGACCAGCGACGCAATGCGTGGGTTTTCCCCGTCCCTCATTTCCCATTTTCCATCCCCCGAATCTCATCCACCGCTCGCTCGATGTCCTCGTCACTGGGCGACTCGCCGGCCAGCAGACGGGTCTCCGGGCTGGAGGCTTCTTCCCAGCGCAGGGCGATCAGGGTCAGGTTGTCGCCGCGGGGGCCGGCGGCGGCTTCGGCGGCATCCAGCAGTTGCGGCACCGCCAACGGCGGCGCGGCGCTGACCAGGGTATGGACGAAGGCCGCCTCGTCCAGCGGACCCCAGGCGCCGTCGGAACACAGGGCCAGCACGTCGCCGGGCAACAGCGGGGTCTTGCGCGAAAACTCCACCTGCGGCGGCATGGCGCCGCCGAGGCAACTGAAGACGCGGTTGCGGTTGGGGTGGTGGCGCGCGGCCTCCTCGTCGATCACGCCCTGCTCCACCAGCAGACGCACGCTGGAATGGTCCAGGGTGCGGGCGAACACCGCATCGCCGCGCAGCAGATAGAGCCGCGAATCGCCGGCGTGGGCCCAGTGGGCGATGCCGTCCTGGATCACGCAGGCGACGCAGGTGGTGCGCGGCACCTCCTCCAGATCGGCGGCCAGGGCGGTCTGGCCGATGGCGCTGTGAGCGCGCTCCAGCGCCAGGGCGAGGAAGATGAAGGGATCGGGCAGGCGCGGCCGGGCGTGGTTGTCGAACAGCTCGGCGATGTGGTTCACGCAGACTTGGGCCGCCACCTCGCCGTGGGCGTGGCCGCCCATGCCATCGGCCACCACCAGCAGCACGGCGTCGCGGGTGCTGCGCGAGACCATCCGGTCCTGGTTCTCGCGGCGGCCGCCGATGCGGCTTTCCTGATGCAGGTTGAATTTCATCGGCGCCACCATTTCCTTACCCTTACCCGCAACTTGTCCAGCGCGCCGGCGAAGCTGCGCTCCTCGCTGTCCAGCAACTTTTGCAGGGCGTGCACGCTCTGCGGCCGGGCCAGCGGGTCCAGCGCCATGCAGGCGTCCACGGTCTGCAGCAGCTCCTGCGAATATTGCCCGGCCCAGCGTTGGCCGGCGGGAACGCATTTGTCTTCCACTAGCCGGTCCTCTGCCGCGGGCGGCGTGTCGCCGCCGAGGCAGGTGTAGAGGGTGGCTCCCACCGCGTAGATGTCGGTCCACGGTCCCAGGCCCTCGCGGGGGCCGCCCTGTTCCGGCGCCGCGTAACCGGGGGTGCGCATCGCCCGCAGCAGCGGCGCATCGTTGCCGATCACCTGGCGCGCGGCGCCGAAATCCAGCAGCACCGGGCTGCCGTTCAGCCGCAGGTAGATGTTGGCGGGCTTCAGATCGAGGTGCAGCAGTCGATGGCTGTGCACCGCGCGCAGACCGCCCAGCAGCCTGCTGAAGACCCAGCGAATGAAGTTCTCGTCGAAGCCTTTGGGGTGCTTGTGGATGTGCTCCAGCAATGTGTGGCCGTGCTCGTAGCGCATCACCAGATAGGCCGTGCCGTTGGCGCGGATGAAGTCGATCACCCGCACGACATTGGGATGATCGAGCAGGGTCAGCGCCTGGCCCTCCTCGAAAAAACAGCTCAGGCCGTGATCGAATACACGCCGATGCACCGGCGAGATCACCGGCGAGGGGTTTTCCCCGGCGCGCAGGGCCAGGGAGTTGGGCAGGTATTCCTTGATCGCCACCGTCTTGCCGTGGGGGTCGGTCGCCAGATAGACGATGGAAAACCCGCCCAGGGAAAGCTGGCGCTCGATGCGATAGCCCTCCAGTGCGAAACCGGAGGGCAGCGGTTGGTTGGCCTGGGCGGGCGACATGGGGGGATTGTATGTGCTTGGAGTAGGCGCCCGGGAAATGAGGCGGCAGCGGCGGGCGCGGGCGGCTTACAATTCGGCCAATTCTATTGGAAGGGGGCGCGCTGTAAAGCCGGCCCGACAAGCATGATCCACAGCATGACCGGCTATGCCGCAGGCAGTCGCGACCTGGGCTTCGCCCTGCTCAACCTGGAACTGAAGAGCGTCAATTCGCGCTACCTGGACCTGACGTTCCGCATCGGCGAAGAACTCCGCTTTCTCGAAATGCCCCTGCGCGAGCGCCTCTCGGCGCGGGTTCAGCGCGGCAAGCTGGAATGCAGGGTGTATCTGCAGTCGCGCGGCAGCGCCGGGCGTGAAATGGCGCCGAATATGGCCCTGGTGGAACAGCTCGGCCGCCTCGACGGCGTGGTGCGCCAGGTGATGCTGCAGGCAGCGCCGCTGTCGGTGGCCGAGGTGCTGCGCTGGCCCGGCGTGCTCGCCGACGAGGGCTTCGACGGCGAGCGCCTGCAGGCCGAGGCGATGGCCTTGCTGGAGCAATTGCTGGCGGAGTTCGGCGCCACCCGCGCCCGCGAGGGCGACAAGCTGCGTAGCGTGATGCTGGAGCGGGCCGCGCTGATGCGCGAAGCCGTGGCGCGGGTGCAGCCGCTGCTGCCGCTGGCCCTGACCGATTACCAGAACCGTCTGGCGGCCAAGCTGCGCGAGGCGGTGGCGAATCTCGACGAAGACCGCATCCGCCAGGAGCTGGGGGTGTTCGCCGCCAAGATCGACGTGCAGGAGGAACTGGCGCGCCTGGTGACCCACCTCGACGAAGTCGAGCGGGTGCTCAACAAGGGCGGCGCGGTCGGCAAGCGCCTCGACTTCCTGATGCAGGAGCTGAACCGGGAAGCCAACACCCTGGCTTCGAAATCGGTGTCCACCGACGTCACCGCCATCGCCCTGGAACTCAAGCTGCTGATCGAGCAGATGCGTGAGCAGGTGCAAAACCTGGAGTAAAGCCCATGACGCCCGAAGCCCCCGCCCGTCCCGGTTCCCTGTTCGTCGTCGCCGCGCCCTCCGGTGCCGGCAAGACCACCTTGGTGAGCATGCTGCTGGAGAACGACCCGCAGGTCTGCCTGTCGGTCTCCTACACCACCCGGCCGCCGCGTCCCGGCGAGGAGCATGGCCGCGAATACCATTTCATCGACATCCAGACCTTCCTCGCCATGCGCAGCCGCGGCGAGTTCATCGAATGGGCCGAGGTGCACGGCAACTTCTACGGCACCTCGCGCATCTGGCTGGAACAGCGCCTCGAGGCCGGCGACGACGTGCTGCTGGAAATCGACTGGCAGGGCGCGCAGCAGGTCAAGGCGATCTTCCCCGACGCGGTTGGCATCTTCATTCTGCCGCCCTCCATCGCCGAGCTGGAGCGCCGCCTGCGCGGCCGTGGCCAGGACTCGGAAGACGTGATCCAGCGCCGCGTTGCCGCGGCCCTGGGCGAAATGCGCCATGTGGGGGAGTTCCCCTTTGTTATAATCAACCAAGACCTGCAGATGGCGCTTGACGACCTGCGGGCGGCCATCCGGGCCTCCCGACTGCGCTTCTCCCCCCAGCGTGCGCGCCATCCGGATGTTTTCCAATTTCTCGATTCCAATTAAAGCGAAGGATTCACCATGGCCCGCGTGACCGTAGACGACTGCCTGAAGCGCATTCCCAACCGTTTTCAACTGACCCTGGCCGCCACCTACCGCGCCCGCCAGATCGCCATGGGCAGCACCCCGATGGTCGATGCCGAACGCGACAAGCCCACCGTGATCGCCCTGCGCGAACTGGCCGTCGGCAAGTTCGGCCTCGAGATTCTCAACAAGGGTCAGGCCTGATCGACCTGAGATGAGGGAGGCGCTTCATGCCCGTGCCGGCCTGGCTTCCCTCCGCAGTCTCGACGGCGTCCAAACCGCCGTTCTCGCGCCGGGAGCTGGGCCCCGGCCCTGATCCCAGCGAGGCGCTGGCCCTGTTCAAGGCCCAGCTATCCGCTTATCTCCCCACAGAAGACGTCGAGCGCATCGGCGCCGCCTATCTGTTCGGCGAGAACGCCCACCGCGGCCAGTTCCGCGTCAGCGGCGAACCCTACATCTCCCATCCGCTGGCCGTCGCCGCCACCATGGCGAGCTGGCATCTCGATGCCCAGGCGGTGATGGCCGCCCTGCTCCACGACGTGATGGAAGATACCGACATCACCAAGGAGCAGATCGCCGAGAAGTTCGGCAAGGCCACCGCCGAGCTGGTGGACGGCGTCTCCAAGCTGGACCGGCTGGAACACCAGACCTGGGAAGAAGCCCAGGCCGAGAACTACCGCAAGATGCTGCTGGCGATGGCGCGCGACGTTCGCGTCATCCTGATCAAGCTGGCCGACCGCCTGCACAACATGCGCACCCTGGACGTGATGCGTCCCGACAAGCGGCGCCGGGTGGCCAAAGAGACGCTGGAAATCTATGCGCCGATCGCCAACCGCCTGGGCTTGAACGCACTCTATCGCGAGCTGCAAGAACTCTCCTTCAAGCACATGCACCCGATGCGCTATCAGGTGCTGGAAAAGGCGGTCAAGGCAGCCCGCGGCAACCGCCGCGAAGTGGTCGGGCGCATTCTCGCCACGGTGCGCGAATCCCTGCCCAAGAGCGGCATCGAGGCCGAGATCATGGGCCGTGAGAAGCATCTGTTCGGCATCTACCGCAAGATGCGTGAAAAGCGCCTGTCCTTCTCCCAGGTGCTGGACATCTACGGTTTCCGCGTCATCGTCAAGGACGTGCCCACCTGCTACTGGGCGATGGGCGCCCTGCACGCGCTGTACAAGCCGGTGCCGGGCAAGTTCAAGGACTACATCGCGATCCCCAAGGCCAACGGCTACCAGTCGCTGCACACCACGCTGATCGGCCCCTTCGGTACCCCGGTGGAAGCGCAGATCCGCACCCGCGACATGCACCATGTGGCCGAATCCGGCGTCGCCTCGCACTGGCTGTACAAGGACGACGTGGCTTTCTCCGAGCTGCAGACGCGTACCCACAAGTGGCTGCAGTCGCTGATCGAACTGCAGGCCACCACCGGCAACTCCTCCGAGTTCCTCGAGCACGTCAAGATCGACCTGTTCTCCAGCGAGGTTTACGTGTTCACCCCGAAGGGCAAGATCATCGGCCTGCCGCGCGGCGCCACCGCGGTGGACTTCGCCTACGCGGTGCACACCGACATCGGCAACCGCTGCGTCGCCTGCCGCATCAACCTGGAAACCATGCCGCTGCGCACCGAGCTGCGCAATGGCGACCGGGTCGAAATCATCACCGCGCCCCACGCCAGCCCGAATCCGGCTTGGCTGCCCTACGTCAAGAGCGCGCGGGCCCGCGCCAAGATTCGCCACTTCCTCAAGAACCAGCAGCAGGAGGCCGCCTCCTCCCTCGGCGAGCGCCTGCTGGCCCAGGCCCTGCGCGGCCTCGGTACGCTGCAGAACATCGCCGTCGAGCGCTGGGAAAAGCTGGCGCGGGAACTCGGCGCCCGCAGCAAGCAGGACATCCTCACCGACATCGGCCTCGGCAAGCGCCTGCCGGCCATCGTCGCGCGGCGCCTCGCGGAAGGCGCCGAGACCGACGCCGGCGTCGAACACAAGCCCCAGGGCTCGATCCTGATCCGCGGCTCCGAAGGCGTCGCCGTCCAGCTCGCCCCCTGCTGCAGCCCAATCCCCGGCGACCCGATCATCGGCCTGATCCGCAAGGGCCACGGCCTGGTGGTGCACACCCACGATTGCCCCAGCCTCGCCCGCCTGCGCGGCGGCGAGAAGATCGAATGGGTCGAGGTGGACTGGTCCCCCGACCTCAGCGAACGCCACTTCCGCGTCGGCGTCCGCCTCTTGGTGCAAAACCGCCGCGGCGTGCTGGCCAAGCTGGCCCAGGCCATTTCCAACGCCGACTCGAACATCGTCAACGTCCAGGTCGAAGACGAACCGGGCGCCACCAACTCGGTCAGCTTCACCGTCGAAGTGGATAATCGCGTCCACCTCGCCCGCCTGATGCGGGCCCTCCGCCACATCCCCGAAGTCGTGCGCATCGCCCGACTGCGGGACGCCAATCGTCAACAAGGGAGTTAAACACATGGCCATGTACGAATCCGAGCACACCAAATTCATCCGCGAATGGCTCGCCAAGCACCCCGAAGAACTCAAGGAACAAACCGCCGGTCGCGCCCTGTGGTGGGACAAGGGGCCGGTGGACCTGGAAAAGACCAAGCAGGAAGCCGCAGCGGAAGTGCCGACCAAGGCTTACTACTACGACGCCAACTGAGCGTCTGCGGCGGGGCCTCGCGCCTCGCCTCTCTGTTGCCCGCAACGCCGTTCGTGCAGCGTTCGAAAACCACCCGCACCGTTTGGGCTGAGCAATCGAAGTGACGGGACTTGCTCCCTCCCTTTGACCGCAGGGAATCCCTTTGGGACAAGGGGAGGGCTGGGGTGGGGATGGGGTTCCCGTCGTTCCCTTGAAAAAGGGAATCCAGGTTCTGAAGTTGATCCGTTTCTCAGGTACGTCGTCTTGATGTAACCCGCCGGTGCCGGAACTCGCCCCGGCCCTTCGGACCGCCATTCTGGCCAGCCTCGCAAACTCGCGGCTACACCGCTCAAACAGCGAGTCCGGACTACCCCGGAATGCCAGCCCTCCACTCGGCGGGGCAGAGGGGAAGCTAAACACCACCCGCATAGACTAGCGCATGCCTTGTCGGTAAGCTTTGAAGCTGTTAGCACCTAGTTCCCTTAACGCTTCCTTATGCCAATCTTTGGGCGCTATGAACCGGCTACCTACTGATCGCGAGCTCTTGAAGTGCATCTATGACATGTACGAGCACTCCTATCCCGGCGAAAAGGTCGGAGGGAGGGGGATAAATGATCCCTTCGTTCCAGTCGACTTGCATGCTATTGCCGGAAAACTGCGGACCAAGCCGGAGTTGGTGTTCGGACAACTTTATTACCATCTAGAAACCAAACACCGATACAAGCAAAGTAATGACTCGTGGGTAAGCCTGTTCTTGCTGAACGTAGAGAACAAAGGTCATTCAGTTAATTTTCCCTACTTATCTTCTATTCTTGCGGGCCACAACCAAGAGTACAGAAAGCAGTTCTGGTCAATGGCGTTTTCGGTACTTGCTCTTGTGCTGTCGATAGCGTCATTGGTTACGAACATACTTAGTAAGCGTTGAATCAGCACGGGGTGCCAGGCAACGCTCCAAACAAAAGTGATCGGTTGATCCTTTCTAACAGCACGAACGGTGTGGGGGGCGGCGTAATCCGCCCCTCACCGCTTCCGCAACAACCTCAAACACTCCACCGTCGACGCCAGCTCCAATGCGGTGAATCCATCCAGGCTTTCCAGCGCGTCATCCGCCCCCGCCTTCAGCAGTGCCTCGACCATTTCCGGCCTGCCGCTGGAGGATGCGTACATCAGTGCGGTGACGCCGTTGTCGTTGCGGTTGTCGAGGTTCGCACCGGCTTGGATCAGGCATTCGACCACTGCCAGGCTGTTGGCGAAGCAGCCGAGCCAGAGGGCGGTGTTGCCGTCGGCGTTGCGCGTGTCGGGGGCGGCGCCGAGGCGCAGCAGTTCTTCGATTATGTCGTCGCGGCCGAGGCGGGCGGCGCGCATCAGGGGCGTGGTGCGGTTGTCGATCAGGGCTTCGATGTTGTCGGCGGGGTAGCCGTGCTCGGCGAGGAAGGCGGCGAGGTTGGCCGAGAGCGCGGCGGCGGGCGCTTTGGGCTCGGCCAGCGCAAGCGCCAAGGCCTGGTAGCCGCCGTCCACGCTGTAGACCTCGCGGTGGCCGAAGTCGGCGAACATCTGGGCGAAGACCTGGCTGGCGTTGCCGTGGTAGCAGTAGATGAGGATGGCCTGCTCTTTGGGCAGGGCGCGGCGTGCGGCGCCGAAGCCGGCTTCGCTCAGGGGTTGCGCGCCGGGCAGCATGCCGCCTTGGCGGGCTGCCTCGTCGCGGGTGTCGAACAGGGCGAAGGGCTGGCCGGCGCTGCGGGCCTGGGCGATCCAATCCAGGGCGGCGGGGGCGGGGAGGCGTTGATAGCTGCGGTCCATGATGTCTCGGCGATCTAGGTGAAGGGGCGGGCGACGATTTCGGGTGGGTAGGGCGGCACGGTTTCCAGCCGCGTGTCTTCAATCGGGATGCCGACAGCGAAGTGGTACAGGCTCTGTCGCGCTGTACCCGTGAGGCCCAGCAGTTCGTGCAGCGGGTCGTCGAAGTAGCAGCCAATGCCGGTGCCGCGATAGCCGGCGGCTTCGGCCTCCAAATACAGCGCTTGGCCGAGTAGGCCGGCCTGCTGGTAGAGGGCGCGATAGCGGCTGGGGTCCACTGCCAGCGGCGCGTCGAAGCGGGCCAGCATGCCGAGGGAAAAGCAACTGCTGGAAGCGATGTCCTGGTGGCAGGAGATGCTGCGGGCGATGCGCTGCAATTGCACCGGCTCCACCGTCTGCAGGCAGTAGAGCTGCAGGTGCGGCGCGGTGTCGACGCGGGCGGCGAAGCGGTACTCGGGCTTCAGCAGCGGCAGCAGTTCGGCGGCGTCTTCGGCTTGACGTAGCAACAGATAGAGGCCCGGTGCCAGGCCCTCGACGCGATGGACGAACAGCGCCAGGGCCAGGTGGCCGTCGTCGCCTAGGGCCGGCCAGGGCGGCTGCGGCCGCGGCAGGGTGGCGTCGAGCAGATGCAGGAAGGTGGCGCGGGGCATCATGGCGCGGCTGTCGTAGCGCTGGCTGCTGCGGCGGCTGACGATTAGTGCGGCGGCGTCCTGTGTGGTGCTCGCGGCCAGCGGCGGCAGCGGCGCGAGGGTGGGCGGCACGCAGGGCAGGGCGGTCGGGGCGCTGGCGGCGGCCACCTCGTCGATGATGGTCCAGCGGTAGAAGGGGTGCTTGTCGATCTCGCTGGCGCTGCCGTGCCAGGCGGCCGTTGCCAGGCGCGCCATCAGGGTGGCGGTGTCCGGGGTGGCGGCGTTGTCGAGCGGCTGCAGCGCCAACAGCAGTTCCGGCTCCTCGGCCTCGCTCCAGGGGCGGCGGACCTGGGGAAAGTC
>DATDMT010000075.1:0-35764 GCA_036518635.1 Rhodocyclaceae bacterium | reverse complement strand
CTCGATCCTGATCGACGAGGCCCGCACGCCGCTGATCATCTCCGGCCAGGCCGAGGATCACACCGAACTCTACGTGCGCATGAACGCCGTGCCGCCCCTGCTGGAAAAGGGCATCGCCGCGGAACGGGAAGGCGACCTGGACACCGGCGACTTCACCGTGGACCTGAAGTCCCACCAGGTGCTGCTGACCGAGCAGGGCCACGAGAACGCCGAACGCATCCTCACCGAGCTGGGCATGCTGCCCGAGGGCAGCAGCCTCTACGAGCCGGCCAACATCCTGCTGATGCACCACCTCTACGCCGCCCTGCGCGCCCACAATCTGTTCCACAAGGATCAGCATTACGTGGTGCAGGATGGCGAGGTCACCATCGTGGACGAATTCACCGGTCGCCTGATGTCCGGCCGCCGCTGGTCCGATGGCCTGCACCAGGCGGTGGAAGCCAAGGAAGGCGTCTCGATCCAGTCCGAGAACCAGACCCTGGCCTCGATCACCTTCCAGAACTACTTCCGCATGTACGGCAAGCTGGCCGGCATGACCGGCACCGCCGACACCGAAGCCTACGAATTCCACCAGATCTACAACCTGGAAACCGTGGTGATGCCGACCAACCGGCCGGCCCAGCGCAAGGACGAGAACGACCAGATCTTCCGTACCGCCGCCGAAAAATATACCGCCATCATCGCCGACGTGCGCGATTGCCACGAGCGCGGCCAGCCGGTGCTGGTGGGCACCACCTCGATCGAAAGCTCCGAGCTGCTGGCGGACATGCTGACCCGCGAGAAGCTGCCGCATCAGGTGCTGAACGCCAAGCAGCATGCCCGCGAAGCCGAGATCGTCGCTCAGGCCGGCAGCCCCGGCGTGATCACCATCGCCACCAACATGGCCGGCCGCGGCACCGACATCGTCCTCGGCGGCAACATCGAAAAGGCCCTGGAAGCCGTCCGCGAGGACGAAGCCCTTTCCGCCGCCGAGAAGGAACAGCGCATCGCTGCCCTGAAAGCCGACTGGCAGAAGGTGCATGACCAGGTGCTGGGCGCCGGCGGCCTGCACATCATCGGCTCCGAACGCCATGAGTCGCGCCGCATCGACAACCAGTTGCGCGGCCGTGCCGGCCGTCAGGGCGACCCCGGCTCGTCGCGCTTCTACCTGTCCCTCGAAGATCCGCTGATGAAGATCTTCGCCGGCGAGCGCCTCAACGCCATCATGGTCCGCCTGAAGATGCCCGAGGGCGAGGCCATCGAGCACCCGATCGTCAACCGCTCCCTGGAATCCGCCCAGCGCAAGGTCGAGCAGCGCAACTTCGACATCCGCAAGCAACTGCTGGAATACGACGACGTCTCCAACGATCAGCGCAAGGTGATCTACCACCAGCGCAACGAGCTGCTGGAAGCCGCCGACATCGCCGAGACCATCACGGCGATGCGCCAGGGCCTGGTGCACGACATTTTCCGCACCTACGTGCCGGCCGAGAGCGTCGAGGAACAGTGGGACCTGCTGGGCCTGGAAAAGGCCCTCAACGCCGAACTGCAGCTCAAGCTGCCGGTGGTGGAGTGGGTGAAGAACGAGACCACTCTCAACGACGACGACATCCTGCGCCGCATCCTCGACGCCGCCGACGCCAGCTACGCCGAAAAGGTGGAGCAGGTGGACACCGCCGCCTGGCACGGCTTCGAGCGCAACGTGATGCTGCAGAACATGGACAGCCACTGGCGCGAGCATCTGGCGGCGCTGGATCACCTGCGCCAGGGCATCCACCTGCGCGGCTACGCCCAGAAGAACCCGAAGCAGGAATACAAGCGCGAATCCTTCGAACTCTTCGAGTCCCTGCTGAACACCGTGCGCAACGACGTCACCCGTCTGTTGTTCACCGTGCAGATTCAGTCCGAGGAAGACATCGAGGAAGCCGAGCAGCATCGCCCGGCGGTGGAGAACGTGCAGTACCACCACGCCGACTACGACGAGGCCCTCGGCGCCAAGCCGGCCGCGCCGGAGAACCCCTACGCCAGCGCCAAGGTCGGCCGCAACGATCCCTGCCCCTGCGGCAGCGGCAAGAAGTTCAAGCACTGCCACGGGAAATTGGCCTAAGCAACCATGACTGCGCTGCACACCATTCGTGAGGATGGCGGCAGCGTCGTCATTCTCGACCAGACCCGGCTGCCGACCACGACAGCCTTCGTCACCCTCGTAAGCCTCGAAGCCGCCGCCCACGCCATCCGCGTCATGCAGGTGCGTGGTGCGCCGTTGATCGGCGCCACCGCCGCCTACGGCGTGGCCCTGGGCCTGGCGGGGGCGGCTGACGACGCCCACCTCGATCACGTCCTCGCCATCCTCGGCGCCACCCGTCCCACCGCGGTGAATCTGCACTGGGCGCTGAACCGCATGGCCGGCGTGCTGCGGCCACTGCCGCCGGCGCAACGCCGTGAGGCCGCCTGGGCCGAGGCCCGCAAGATTGCCGCGGAAGATGCCGCCGCCAATGCCGCCATCGGCAGCCACGGCTTGCCGCTGATCCAGGCCTGCATCGGCGACGGCAAGACCGTGAATGTGATGACCCATTGCAATGCCGGTTGGTTGGCGACGGTCGAGCACGGCACCGCGCTGTCCCCCGTCTACGCCGCCCACCGCGTCGGCATCTCGCTCCACGTCTGGGTCTCCGAGACCCGGCCGCGCAATCAGGGCCTGCTCACCGCCTGGGAGCTGGGGCAGGGCGGCGTGCCGCGCACCCTGATCGCCGACAATGCCGCCGGCCTGCTGTTGATGCAGGGCCGGGTGGACTGCATCATCGTCGGCGCCGACCGCATCGCCGCCAACGGTGACACCGCCAACAAGGTTGGCACCTATCTCAAGTCCCTGGCGGCGCGGGCCCACGGCATTCCCTTCTATGTCGCCGCGCCCCTGTCCACCATCGACTTCGCCTGCCCCGAGGGCGCCGCGATTCCCATCGAGGAACGCAGCGGCGACGAACTCGGCGCTGCCGACGTCGCCGTCGCCAATCCGGCCTTCGACGTCACTCCCGCCGCGCTGATCACCGCCATCATCACCGAGCGCGGCGTCTGCCCGCCCGACCGACTGGCCAGCCTGCGCCCATGAGCCGCGTCGTTCTGCAAGCCGAAGTCCTTGCCACCGCTCGCGCGATGAATGCCTGTGGCATCAATCGCGGCACCGCCGGCAACGTCAGCGTCCGCTGCGACGACGGCTTCATCGTCACCCCCACCGGCATGAACTACGCCGCCAGCGAGGTCGCCGACATGGTCTTCGTCGGACTCGACGGCCGTGTCGAAGGGCATCGCCTGCCTTCGTCCGAGTGGCGCTTCCACCGCGACATCTACGCCGCCCGGCCCGAGGCCGGCGCCATCGTGCACACCCATTCGCCCTTCGCCACCAGCCTGGCCTGCATGGCGCGCGAGATTCCCGCCTTCCATTACATGGTGGCCCGCTTCGGTGGCGACAGCGTGCGCTGCGCCGGCTACGCCACCTTCGGTACCCAGGAGTTGTCCGACGCCATTCTCGTCGCCCTGGCGGGCCGCAGCGCCTGCCTGATGGCCCATCACGGCATGCTGGTGTTCGGCCGCGATGCGGCCCACGCGCTGGACATGGCGGTGGAACTGGAGACCCTGGCCGAGCAATATTGGCGCGTGCTGCAACTCGGCACGCCGCAGATCCTCTCCGCCGACGAGATGCTGCGGGTGCAGGAAAAATTCCGCGACTACGGCAAGCAGCCAGGCAAGGCCTAAGTCCCATGACCCCCATCGTCAGCAGCGAGTGGCTTGCCGCCCACCTCGATGATCCAGACCTGCGCCTGCTCGATGCCAGTTGGTACATGCCCGCCGAGCAGCGCTGCGCTGCCTCCGAATTCCTCAAGGCCCACATTCCCGGCGCCCAGTTCTTCGACGTGGACGAGGTGGCCGATCCCGACACCCCGTTGCCTCACATGGCCCCCAGCCCCGAGCGCTTCGCCCGTCTGGTCGGCGACCTCGGCATCGGCAACCACCATCACGTCGTCTTCTACGACCAGAAGGGCCTGTTCTCCGCCGGCCGCGGCTGGTGGCTGTTCCGTCTGTTCGGTCATCAGCGGGTGTCGGTGCTGGACGGCGGCCTGCCCAAGTGGCTGGCCGAGGGCCGCTCCAGCGAGCGTGGCCCGGTTGACGCGGTAACCGTCGCCGACTATCGCCCGGCCCTGCGCGCCACGCTGCTGCGCGGCCTCGGCGACATGCTGGCGAATCTGCAAAGCCAGCAGGAACTGGTGCTCGACGCCCGCTCCCGCGGCCGCTTCGACGGCAGCGCGCCGGACCCGCGGCCCAGCCTGCCTTCCGGCCACATCCCCGGCAGCCGCAGCCTGCCCTACGGTGAGTTGCTGAACCCGGACGGCACCCTGCTGGCGGTCGATGCCCTGCGTGCGAAATTTGTCGCCGCCGGTGTGGACGGCAGCCGGCCCCTGGTCTGCAGTTGCGGCAGCGGCCTCACCGCCACCGTACTGGCCCTCGGCCTGGAAGTCGCCGGACTCGGCAGCGCCGCGGTCTACGACGGCTCGTGGACCGAGTGGGCGGCGCAGCCCGACACGCCCAAGGCCAGCGGCGCCGCCTGAGCGCGGCTTTCGCTCCGGCCCTCCCGTCAGCGCGCCGCAGGGGCCTGCCGACCGCATAATGGCGCTTGCTCCGCGGTCGTCACGCATGAGGTGCACGCATGTTTGTTCCCCTGGTCAAGCTTCCCTCCCTGGATCTGGTGCGCGGTTTCGTCGCCGTCGGCCGGCGCATGAGCATCACTCTTGCCGCCGCCGACCTGTGTCTCACCCAGTCGGCGGTCAGCCGTCAGGTCCATGCCCTGGAGCAGGCGCTGGGGGTCAAGCTGCTGGTGCGCGGCCACCGCTCGATTGCCTTCACCGCCGAGGGCGAACGCCTGTTTCGTAGCGCCGACAGCGCCATGCAGCAATTGCAGGACGTGGTCGGCGCGGTGCGCGCGGCCGAGTCGCGGCGGCCGGTCACCGTCTCCACCACCACCGGCGTCGCCGGCCTGTGGCTGTTGCCGCGGCTGGGCCGCCTGCAACAGCGCCATCCGGGCATCGACCTGCGGGTCGCCGCCAACAATCAGTTGGCCGACCTGCGGAGCGAAGGCATCGACCTGGCGATTCGCTACGGGCCCCAGTCGGCCATGCCGCCGGGGGCGATGCGCCTGTTCGGCGAGACTATCGTGCCGGTGGCCCATCCCTCCCTCGGCCTCAAGTCGATCACCTCGGCCAAGGCGATTTCCCAGCTCTGCCTGCTGGAATTCGACGACGTGCGCCGCCCCTGGCTGCAGTGGGGCGAGCTGCTGGCGGCCATGGGCTGGCTGCAGGCGCGGCCGAAGAGCGTGCTGCATTTCAATCAGTACGACCAGATGATCCAGGCGGCGGTGGCCGGCCAGGGCGTGGCCCTCGGCCGCCTCGAGCTGATCCGGCCGATGCTGGCCGACGGCCGCCTGATGCAGCTCGCCACGGCGCGCCAGCGCAACGATTCACCCTACGCCTTCTGGCTGATCGAAGCCGACCCGCAGGCCGGCGATGACGTGCGCAAGGTTAGCGATTGGTTGCGTGAGGAGGCGGCGGAGGTGGTGACGGGCTGAGGCGCTTCGCATGCGCTGCACGCATGCGAAGCGCACGGCGATTTCGCTTGAAGCTTGCACCCGAACGGCATTCAATGGTGGCGTTGGCGCGCCGCACCCGGTGCCGCGGTAAAGGGAGTGACGATGGATCAAAGCAGCAAGCTACCGAGCAAGTTCAGCCTGCGCGCCAGCGACGGCTACCCGCTGCACGGCTTCGTCTGGCGCCACGCCGCCGCAGAAGTGGGCGCGGCGCGGCCCCTGGCGATCATCAATCCCGCCACCTCGGTGCGCTGCCGCTACTACGCGCCCTTCGCCGCCTATCTGCACGGCCACGGCTTCGATGTCATCAGCTACGACTACCGCGGCATCGGCGAGTCGCGCCCGGCTTCGCTGCGCGGCTTCAAGGCCTCCTGGGTGGATTGGGGGCGGCTCGATTTCGAGGCGGTGCTGAACCACGCCGCCGCGGATTTCCCCGGTCAGCCGATCCACGTGGTGGCCCACAGCATCGGCGGTTTCATCATTGGCCTGGCGCCCTCCTGCCAGCGCATCGCCCGCATTTTCACCATGGGTTCCCAGTTCGCCTACTGGCGCGACTACGAGCCGCGTCAGCGCTTCGGCATGTTGCTCAAATGGCACGTGCTGATGCCTCTGGTGACCGAGCTGCTGGGTTACTTTCCGGCCAAGCGCCTGGGCTGGATGGAAGACACGCCGAAGGGCGTGGTGCGCAACTGGAGCGTCAGCCATCGTCGCTTCGAGCAGCGCTGGCGCCAGCCCGCCGAGGGCCAGCGCGCCATGCAGCACTTTGCCGCGGTGACGGCGCCGATCCTGGCGGTCAGCGCCAGCGACGACCAGTTCGGCACCGTCGCCGCCATCGAGCGCCTGCTCGGTTACTACAGCGGCAGCCCACACCGCCATGTGCGCATTGCCCCGGCGATGATCGGCGAGAGCGAGCTGGGCCACTTCTCCTTTTTCCACAGCCGTTTCGAGCGCCGGCTCTGGCCGCTGCCCCTGCACTGGCTGCGCCACGGGGAAGTGCCGGCGGAATTCGGCCCGGCGCTGCTGGCGCCGGCGGAACGGCGCGTCATGGGGCTGGCACAATGAACCATCCTGGAGATTTCCCCATGCCGCCGCCGATCGAGTTCTGGTTCGACTACAGCAGCAACTACAGCTACCTCAGCGTGATGCGCATCGACGATGCCGCCGCGCGCTCGGGCGTTACGGTGCAGTGGAAGCCCTTTCTGCTCGGGCCGATCTTCCGCTCCTTCGGCATGGCCGGGCCGTCGGCCCTGGTGCGGCCGCCGATGGCCGAATACATCTGGAAGGACATCGCCCGCCAGGCTGCCAAATACCTGCTGCCCCTGGCCCGCCCCAGTACCTTTCCACGCTCCGCCGTACTGCCGCTGCGGGTCGCCTTGCTCGGCGCCGAGCAGCCCTGGATCAGCGAGTTCAGCAAACGCATCATGTTGCTCAACTTCGCCCGCGACATGGCAATCGACGACTCGGCCGTGGTCAGCCAGGTGCTGCATGATCTCGGCCTGCCGGCGGCGGAGATCATCGAACAGGCGACCACGGCGGCGAACAAGCTGGCCCTGCGCGAACAGACCGAGGCCGCCCGCCTGCGCGGCATATTCGGCGCGCCGACCTTCTTCGTCGGCGAGGAAATGTTCTGGGGCAACGACCGCCTCGACGACGCCCTGGAGTTCGCCGCTTTCACCGCCCTCCGCCACGAAGCGTCGTAACCGGCGGGCAGTTTGCCCGCCACCGCCGGTGTCATTTGCTCATGACGCCTCGCCGGGCGCACACCAGACTGAAGCACTGTCCCGCTTCACGAGGAACCGCCCGTGGTCCGCCCCGTATCCTTCGTTGCCCTGCTGCCTTGTCTGGCGTTGATCCTGGCCCTGGCGGCGACCCCGGTCCGCGCCGACAACTTCCTCTGCGGCAGCAAGCCGGTCCAGCCGACGGTGCCCAGCGACCTGGACAACGTCGAGGGCGACATGAGCATCCAGCACATCGCCGAGCAGCCGGCGGGGATCATCACCTGCGCCATGGGCTACCTGATCGAGAAGTGCGGCGACCATGAAACCGCCAACAAGGTCTTCGACAAATGCATCGCTGCCGGCTATGCGGGGGCGATGATCTGGAAGGGCCTGCTGCTGGAGGAAGGCAAGGGCGTCCCGCAGGATTCGGCCAAGGCCGCGGCGATGTTTCGCCGCGCCGCGGAGAGCGGCAATGGCGACTACGCCACCCTGGGCAAGCTGCACTACGCCACGGCGCTGCACCAGGGGCGCGGCGTGCCCCAGGACCAGGAGGCGGCGCTGCGCTGGTTCAAGGAGGCCGCCGCCGAGGGCAGCCAGGAGGCCAGGGATTTTCTCGCCACCGGCTATCACACCGGCGAGCGCGACATGAACGGCATCGGCGCCGGCACGCCGCCGCCTTCCGCCTATGCGCCGATCAACGGCGACAACGCTTCGCTGCCGGCCACCTGGCGCGAGCCGCCGGCCGCGGCGACCGTGCAGGCGCGCAGTCTGGGCCAGCACGCGGATACCCTGGCCGAACCGGCCAAGGCGCCGCCACCGCAGGCGGCCGCCGAGGTGCAACTGGCGCCTCGCGTCGAGACCGTGACCGGCCAGCGCCTGGATCGCGTCGAACAGCCGCCCCCCGAACACGGCTCAACAAACCAGTCGCTCCTGCTACTGCTGATGTTGGCCCTGGCTTTCAGCGTCGGCCTGCTGCGCCAGGCCGAGCGCGGCTACGCCATTCCCGCCTACAACCCCGCCCGCGCCTGACCCCCAACCTGAATGGAGCCTGAGATGCAAAGCCCCCTCGAACTCGCCATGTACGGCTTGAGCCAGTTGTTCCTGCTGCCAGTGCTGCTGGCCATAGGCCTGCTGTTCTTCTATGCCTTCTACGCCCTCGGCGCCTTCCTCTGGCAGTCCTGGCAGCGGCGCCAGGGCGTCGCCGCCGGCTTCGAATTGAAGCTCGCATTGCGCGAGGAGCCGCATTTGAATCTGGCCGCGCTGGAAGCCCTCGCCGTCGAGCGCCTGGAGTTCGTCCGCATTGCCACCCGGGTCGCGCCGATGCTGGGCCTGGTGGCCACCATGATCCCCATGGGGCCGGCGCTGAAGGCCCTCGGCGACGGCCAATTGGCCGATGTCTCGCGCAACCTGACGGTGGCCTTCTCGGCGGTGATCCTGGCGTTGATCGCGGCGGCGATCACCTACTGGGTCGCCAATGTGCGCCGCCGTTGGTACGCCACCGATCTGGCCGCCATCGAAGCCGGCCGCGGCCATCTGCCGGGCCATGGCGACGTGGCGGCGCTGGCTTCCGGGGTGGCGCAATGAAGCTGCGGCTGATGGACGAGATGGAGGCCGACGACCCGATCCTCTCGGTGGTGAACCTGATCGACGTCTTCCTGGTGATCATCGCCGCGTTGCTGCTGGCCATCGCCAACAATCCGCTGAACCCCTTCAGCCAGGACAAGCTGACCCTCATCCGCAACCCCGGCACGCCGCAGATGGAAATCGTCGTCAAGGACGGCCAGAAGATCGAGCGCTACCAGGGCAGCGGCGCCGCCACCCAGGGGCGCGGCGTCAAGGCCGGGGTGGCCTACCGGATGGCCGACGGCTCCATCGTCTACGTGCCGGAATAGGCGGCGCTGCGGCGCCGCCCGGCGCCAGCTCAGGGCTCAGCGGTGATGGCGACGTGGCCGACGAACATCACACTGGGGAAGGTGCGCTTCAGCAGCTTGCTGTAGAAATTGGTCATCAGGCCGCCGTCTTCGTAGCGGATGCTGCTGCCGACCTTGACCTTCATCAGCGGCGCGGCGATCCACTGCACCACGTTCTTGTCCGTCACCTCGATGTAGGTGTACTCGTTGGCGTCGATCACGCTCTTGACCTTGCCCTGGTGCGGCAGGTCCTTGGCGGCCGGTGCCTTTTCCGGCATCAGCATGTCCGCCGACTGGGCCGGCGAGGGATGGCCGGCGGGCGGTGCGGCCAGCGCGGCGGTGGAGGCGAGGGCGAGCAGGGCGATCAGGGAGCGCATGAGAGAAGTCCGCGGGTGATTGGATTGGCCGCCATTCTACGTCCGCCGTAGCCGCCCCTTGCTGTAGGCTCGCTGCGGCGTAAGAGCGGTTTGACGGAGGTCAATGAAAAGTATGACTTAAGGCATATATTGATAGTATTAGGCGCGTGCAGCGTTTAAATCACTATCGGGCCGTCGCTAAGGAGCGGGGATGCCTTCCTTTTTAAGTCAGCTAAGCGTTCGCGGCCGTATCTGGGCCATCGTCATGCTGTTGATCGGCGGCATCGTGCTGGGCAGCGTGGTCGACGTGGTGACCTTGCGTGCGACGCTGTGGCACGAAAAGGAAGATCGGACCCGGCAACTGGTGGAAAGCGGCCACAGTGTGCTGGCCCACTTCCACGCACTGCAGGTCAAGGGCGAGTTGTCCGAGGCTGCTGCCCGGACGGCGGCCATCAGCGCCATCAAGGCGATGCGCTACAACAAGGGCGAGTATTTCTGGCTCAACGACGTGGACAGCCCGCCCAAGATGATCATGCATCCGATCATCCCCGCTCTCGACGGCAAGACCCTCGAGGGTGTGGAATTCAACCGGGTCACCGGCGAGCGGATCGGCAACGACGGCCCCTTTACGCCTACCGACGGCCATAAGAATCTGCTGTTGGCCTTTGTGGACGTGGTCAATCGGGGCGGCCAGGGCTACGTCACCTATGATTGGCCGAAGCCCAGCGCAGAGCATGGCTACACCGAGCAGCGCTACCCGAAGCTTTCCTACGTCAAGAAATTCGAGCCCTGGGGTTTGGTGATCGGCTCGGGCATCTACATCGATGACGTGGATGCGGCGGTGAGGGAACAGGTCGGCCGCAACGTGCTACTGGCCGCCGGACTCGGCATCGTGCTGCTACTGTTTGCCGCGCTGATCGCCCGCAGCATCACGCAACCCCTGCGCCAAACCGTGACGGCGATGCATGCCTTCGTCTCGTCGATGGACGGCAAGCAGGCACCGCCGCAGCCCTGGGCGGTGCGCAACGAAATCACCGAACTGGCGGACGGCTTCAAGGACATGCTGGGCCATCTCGCGGCGCGCGATGCCGAGCTGGCGCGGCACCGCGAGTACCTGGAAGAAGAGGTGGCGCGTCGCACCGCCGAGTTGCGCGAGAGCAATGCACACCTCGCCGCGGAACAGAAGGAAATCGAGGCGCTGCTGGCAAAGATGGAAATGGCGCAAAACCAGTTGCTGCAATCCGAGAAGATGGCCGCCATCGGCCAATTGGCCGCCGGCGTCGCCCACGAGATCAACAATCCGATCGGCTTCGTGCATTCCAATCTGGGGACCCTGGGCAACTATGCCAAGGAGTTGATCGAATTGATCGCCGCCTATGAGCAGGCGGCAGGTGCGCTGCCCGATGACGCCGCCGCCCGGATTCGCGGAATGCAGGCGCGGATGGACCTGGCCTTCATCAAGGAAGACATGCTGTCCCTGCTTGCCGAGACCAACCAGGGCATCAACCGAGTCACCAAGATCGTCCAGGACTTGAAGGACTTCTCCCATGTGGACCGGGAAGATAAATGGCAGCCGGACGATCTGCACAAGGGCCTGGACAGCACCGTCAACGTGGTCTGGAACGAGTTGAAATACAAGTGCGAAGTCAGGAAGGAATATGGCGAGCTGCCTCTGGTCGAATGCCTGTTGCCGCAGTTGAACCAGGTGTTCCTCAACCTGCTGGTGAATGCGGCCCATGCCATCGAAGACAAGGGCGTCATTACCCTGCGCAGCGGTGTCGCGGGCGAGCAGGTCTGGCTCGAAGTGGCCGACACCGGCAAGGGCATTCCGGCGGAAAACCTCCACCGGGTGTTCGAGCCCTTCTTCACTACCAAGCCGGTGGGCCAGGGCACCGGGCTGGGACTGTCGGTGTCCTACAGCATCGTCGAAAAGCACCACGGGCGGATCGAGGTGGAGAGCCAGGTGGGGGTGGGGACGACCTTCCGCATCTGGTTGCCGGTGCGGCAGCCGGAGGGTGGCGAGTTAGAAGGCTCCAGGCATTAAAAAACTCCGTTTGCCCTGAGCTTGTCGAAGTGCGGACGGAATACGAAGGACACCCACAACACCGTCATTCCCGCGAAAGCGGGAATCCAGGTTTTGAAGTTGATTCGCTTCTCAGAACCGCCGTGCTGGATTAACCGCCGGTGCCGGGACTCGCCCCGGCGGGCGACCTACTTTCCTGTTACGCGACGAGGAAAGTAGGCAAAGGAGCGCGCCCCGCCGCCCCGGCCCTGCGGGCTTCCCTCGCTCCAGAAGCTTCGCTGGGCCGGTGGCTAAACTCGCCTACGGCTCGGACAACGCCACCGGACTTCCCCCGTCGAAACTTCCTCCGCTCGGCGTGGCAGAGGGGAAGCTGAACACCGACCGCATAGACGCGGGCATGCTTCGTGGGTATGCTCGAAAGAATAAAATCACCCAGGCCCTTCGGCCACACAAATCTCCGCCACACAAAAGTTTCGCCTCTGAAAAACAATACAGGGAGTATTTATGGCATCGCGTCTCGACCTTCAAGACTGGATTATCGAAGCTCTGCATTCAAAAGGCGGCACCGCCACTATTGTCGAGGTTGCAAAGTTTCTGTGGGAGTTTCACGAGCAAGAGCTCAGGTCATCCGGCGATCTTTTCTTCACTTGGCAATATGACATGCGCTGGGCATGTACTCGCTTGCGGAAGCAAAGGATCGTGCAAGCGGCCGAGGTTTCAGACCGGGGTCAGTGGAAATTGAGTTCCCAAATCGATAAGGGGGCAAATTGAGTTGGCTTATCGGTATGCCCCACGGCTCTCCCGGCTTGGTTGTCAGTAGGTCGTTAAAAGGACTATATTCAGTCCATCCCTATCCAGACCGGAGCCGGCAATGCGCTACTCATCCCAAGTCAAACCCATCAGCTATCTGAAGGCCAACGCAGCGGATGTGCTGCTGGAGTTGGCCGAGCGGCGCGAGCCGATGGTGATTACCCAGAACGGGGAGGCCAAGGCGGTGATTCAGGATGTGGCGTCCTTCGAGCAGACCCAGGAGACGCTGGCTTTGCTGAAGATTCTGGCGCTGGGCACTCAGGAGATCGAGGCGGGTAAGGTCAAACCGGCGTCCGAGGTGGTGGCGCGGTTGCGGGCGAAGCGGGCTGCAGCCTGATGGCGGCTGGCCGTTTCCAGGTTTTGCTGACGGCGGGTGCCGAGCAAGACCTGGAGGCTATCTACGATTACGTCGCCGAATTCGATTCCCCGGCCAATGCGGGGCGCCTGCTGGATCGTTTGATGAAGGTGATTGATAGCCTTGCCGCTATGCCGGAACGCGGCAATCATCCCCGCGAGTTGTTGGCCTTGGGTATACGCGAATACCGCGAGACCTCGTTCAAGCCCTATCGGGTGATCTACCGTGTGATGGAACGGCGGGTTTATATCTACCTGATCGCCGATGGTCGGCGCGACATGCAAGCCCTGTTGGCCCGCCGCCTGTTGGGCGCCTGATCAGGCGAACAAGCGCGCCAGTTCGGCGCCTGGATCATCGGCCCGCATGAAGGCCTCGCCAACCAGGAAGGCGTTCACGTCCTTGCTCCGCATCAGCGCCACGTCTTCCGGCTTGAGGATGCCGGATTCGGTGATCACCATGCGGCCGGCGGGGATGCGCGCGAGTTGGCCCAGCGTCGTGTCGAGGGACACCTCGAAAGTGCGCAGATTGCGGTTGTTGATGCCGATCAGCGGGGTCTTGAGCTGCAGGGCGAGGTCGAGTTCTTCGCCGCTGTGGGATTCGACCAGCACCGCCATGCCCAACTCATGGGCGATGGCTTCCATCTCCTGCATCTGCGCCAGGGTCAGCGAAGCGACG
Source organism: Rhodocyclaceae bacterium (assembly GCA_036518635.1). Lineage (GTDB taxonomy): Bacteria > Pseudomonadota > Gammaproteobacteria > Burkholderiales > Rhodocyclaceae > AWTP1-18. Next base: position 22,303 of record DATDMT010000075.1, on the reverse strand, counting down.
ATCAAGAGGATGCAGTCGGCGCCCATGGCGCGGGCTTCCCACACCTGGTACGGGTCCACCAGAAAGTCTTTGCGCAGCACCGGCAGGGCGCAGGCGGCGCGGGCTTGCTGCAGGTATTCGACGGCGCCTTGGAAGTACTGGCGGTCGGTCAGTACCGAGAGGCAGGCGGCGCCGGCGGTCTCGTAGCTCTTGGCGATTTCGGCGGGCTGGAAGTTTTCGCGCAGTACGCCCTTGGACGGGCTGGCCTTTTTGATCTCGGCGATCACCGCGGCGCGGCCGGCGGCGATCTTGCTGCGCAGCGCGCCGGCGAAGTCGCGCGGGGCGGGCTGGGCGCGGGCGGCGGCCTGCACTTCGGCCAGGGGCCGCTGTGCCTGGGCGGCGGCGACTTCCTCGCGCTTGGTGGCGTTGATCTTGTCGAGGATGTCGGCCATCGCGTCAGGCCTGGGCGACGCGCAGGGTGGCGGCGACGAAGGCTTCCAGCTTGGCGCGGGCGGCACCGCTGGCGATGGTCTGGCGCGCCAGATCGATACCGGCGCCGATGCTGGCGGCGACATTGGCGGTGTACAGGGCTGCGCCGGCGTTGAGCAGGACGATGTCGCGGGCGGGGCCGGGCCTGTTGTCCAGCACGCCGAGCATCATCGCCTTGGAGGCGGCGGCGTCGGCCACTTGCAGGTTGCGGCAGGCGGCCATGGTGAAGCCGAAGTCCTCGGGATGGATTTCGTATTCGCGGATTTCGCCGTCCACCAGCTCGCCGATCTTGGTGGCGGCGCCGAGGGAGATTTCGTCCAGGTTGTCCTTGCCCCAGACCACCATCACGTGCCGGGCGCCGAGGCGCTGCATGACGCGGACGACGATGCCGACCAGGTCTTCGTGGAACACGCCGAGCAGGGAGTTGGGCGCGCTGGCCGGATTGGTCAGCGGGCCGAGGATGTTGAACAGGGTGCGGATGCCCATCTCGCGCCGCACCGGGGCGACGTTCTTCATCGCCGGGTGGTGGTTGGGCGCGTACATGAAGCCCATGCCCGTCTCCTCCAGGCAGCGGGCCACCTGGGGCGCCTGCAGGTCCACCACCGCGCCGAGGGCTTCCAGCACGTCGGCGGCGCCGGACTTGGAGCTGACGCTGCGGCCGCCATGCTTGGCGACGGTGGCGCCGGCCGCCGCGGCGACGAAGGCCACGGTGGTGGAGACGTTGAAGGTGTGGGCGCCGTCGCCGCCGGTGCCCACCACATCGACGAAGTTGGGGTTGTGGGGCACCTCGACCTTGGTGCTGAATTCGCGCATCACCTGGGCGGCGGCGCTGATCTCACCGATGGTTTCCTTCTTCACCCGCAGGCCGGTCAGGATCGCCGCCGTCATCACCGGCGAAACCTCGCCCTTCATGATCAGCCGCATCAAATGCAGCATCTCGTCGTGGAAGATTTCGCGGTGCTCGATGGTGCGTTGGAGCGCCTCCTGCGGGGTGATCATGGCTTTCTCTTTCCGGAAATTGTCAAATCGTTGAATTTTAAACTATCGCCCACGCTCGAGGAAGTTGCGCAGCAGGTCGTGGCCCCGTTCGGTGAGGATGGATTCCGGATGGAACTGCACGCCCTCGACGTCGAATTCCTTGTGGCGCACGCCCATGATCTCGCCGTCGTCGGTCCAGGCGGTCACTTCCAGGCAGTCCGGCAGGGTCTCGCGGCGGATTGCCAGGGAGTGGTAACGGGTGCAGGTCAGCGGGTTCGGCAAACCCTTGAACACACCGACATCGTTGTGATGAATCGGCGAGGTCTTGCCGTGCATCATCTGTTTGGCATGGACGATCTCGCCGCCGAAGGCCGCGCCGATGCTTTGATGGCCGAGGCAGACGCCGAGTAGCGGCAATTTGCCGGCGAAGGCCTGGATCGCCGCCACCGAGATGCCGGCTTCGGCGGGGGAGCAGGGGCCGGGGGAGACGACGATGCGCGCCGGGTTCAGGGCGGCAATTTCCTCGACGCTGATCTCGTCATTGCGGAAGACGCGCACGTCCTCGCCCAGTTCGCCGAAGTACTGCACCAGGTTGTAGGTGAAGGAGTCGTAGTTGTCGATCATCAGCAGCATGGCGATCTCCTTATTCGAAACGGGTGTCGAGGCCGGCTTCGGCCAGTTCGGCGGCGCGCAGGGCGGCCAGGGCCTTGTTGCGGGTCTCTTCCCATTCGGATTCGGGGTTGGAGTCGGCGACGATGCCGGCGCCGGCCTGGACGTGGATCAGGCCGTCTTTCAGCACCGCGGTGCGGATTGCGATGGCCAGGTCCATGTCGCCGTTGAAGCCGAGGTAGCCGACGGCGCCGGCGTAGATGCCGCGCTTGGTGGGCTCCAGCTCGTCGATGATTTCCATCGCCCGCACCTTGGGCGCGCCGGAGACGGTGCCGGCGGGGAAGGTGGCCTTCAGCACCGACAGGGCGTTCTCGCCGTCGCGCAGCTTGCCTTCGACATTGGAGACAATGTGCATGACGTGCGAATAGCGTTCGATGACGTAGCGCTCGGTGACCTTTACCGAGCCGATGGCGGCGACGCGGCCGACGTCGTTGCGGCCCAGGTCCAAGAGCTGCAGATGCTCGGCGCATTCCTTCGGATCGGCCAGCAGTTCCTCGGCCAGGGCGGCGTCTTCGGCCGGCGTCTTGCCGCGCTTGCGGGTGCCGGCGATGGGGCGCAGGGTGACGCTGTCGTCCTCCAGGCGCACCAGGATTTCCGGCGAGGCGCCGACCACATGGAAGTCGCCGAAGTTGAAAAAGAACATGTAGGGCGAGGGGTTCAGGGTGCGCAGGGCGCGGTACAGCGATAGCGGCGAGGCGGCGAAGGGCCGGCTCATCCGTTGCGACAGCACCACCTGCATCACGTCGCCGTCCACGATGTATTGCTTGGCGCGGCGCACCGCTTCCTTGAAGGGCTCTTCGCCGAATTCGGAGACCGCTGGCGTCGAGGCCGCCACGGTGTCGGCGGGAATCGTCGCCGGCAGCCGCAGCTTGGCCACCAGTTCCTTCAGTCGCGCCTTGGCGCGGCCGTGGGCGTCGGGCTGGGTCGGGTCGGCATAGACCACCAGGGTCAGCTTGCCGGAGAGGTTGTCCACCACCGCAATCTCTTCCGACAGCAACAGGATGATGTCCGGGCAGCCGAGCGGATCGGGCTTCTGCACGTGGGACAGGCGCGGCTCCAGGTAGCGGATGGTCTCGTAGCCGAAGGCGCCCACCAGGCCGCCGTAGAGCCGCGGCAGGCCGGGCCGGTCGGGCACCTTGAAGCGGGCCTGATAGTCGGCGATGAAGGCCATCGGGTCGGCATCGTCCTGTTGCTCGATGACCCGGTTGCGGCTGATCACCTGCACTTGCCGGCCGCGCACCACCAGGCGCGTGGCGGCTGCCAGGCCGATGAAGGAATAGCGGCCGAAGCGCTCGCCGCCCTGCACCGATTCGAGCAGGTAGCTGTAGGGCGCGTCGGCCAGCTTCAGATAGATGGAGAGGGGGGTGTCGAGATCGACGAAGGTCTCGACCGTGACCGGAATGCGGTTATAGCCTTCGGCGGCGAGACGCTGGAATTCGTTGGGGGTCATGATGGCTCCACGAAAAGAGTGCTGCAGGGACGATGCGCGCTGGATGCTGCTGCTGCCGCGCGCGGGCGTGAGGACACAGGGCTAGGCGTTCAGGGACGCCAGGGCCAAGCCTCCGCCCCGAGGGCGAATTTTTTCGTCGTTTGCAGGTTTGCGTGAAGCACGTTCAGGTCTTTTCGTTCAGTGGGCGGCGCGGTGAGGCGCCGGATGCTGCGAATAGTGGGCGTGCCCTAGTACCAAGTGGGCCGCTTCCGCGAGGCTGCCAACTATAGCATTGCGATCCAGCTCGCGGACATCCTGGCCCTCGTTGTAGCCGTAGGGCACCAGCAGCACCGGGCAGCCGGCGTCGCGGGCGGCGTGGTAGTCGTTGCCCGAGTCGCCGATGTGCAGGTTCTGCGCCGGCGGTACGCCGAGGCGGGCGCAGGCATGGCGCACCGGCAGCGGCGAGGGCTTCTTCTCCGCCAGGCTGTCGCCGGAGATGGCGAATTCCAGCAGCGGCGCGAGGCCCGAGGAGGCCAGCAAGGGGCCGGTGAAGTCGGACGCCTTGTTGGTGATCACCGCCAGCGGGATGCCGGCGGCGCGCAGCAGTTGCAGGCCTTCGAAGACGCCGGGGTAGGGCTTGGAACGGCGGCCGTTCTCCACCGCGTAATGGCGGCGGAAGATGGCCTGGGCGGCCTTCAGCGCCGTTTCGTCGAGGTCGGGCAGGCAGCGCGCAACCAGGTTGGGGATGCCCTTGCCGACGAAGCTGGCAACGGTCTCCACCGGATACTCGGCCCGGCCCAGCTCACGCATCATGGCGTTGGCGGCGGCGGCCAGGTCGGGAATGGTGTCGAGCAGGGTGCCGTCCAGGTCCAGGGTGACCGAACGGATCAGGCCGAGTGTGTGGTGCATCGTCAGACCTTCGCCAGTTCGGCGCGCAGGGCGGCGATCACCGAGTCGTAGCGGTTGGGGTCGCTGTCCTTGCCGGCGCTGAACACGGCAGAGCCGGCGACGAAGGTGTCGGCCCCGGCGCGGGCGATCTCGGCGATGTTGTCGGTCTTCACCCCACCGTCGATTTCCAGCAGGATGTGGCGGCCGCTTTGCTGCTCGTAGGCGTCCAACTTGGCGCGGGCCTGGCGCAGCTTGTTGAGGGTCTCGGGGATGAACTTCTGGCCGCCGAAGCCCGGGTTCACGCTCATCAGCAGCACCAGGTCGAGCTTGTCGAGGACATGGTCGAGGTAGTGCAAGGGCGTCGCCGGGTTGAACACCAGGCCGGCCTGGCAGCCGCTGTCGCGGATCAGGCCGAGGCTGCGGTCGATGTGCTCGGAGGCTTCCGGATGGAAGGTGATGACGTTGGCGCCGGCCTTGGCGAAGTCGGGAATGATGCGGTCCACCGGCTTGACCATCAGGTGCACGTCGATCACCGCGTCGGTCACCGGGCGCAGCGCCTCGCAGACCAGGGGGCCGATGGTCAGGTTGGGCACGTAATGGTTGTCCATCACGTCGAAGTGAATCCAGTCGGCGCCGGCGGCGATGACGTTGTTCACCTCTTCGCCGAGGCGGGCGAAATTTGCGGAAAGAATGCTGGGGGCGATGCGGAAGCGGTTGGCCATGGCGCGATCCGAGAGAGTGGAAATGGGGCCGATTGTAGCGGGGCGCTTCCGCGCGCCGGGGTCAGACTTTCTGATGGGCGCTATAAGTGCGAAATAGCCTCGTCGCCAGTCGCGTTGCAGCCTATGCAGATTTCGTGTGCAATGCGGCCATGGCCGAATCCAAAAAATACGAAATCCAGATCACGGTGCGCACCGAGTTCCTGCCCGAGCAGTCGGCAGCGGCCGAGGGGCGCCACGCCTTCGCCTACACCATCAATATCGCCAATACCGGCAGCATGCCGGCGCAGTTGATTTCACGGCACTGGATCATCACCGACGCCAACGGTCAGGTCGAGGAAGTGCGCGGCCTCGGCGTGGTCGGCGATCAGCCCTTTCTGCGCCCTGGCGAAGCCTACGAATACACCAGCGGCTGCGTGCTGGTGACGCCGGTGGGCACCATGAAGGGCAGCTACCAGATGATGGCCGAGGACGGCACCGCCTTCGAGGCGCCGATCCCCGAGTTCGTCCTGTCGATGCCGCGGGTGCTGCATTGATGCGGCGCCCTTGGGGCGGCCGCATCTTCCATCTCGCTTAGCGCTTGTACTTCGCCGTCAGAGTCGCCGTGCCCAGGCTGTTGGCGTTCAGCATGTAGCCGATCAGCGCCGCGCTGGCGTCGTCGGGCACGCCCAGGGTTTCCACCTTCAGCGCATGCACCTTGAAGATGTAGCGGTGGGTCTTGTGGCCCACCGGCGGGCAGGCGCCGCCGAAGTCGCGCGTGCCGAAGTCGTTGCGGCCCTGCTTGGCGCCGGCCGGCAGGCTGCTGCCCTGGCCCATTTTGCCCGGCAGCGAAGTGACGCTGGCAGGGATGTCGTACACCACCCAATGCCACCAGCCGCTGCCGGTGGGCGCATCCGGGTCGTACACGGTCAGGGCGAAGCTCTTGGTACCGGCCGGGGCGTTCTTCCAGTTGATCTCCGGCGAGAGGTTGTCGCCGGTGCAGCCGAAGCCCTTGAACACCTGGGCGTTGGCCAGGGTCTTGCCCTGGGCCACGTCGGGGCTGCTGATCTCGAAGGCCTGGGCGGTGCCGGCCACGAGCAGGGCGGCGATGAGGGGGAGGGTACGCATGGGGGCTCCTATGACAGGGACGAGAGGGGCGTTGCTGGAACGTCCTCATTCTGCCTCAGCCGCGGGCGTTCAAGACAATCGGCAATTCGCCCGCCCGGCCTCTAAAATAGCCCTACACCCAACCGCACAACGAGAGCGCCATGCAAGTCCGCCGCAGCAGCCATGATCTGATCGAAGTGATCCGCCTGGAGGGCCGCTTCGACTTTTCCACCCACCGCCTGTTCCGCGATGCGGTCAAGGCGGCGCTGGCCAACGCCGCGGCGCAGGAAATCCAGATCGACCTCGCTGCGGTCGACTACGTGGACAGTTCCGCCCTCGGCATGCTGCTGCTGTCCCAGGAAAACGCCAAGGCCGCGGGCAAGACCCTGGCGTTGGTCGGCGCGGCTGGAGTGGTCAAGCAGGTGCTGGACATCGCCAACTTCCAGCGCCTGTTCGTCATCCGCTAAGCGCGGCAGATCGCTCGCCGCCGCACCACCGCCTGCCCCGATGGCCGATCTGATTCGCCAGCATCTCGACGCCGGACTCGCGGCCCATCGTGCCGGGCAACTGGCGCCGGCCCTGGCCCACTACGAGCAGGTGTTGGCCATCGTTCCGGGCGAAGCGAATGCGCTGCATCTGTCCGGCGTCGCCCTGGCTGCCCTGGGCCGGCTGGCGGAGGGCATCGCCCGGCTGGAAGCGGCGCGTAGCCAGGGGCCGCAAGCGGCGCCGGTGCATTTGAATCTGGCCAATGCCTATCGCGATGCGGGGCGCCATGACCAGGCAGTGCGAAGCTATCAGGCGGCCCTGGCGCTCAAGCCCGACTACGCCGATGCCCATGGCAATCTCGGTTCCTTGTATCGCCAGTTGGGCCGTCATAGCGAAGCCGAAGCCAGCCTCGCGCGTGCCGTGGAACTGCGCCCGGAGCTCGCGGCGAACTGGTTCAACCTGGGCAACCTCTACAGCGATCAAGGGTGTCACGAACAAGCCCTGGCAGCCCAGCAACAGGCGCTGAAACTGGCGCCGGAAGACGGCGAAACCTGGTTGGCCCTGGGCAATGGGCTGAAGCGCCTGAACCGCCTGGACCAGGCGATCGAGGCGCTGAACCGGGCGGCGCAACTGCTGCCCCGATCGCCCCTGGTGTGGAACAGTCTCGGCGCCGCCTGCGAGGACGCCGGCCACTACGCGCCGGCCCAGGCCCTGTATCGCCGCGCCCTGGCCCTGGCGCCGGAGGACACCGTGGCCGCCTTCAACGATGCCTGCCTCAGCCTGCGCCTCGGCGACTATCGCGCCGGCTGGGCCAACTACGAGAGCCGCTGGGGCTTCAGCGGCGCGCCTCGTCACCGCCCGGAGGTGCCGCCGTGGACCGGGCGCGAGCCCCTGGCCGGCCGTACCCTGTTGCTCGGCGCCGAGCAGGGCCTGGGCGACACCTTGCAGTTCGTCCGCTTCGCCCGATTATTGGCGGCGCAGGGTGCGCGCATCCTGCTCGACGTGCCGCGCCCCCTGGCGCCCCTGCTGCGCGCCCAGCCCTGGGTGGCCGGGGCGAGCTGCCCCGAGGACGAACTGCCGCAAAGCGACTTCTTCTGTCCGCTGCTGAGCCTGCCTGCAGCGATGGGCATCGATCTGGCCGATCTGCCAGGGGCCATGCCTTACCTGACCCTGCCGGCGGAAACTCAAGCCCACTGGCAGGCTACGGTGGCCCGGCATGCCGCCGGGCGGCCGCGGATCGGCCTGGTCTGGTCGGCCAACACCAAGAGCGAAAGCGGCGCGGCGCGCTCCCTGCCGCTGGCTGAGCTGCTCGCCATCCTGCCGCCGCAGGTCGCCCCCTTCGTGTTGCAGACCCAGATCAACGCCGCTGAGCGCGAGTTGCTGGCGGCCCGGCCGCAGGTCGCGGACCTCTCGGCCGGCTTCGGCGATTTCGCCGACACCGCGGCGGTGGCGGCCGAGATGGACCTGATCGTCAGCGTGGACACTTCGGTGGTCCATCTCGCCGGCGCCCTCGGCCTGCCCGCCTTGCTGCTGTTGCCGCGGGTGGCCGACTGGCGCTGGCTGCTGGAGCGTGCGGACAGCCCTTGGTATCCCTCCCTGGAACTGTTCCGCCAGCAGGCCAGCGGCGACTGGCAGGCGCCCTTGCAGGCCACTGCCGCCCGCTTGCGCCAGCGTCTCGGTGTGGGCTGAGGGGCTTCGTGCCGTAACTATTCCGGACGGTCGTGCGTTTGGCGCCGGCCGGCCTTGAAAAGCTATAGCTTTAGTTATATGCTGCTGTGCAATAGACTAAAGCCATGGACGCCACTCAACGCGCTTTTCTGGACGACGTGATCCAGACCCCGAACCTGCCTTCACCGGGCGCCACCGCCATGGAAATCCGCACCGCGCTGGATCGCGGCGCGCCGATTTCCGAGGTGGTGAAAATCGTCGGGCGTGATCCGGGCCTGGCCGCCAGCGTGCTGAGCTACGTCAATTGCGCCGCCATGGGCCTGCCCGAGCCGGTGCTGCGACTGGACGAGGCGATCATGCGGATCGGCTCCGGCTTGGTGTACTACCTGTCCTTCTCCAACGAGATGGCGCGCAAGTACAAGGGCCAGGCCAGCAGCCATTTCGATTACTCGGGCTTCTGGCACCACAGCGTGGCGACGGCCTCGGCGATGCATACCCTGGCCCAGCGCAAGCGCGGGCCGCTACCGTCCTCCGAGGCCTTCGTGCTCGGCCTGTTGAGCCATATCGGCTGGCTTTGCCTGGCCGAAACCCGCCCCGAGCTGTTTGCCGAGCCGGGCGACGTGCAGGCGCGGATTCCCCTCCGTATTGAAGAAATCTCCGGCCACTACCTGACCCATGTCGGTGTGCCCTCTGCCGTCGTCACCTGCCTGCTGGATCAGGCGGACCCGCGCCATGCTTCGGTCGGCGCGGTCCTGGCGGAATCCCATCGGATCGCCTCGGCGCTGGCGCCTTTCAACCTGGAGCCGGCGGAGGAGTTGCCGGAGCCCCTGGACGACGAATTGCGTGCCGACTGGCAGGCCTGGAAGAACCTGATGCTGGCGGCCTGAGCTTTATCCGCCGTCGCCCACCAAGGTGTAGGGGGCCCAAAACATCGGGTGGGCATAGGAAAAACCGCTTCCTGCCGATTGCCTCATCAACCCTAAACTTGCCTGCTGCAAAGCGTACGCCCGCGATCGATTAGGCGTATCCGCCCATTGCCGGAACACGGCCGTTGTGAGCAAACGCGCAGACGTGGTTTCAACCGCCCAATTGGTCACCAGCAGGGATTTTGCTCCGGCGTAGAAGAAGGCACGGCCCAGGCCGGACACCGACTCTCCGTTTTGGCTGCCCCCGGCAGCGGAATTGCATGCCGAGAGCACGACCCAGTCCGCCTGCAGTTTGAGATCGAGGATCTCCTGCATGGTGAGCATGCCGTCTTCTCCTTGCTCGCCGATTTCAGCGGGGTTGGAGAGCGCTAAAGCCGGCTGATAGAGGCCGGGCATTTCCCCATTCATCAATCCGTGGGTTGCAAACATGACCACCCGGTATGCCGAAAGCTTGGTCGTCTTGACCACGGACTCGGCGGCGCGGCGGTTGAGAAATACGTCCCGCTCACCGTCGGCGGATAAGGCTTTGCCGATTTCCGTGATCTCCGCGGCGGTATCGGGCAAAGGGGGCAGCAGGCGGAAGTCGATCAAGGGTGCCGCCTCCCGCGGCGCGACGGCGGGGGCGATATTCAGGCTTCTGCGTTGAATGCCGCGCTGGGCGCCCGGCGCGGCTGCCTTGGCCCGCGCCTCGGCGGAAAAAATGGGGTCGCCAAAGCCGACAAAAGCGCGCTCCGCAGTCGATTTGTTGCTTTTCCCGCGCAGGGCCGGCATTGCCACCGCAGCGGGCAAATAGGAGATGGCTACGCGCTTGATCAGCCAGGGCGCCGCGGCCATTTCTTCATAGTCCCGCTTGGCAGGCCGCGGTGCGAAAGGTGCCGTGGTCAAAATGGCCAAGGGCAGTTGAGCAAAGCGGCCGTGGGGGATGACGATGAGTTCCTGCGCCGCCTGCCAAGCGGGCTCCACCGGCGCGAGCAGCTTGCTGAACAATTCGTGGCTCAATTCGTAGGGGAATGCCGGCAGCTTGGCGGCGCTGACGACATCCGGATCGAGGGCTTTGCGCAGACTGGCGACTTTGCTGCCTAGCGCTTCCCCGCTCAGTCGGGCAATGGCAAAGCGGGGAACGCCTTGTGCCGGAATCGCCCACACGTAACTTTGCTCGGCGCCGGCGTAGATCGAGATGACGGCCTCGCCCGGCTTGAGCAGTTTCTGGATCGCCTCCATTCCCACCGGCTTGGGCGCAAGGAGCATGGCGTAGTCGGGAAAGCGGCGTTCAATTTCGGCCAGCGCCTTGGTCTGCTCGTCGCGCAGTGCGGCCAGGTTATGCCGCATGTCGGCGATCACCTTATCCTGTTCGGTAACGCGACCGCGGGACGTCAGGTTTCCGATGGCATCGGCGAGAGCGCCAATCTCGTGCTGCAGATCCTGCTCCCGGCGGGCCAGTTCGGCCAGGCCGGGATCGGCAATCCGAGTCCGCGAGGCCGATGCCGCCAGGGCCAGTTGCACCGTGCTGCCACGGGCGATATCCGCCATGCGGAACGCCTCGTCCATGGCGGCGAGATCGCCGCCGTCCGCAAGCTCAGCGAGCAATCCTAGATAGCCTTCGAGCAACCAGTTCAGGCGCGCTGTGCGCAACACTCCGGATTCGTTCGATGCTCGCTCGCCCCGAATCAACTCAAGCATCTTGGGGATGGCGCTGCGCAATTCGGTCAGGGCCTCACTTTTCTTCCCGACTGCGGCCAAGGCCAGGCCGTGGAAGGCGCGGACATCCCAATAGGGAACAGAGTTCTGGTCGAAGACCGATTCCCGCACGGAGATCATCCGGCTCAGCATAGCTTCGGCGGCTTCCGGCGATCCCTGCCGCAGCAGGGTATAGGCGTACTCCACGGAAATTGCCCCGACGTTGCCCGCATCCCGCCCCAGCGCCCGGATGGCGGCCTCCCGCTTGCGATGCAGCTGCAGCGCTGCCGGCCACTGACCCTCCACCATGTCGAGCATGGCCAGCTGGGCCCATAGTTTGGCCAGCCGCAGGGAGCTGTCGCCGCCCCCGCTACCTTCCAGTACCGCGATTGCCCGCCCATACAATTGCCGTGCATAGGCCATGCGCCCCTGTTCCGCTGCCAGCCGTCCAAGCGTCGGCCAGACCCGCAGCATGGCGGCTGGCCGACCCTTTTCCTCCACCGTGCGGTTGGCCGACGCCAACAATTCGTTGGCCCATGCCTCCGCAGTTTCCAGTCGGCCGGTTTCGATCAAGGCTCCCAGCAGGCCGGCACCGCAGTCCACGAACAGCAGGCTGCCCTCCTTGTCCGGATTCTTCTCCAGCGCCTGCGTACTCATCTCCAGGCAGGTGCGGAAGGCTTGCGCCGCCGGCTCCGGGTGGCCATAGCTGGTCTCGTACTTGGCTCGGGCTCGCGCTACCTGGGCCTGCCACCAATCGCCGCGCTGCGGCCAGTTCTTGCCCCGTCGCAGCCTTTGCAGCAACTGATCAAGGTCGGCGAGACGCTGACGGGCGCTGTCCATCTGTCGCAGAACCGCGTGCAAGGACACCAGACTGGTGAGAACGCCGATGCCTTGCCCGTGATTGTGGGGTGCTTTGAGCTGTCGCTCTCCGGCATCGATCGCCCGCACGAAATTCCCCCGGTCGGCGAAATTCATCCGCAATCGTTCGTATATGTCGAACGAGGCATCGTCCGTCCCCGGCAGCGCAAGCGCCTGCTCCAGCAGCGTTTGCTCGGCTTCCAGCTTGCCGCCGGTGCGGGCCTGCTCGGCGGCGGTGAGCAGCGCTTCGACGGTGGGTGGTGCCGACGATGATTCCACTGCCAGGGCGGCTGCGGGCCCAAGCAAGGCCGCAGCGATCAGCAACCGTTGAATTACCCCGTGGCCGCTCCGTCGTTTCATGCGCGATGCCGGCTCGATCTGCGTGTCGATGTGTCGAGCGTTACTTCTGCGTCGACCTGGCAGCAATGGCGAGCCACTTTCCATTCCGACGTTCAAGCACATATTCCTCCGTCGAATGGAAGCGATAGGGCTGGCCGTTGCTTCTTCCGGACTCGAGCACCTCGGAGCGTACCGTCATCCTGGGACACTCCTTGCCGACCGGCTTGACTTGGGGTTCGGACGCAATCCCCATGCGCTCCTGCTGGTAATCGGTAAGCCCCGCCAGCGAGCGCAGGGTGCTGCGCACGAAGTCCTCCGGGCCGAAGGTTTGTGTGGAGGATTCACCATTCGCCTGGCGGACCACGGCCTCGGCCGTCGCCTCTGGCGCGAACAGGGCGAGAAGGGTGTCGGCGTCGCGGCGGGTCATGGCGTCATCCAGAACCGCCAGCCACTGGCGTCCAACCTTCGCGGGTACGCATCCAGCCGGCAATGGCGGTCGCGTCGTTCTGCTCTTGCTCGCCACAGGCTTCGTCGTCGGAGAAATGCCACTGCCGCTTGCGTCGTTGCCTGCCAAGCGGTCGATTTCCTCGTCAAAGCGACCGGGGACGAAGAAATCCGGAACCTTGTCCAGCAGCACGGGCAGCAATAGCGTCATCAGCGCCCGCGTCCGTATCTTGACTGACTCGGGATCTCGCGCGAAACCCACCTTGCCTGCGTCGATCACCACCTGGCCGCCGCTGGCTTCCAGCACGGTGGCACCGCGGTTAACTTTGTCATAGGTGCCGGGTAGGTTGTCGCCCCTGGCCGACTCGATATCCAGCACATAGGCTTCGTGGTCGGTGCCGCGTACGCCGAGGGCTGCCGTTGGCGTCGTCAGCTTGTATCGGTCCGGATTGCGGTGGGCGATCCAGCCACTGACGACGCGCAAGGAACCCTTGAGCAGCTTCAGGTATTGCCGGTCATCGTCTCGTTCCTGAGCTGAATATCCCTCCGCGCTGAATTCGCTGGAGGGCCGCAGCGCCAGGATTCCCCGATCGCGTGTGCGGAGGACCACCTCACCGCCGGGGGATGTTTTGACGCTGTCACCCACGGCGATCGAATCGCCCAGGGCGATCCGCCGCCTGGCGCCCTTGACGGTGGCGAAAACCTCGCCGTAAATCCGCCAGACTTCTGCAAACGCTTGCCCCGTGTCCGACGGGGCGGGGTTGCCGGGCTCCCCTCTAGCGGGCAGGCCGACGAGCAGACCCGCAGTTAGCAGCAGCAGATAAAAACATCGAATGGAAGCGCGGCCTGAGGGCATGGTGACCACCCGGATAAGAGCATTGAGCGAGTGTAGTTTAGAGATGCCCTACTCGTAGCGCTTTACCGGGTAATCTGGCCTGCAATCGGATCAGCTCCGGTAATCGGCGTTGATCTTGACGTAGTCGTAGGAAAAGTCGCAGGTCCACACCGTCGCCTGGGCCTCGCCGCGGCCGAGGTGCACCCGCACGGTGATCTCCGCCGCCTGCATGATCCGCGAGCCGGTTTCTTCCGTGTAGCCGGCGGCACGGCCGCCGTGTTCCGAGACCAGTGCTTCCTCCCCATTGCTGCCCAGCCAGATGCGGGTCTTGCCAACGTCCAGATCGTCGATGCCGGCATAGCCGACGGCGGCCTGGATGCGGCCCAGGTTGGGGTCGGAGGCGAAGAAGGCGGTCTTCACCAGGGGCGAGTGGCCGATGGCATAGGCCACCTTGCGGCACTCCTCGCGATCCTTGCCGCCCTCGACGGCGACGGTGATGAACTTGGTGGCGCCTTCGCCGTCGCGGACGATGGCCTGGGCCAGTTCCTGGGCTACCGAGATGATCGCCGCCTTCAGCGCCGGCCATGCGGCGGCGCTTTCGCTATCCACCTGGAGGCCGCTCTTGCCGCTGGCGATGAGGATGAAGGAGTCGTTGGTCGAGGTGTCGCCGTCCACCGTGATGCAATTGAAGGAGACGTCGGCCGCCTCCTTCGCCAGCTTGTTCAGCAGCGCCGGGGCGATGCCGGCGTCGGTGGCGACGAAGCCGAGCATGGTCGCCATGTTCGGTTTGATCATGCCGGCGCCCTTGGACATGCCGGTGATGGTCACCGTCTTGCCGCCGATCTCGACGCGGCGCGAGGCGGCCTTGGCGATGGTGTCGGTGGTCATGATGGCGTGGGCGGCGGCGTGCCAGCCGTCGGCCTTGAGGTCGGCCTTGCAGGCCGGCAGGCCGTCGATGACGCGGTCGGCGGGCAGCAGTTCGAGGATCACCCCGGTGGAGAAGGGCAGCACCTGCTGCTGCTGGATGCCCAGTTCCACCGCCACTGCCTCGCAGGTGGCGACGGCGGCGGCCATGCCCGGCGCGCCGGTGCCGGCGTTGGCGATGCCGGTGTTGATCACCAGGGCGCGGATGTCGTTGGACAGGGCCAGGTGTTCGCGGCAGAGGGTCACCGGCGCGGCGCAGAAGCGGTTCAGGGTGAACACCCCGGCGGCACGGCTGCCTCCATCGAGGGCGATCAGGGTCAGGTCGTAGCGATTCGGCTTGCGGATGCCGGCCTGGGCGACGCCCAGGCGCACCCCGGCGACGGGATGGAGTTGATCGGCGGCGGGGGTGGCGTAATTGACGGGCATGGGTGCTCTCGGGGAAAGAAAAAAATCAGGCGAATACTACCTGCCACAGGCGCCGCACGGCGGCCGCGTGGTCGGCCACCAGTTGCGGCGCGACGCGGCTCTTCTGGTCGTTGAGGCGCAGCCCGTGCTGCAGCCGGCGGTACTCGCGGTAGGCCTGGCGCGCGGCCTCCGCCAGCTCGGCGGGAATCAGGCCGAGGTCGGCGGTGATCCGCAGCAGGGCGATATTGCCGACGTTGTGGGTTAGCTCCGGGTGGCGCTGGGCATGGCCCAGCACCAGGTACTGGACCAGGAACTCGACGTCGATCAGACCCCCCGGGTCGTGCTTCAGGTCGAACACCGTGGCGCGCTGGTCGGCCTTGGTGGCGTGGGCGTCGTACATCTTCTGCCGCATCGCCAGCACTTCCTCGCGCAGCTTGACCAGGTCCCGCGGCAGGGCCAGCACCTCGCGGCGGATTTGCTCGAAGCCGGCGCCGACGGCCGGATCGCCGGCGGCGAAGCGGGCGCGGCTGAGGGCCTGGTGCTCCCAGACCCAGGCGTTTTCCAACTGGTATTTGCGGAAGCCTTCCAGGCTCACCACCACCAGGCCGCTCTCGCCGTTGGGGCGCAGCCGCAGGTCGGTCTCGAATAGCTGGCCGGCCGGGGTCTGTGCCGAGAGCCAGGTGTTGAGCCGGGTGGACAGGCGCGCGTAGTTTTGTTCCGCCTCCGCCGCTTCGTCGTCGAAGATGAACACCATGTCCAGGTCCGAGGCGTAGCCCAGTTCCTTGCCGCCCAGCTTGCCGTAGGCGATCACGGCGAAGCGCGGCGTTTCGCGGTGGCGGGTCAGCACCTTGCGCCAGGCGAACTGGAGGGCCAGGTCCACGATGCTGTCGGCCAGGTCGGACAGGTGGTCGGAGAGTTTTTCCAGCGGCAACTGGCCGCCCAGGTCCTGCGCCAGCAGGCGGAACACCTGGGCATGGTGGGCCTCGCGCAGGGTGTCCATCTGCCGTTCGGTGTCCGGCTCCTGCTCCTCCAGGCGCGCCGCCAGGGCGCTGCGGAAGGCCGGCCAGTCCGGGCTGGCCTCCAGCAGGCGGGCATCGAGCAGCTCGTCGAGCAGGATCGGGTGGCGCTGCAGATACTGCGCGCCCCAGCTGGAACTGCCCATCAACTGGGCCACCCGCGTCAGCGCCTGCGGATACTGGTGCAGCAGCGCCAGATAGGCGGCGCGGCGGGTCACCGCTTCGAGCAGGCCGACGATCCGCGTCAGGGTGGCGTCCGGGTCGGGCTGCGCCGCGGCGGCTTCCAGCACCCGCGGCATCAGCGCGTCGAAGCGCTCGCGGATGGATTCGCTGAGCTGCTCGTAGCGCGCCGAGCGGCGCAGGTTGCAGAGGCGGCCGGCGGCTTCTTCGGGCTGGCGGAAACCCAGCTCCACCAGCTTGGCCACCGGGCCGCCGCCGGATTCGCAGTCGCCCCAGAGGGCGGCGAGGTCATGCTCGGCCTGGTTCGGGTCGGCGAACACGGCGCCGAAATGCTGCGCCACATGCTCGCGATGGCTTTCCAGCTCGGCCAGCAGCGCCTCCCAGGAAACGAAGCCCATGGATGCCGCCAGCAGCGTCTGGTCCACCGCGTTCTCCGGCAGGCGGTGGGTCTGCGCGTCCTCGAAATACTGCAGGCGGTGTTCCACCCGCCGTAGGAAGTCGTAGGCGGCGGACAGGCGGGCGACCCCGGCCTGGTCCAACTGGCCGCGCGCTACCAGCAGCGCCAGCACCTGCAGCGTCGGCTTGAGCTGCAGCGTGGCGTCGCGGCCGCCGCGGATCAACTGGAACACCTGGGCAATGAATTCGATCTCGCGGATGCCGCCGGGGCCGAGCTTGACGTTGTCGGCCATGTCCTTGCGCGCTACCTCGCGGCGGATTTGGGCGTGCAGGTCGCGCATGGCGTTGATGGCGCCGAAATCCAGATACTTGCGGAAGACGAAGGGGCGGCGGATCGCTTCCAGCTCCTCCCACCGGTTACCGGTCAGGGGCCGCGCCTTGATCCAGGCATAGCGCTCCCACTCGCGACCCTGGGTGATGAAGTAGTTCTCCAGCATCTCGAAGGAGCCGACCAGGGGCCCCGAGTCGCCGTTGGGCCGCAGCCGCATGTCCACCCGGAACACCTGGCCTTCGGCGGTGACTTCGGCGATGGCGTTGATCAGGCTGCGGCCAAGGCGGGTGAAAAACTCGAAGTTGGAAATGCTGCGCTCGCCATCGGTGTCGCCGTCGTCGGGAAAGACGAAGATCAGGTCGATGTCGGAGGAGGCGTTCAGTTCGCGTCCGCCGAGCTTGCCCATGCCGATCACGATCAGCTCCTGGCGCTCGCCGGCGGCATTGCGCGGCACGCCATAGCGGGCTTCCAGCCCCGTCACCAGCAGCGCCAGGGCGCGGCTGACCGCCTGTTCGGCGATCAGGGTCATGGTCTCGGTGACTTCGCCCAGGGGCGCCAGGCCCGCCAGGTCGCGCAACATGATCCAGCCATAGGCCCATTGCTTGAAGCGGCGCAGCAGGGGCTTCAGCGTGTCCTCTTCAATGGCCTGGGCATCCAGCCAGGCGCCTAGCTCGGCGGCCGTCGGTGGTCGGCTCAAGCGCGCCGCCAGGTCTTCCCGCAGCGCCGGCTGCGCGGCGAACAGGCGGGCCAGGTAGCGGGAGTGGGGCAGTAGAGCGTCGATCTCGGGCATGGCGGTTGACTGGCGGGTGGGTGCGGCGGAGGCGCCGCGACGGGCCGGTTGGGCCTGTCGGGCCAATTGTTTCAAGTGGTTAAGGGCGCCGGGCAGTCCCGGGGGGTGCGGTAGAATTCACGTCTGATCCAGCCCTCCGAGATCGGCCGATTGTAGCGTTCGCCGGCCCGCCCCAGTCCATGCTTCCAGCGCCCCTTCGTTCCTGGCTCCAGGCCAACCCCCGGCTGCGGCGCGCCGTAGTTGCGTTGACCTGGCTGGCCCTGGGCGTCTACTTCCTGTTCGGCGCGATCTTCCTGTCGCTGCGCTATTTCATCCTGCCCCACGTCGCGGACTACCGGGTGGATATCGAAAAGGCCCTGTCCGGCGCCATGGGCCTGCCGGTGGCGATCCAGACCATCGAGGCCGACTGGCAGGGCGCACGGCCGCGCCTGGCGATCCACGGCATGAGCATCCGCGACCGCCAGGGCCGAACCGCCCTGGCCTTCGACGAGGTCGAGGCGGTGCTCGGCTGGACCACCCTGCTGACCCTGGAGCCGCGCCTGCACCGGCTGGAAATCCATGCGCCGAGCCTGGCGGTGCGCCGCGACGGCAGCGGTCACCTGTTCGTCGCCGGCCTGGCGGTGGATACCAAATCCAGCGAGCCGGGTTTCGCCGACTGGGTGCTGCGCCAGCACCAGATCGTCGTCCGCGACGCCGCCGTCACCTGGAGCGACGAGCTGCGCCAGGCGCCGCCCCTGACCCTGGACCGGCTCAACCTGAACCTGGAAAACGTCTTCGGCCATCACCGCTTCGGCTTCACCGCCGAACCGCCCAAGGCCCTGGCGAGCCGCCTCGAATTGCGCGGCGACCTGCGCGGCCGCGATCTGTCGGCGCTGGACGGCTGGGCCGGCCAGCTTTACGCCCAGCTCGACAGCGCCGATCTGGCAGGCTGGCGGCCCTGGGTGAACTACCCGGTAGACCTGCCGCGCGGCCAGGGCGGCCTGCGCCTCTGGCTCGACGTCGCGCAGTTGCAGGCCCAGGCGGCCACCGCCGACGTCTCGCTGAACGACGTGGCGGTGCGCCTCGCCCCCAGCCTGCCGATGCTGGAACTGAAGAGCCTCAGCGGCCGCCTGCGCGCCCGCCTGCTGGAAGGCGGCTTCGAGCTGGAGACGCGGGGCCTGGCCCTGGCCACCAACGACGGCCTCGCCATCGCGCCGACCGACGCCCTGGTGAGCTGGCAACCCAAGCAAGGCGCCTTCAAGGCCAACGGCCTGGACTTCGTGGCCCTGGCGCGGCTCGCCGATTACCTGCCGCTGCCGGCGGCGGCGCGCGCGGGCCTGCTGCGCCATGCGCCCAAGGGCCGGCTGCGCGACTTCAACCTGGAATGGAACGGCGCCGCCTCGCCCTTCGAGCACTATCAGGTGCGCGGCCGCTTCGACGACCTGGCATGGAACGGCGACGAGCAACTGCCGGGCGGCAGCGGTCTCTCCGGCAGCGTGGACGGCAACGAGCGCAGCGGCCATCTCAACATCAGCTTCAAGAACGGCGCCCTCGACCTGCCGATGGTCTTCCCCGAGCCGCACCTGGCGCTCGACACCCTGGAGGCCGAGGTGTCGTGGAAGCAGAGCGGCGACGGCCTCGACATCAACCTGAACAAGGCTCAGTTCCGCAATGCCGACGCCGATGGCTCCGCCTCCGGCCACTATCTGCACCGCGCCGGCAAGCCCGGCGTGATCGACCTCGACGGCCGCCTCAACAAGGGCCAGGGCACGGCCGTCTGGCGCTACATGCCCAAGGTGGTCGGCGAGGATGCCCGGGTCTGGCTGCACGACGCCCTGCAGGGCGGCGAGGGCCACGACGTCACCCTCAAGCTGAAGGGCGACCTGGGCCACTTCCCCTTCACCGACGGTTCCGGCGTGTTCCGCGTCCAGGGCCGGTTTAGCGGTGCGACGCTGAAGTACGGCGGCAACTGGCCGCAGATCGACCACATCGTCGGCGACCTGTTGTTCGAAGGCACGCGGATGCGCATCCAGGCCAGCAGCGGCAGCATCCTCGGTGCCACGGTGGGGCCGGTGACGGCGGAGATTCCCGACCTGCTGGCGCCGGAGGAGATGCTGATCGTCAAGGGCAAGGCCAAGGGGCCGACGCCGTCCTTCCTCCGCTTCATCGAAGCCAGCCCGGTGGGCGAGCGTATCGACCATTTCACCGAGGACATGGCGGCCAGCGGCAATGGCGAGCTGGATCTGCACATCGAGCTGCCGCTGCGCCACCTGGCAAACGCCACGGTGGCCGGCGGCTACCGCTTCGACGGCAACAAGGTGACGGTGGATGCGGACATCCCGCCCCTGGAAGACGTGCGCGGCCGCATCGAGTTCAGCCACGCCCATCTGGCGGCCAAGGACATCCGCGCCAAGCTGCTTGGCGGGCCGATGGCGCTGGACATCAAGACCCAGGGCGACGGCCAGGTGGCGGTGGATGTGCATGGCGAGCTGTCGGTGGCGCAGATGCGTCAGCAACTGCCGGCGGCGCTGCTCGAACGCCTGTCCGGCGGCACCCGCTGGGAAGGCACGATCCGGGTCAAGAAACGCAATCCGGAAGTGCGCATCACTTCCGACCTGCGCGGCCTCAGCTCGAGCCTGCCGGAGCCCTTCAACAAATCGGCGGTGGAGGCCCGCAGCTTCGTCTTCGAACGCAAGTTGCCGGACGCCAAGAATGCCTTGCGCCGCGCCCGCAGCGGCGGCGCCAACCGGGACCAGATCGACCTCAGCCTCGGCCGCGGCGTCCGCATGCAGTTGCTGCGCAGCGGCGACGGCGGGCCGATGCGGGTGGAGCAGGGCGTGCTGGCCCTCGGCAACGGCGTGGCGACGCCGCGCATGCCCGAGCAGGGCCTGGCCATCGCCGTCGCCGTGCCGCGCATCGACCTCGACCTGTGGCGCGCCATCGGCAGCGACAACCGCGGCGGCAAGGGCGCCGCCGCCGGCTTGGCGATTGCCCAACTGGACCTGCGCAGCGACGAGCTGGTGGCCTTCGGCCGCGTGCTGCACGAACTGCGCGTCAATGGCGGGCAGAAGGGCGAGCGCCTGGCGCTGGACACCCGCAGCCGCGAAATCAGCGGCCATTTCGACTGGTATGGCGCCGGCAAGGGCCGCCTGTCCGGGCGCATCGGCCAGTTTTCGCTGCCGGCGCAGACCGTCTCCAGCGGCAACGTGTCGGAGCAGGAACTGGACGCCCTGCCGGCCCTCGACCTGATCTTCGACCGCTTCGTCTTCATCGGCCGCGACCTGGGCGAGTTGCGCATCGCCGCGGAGAATCGCGGCGGCTACTGGAACGCCAACTTCAAGGTGAACAACGAGGACGGCAGCCTCGACGGCAGCGGCCGCTGGCGCCCCAGCGTCGACCTGCCGGACACCCAGATCGAATTCCAGGCCAAGGCCAAGAGCATTGAAAAGCTGCTCGCCCGGATCGGCTACGTCAACGCCGTCAAGCGCGGCAGCGCCAGCCTCGACGGCAAGCTGTCGTGGAACGGCCCGCCCTATGCATTCGATTATCCGAGCATGAACGGCAGCGTCCGCTTCGAGGCCAAGGACGGCCAGTTCAACAAGCTCGAGCCCGGCGTCGGCCGCCTGCTCGGCATCATCAGCCTGCAGTCGCTGCCGCGGCGGATCACCCTGGATTTCCGCGACATCTTCAGCGAGGGCTTCGCCTTCGACGCCATCAAGGGCAAGGCCGAAGTGACGCGCGGCGTGCTGAAGACCGACGACCTGGAAATCCAGGGCCCGGCGGCGCGGGTGGAAATGCAGGGCACGGTGGACCTGGCGAAGGAGACCCAGAACCTGAGGGTACGGGTGCAGCCGGCCCTGGGCGAGACCGTCGCCACCGGCGTGCTGCTGGCCCACCCGGTCACCGGCGCCGGCGTCTGGGTGTTCAACAAGCTGTTCGGCAATCCCCTGGACAAGATTTTCGCCTTCGAATACGCCGTCAGCGGCGCCTGGGCCGACCCCAAGGTGGAAAAGATCGGCGGCGGCGTACCCAAGGAAGCGGCAAAGGAAGCCAAGAAGGAGGCGACGCCGTGAAACTCGCGGCTATCCAGATGATTTCCGGCCCCGAGGTCGCCGCCAATCTGGCGACAGCCGGCCGGCTGATTGCCGAGGCCGCCGCTCAGGGCGCGCAACTGGCGGTGCTGCCCGAATACTTCCCGCTGATCGGCGCCAGCGACGCCGAGCGCCTCGCCGCCCGCGAGTGCGAGGGGGCGGGACCGATTCAGGAGTTTCTCGCCGCCGCCGCCGCGCGTCACGGCCTCTGGCTGGTCGGCGGCTCGCTGCCGTTGCAGGCCGACGATCCGGCCAAGCTGCGCAACACCCTCTTGGTGTTCGATCCGCAGGGCCGGCAGGCGGCGCGCTACGACAAGATGCACCTGTTCAGCTTCGTCCGCGGCGAGGAGCGCTACGACGAGGCGGCCACCATCGAACCGGGCAGCCAGCCGCTGGTGGCGGACATCGCCGGGCTGCGGGTGGGCGTCGGCATCTGCTACGACCTGCGCTTTCCGGAACTCTTCCGCGCCATGGGCCCTATCGACCTGCTGGTGCTGCCGGCGGCCTTCACCGACACCACCGGCCGCGCCCACTGGGAGCTGCTGCTGCGTGCGCGCGCCGTCGAGAACCAGTGCTATGTTCTCGCCTCGGCCCAGGGCGGGCGCCACCCCAACGGCCGCATGACCCACGGCAACAGCATGATCATCGACCCCTGGGGCGAAGTGCTGGCGCGCATCGACAAGGGCGAAGGGGTAGTCTGTGCGGAACTGGAGCGCGCCCG
>DATDMT010000074.1:0-2878 GCA_036518635.1 Rhodocyclaceae bacterium | reverse complement strand
GCCGCAGGGCCGCCTGCTGCAGCCTGAGGACTATGTCGGCCCGGCGATCTTTCTCGCTTCGGCCGCTGCCGCAGCAGTGAACGGCGTGCTGCTGCCGGTGGACGGCGGCCATCTGGCGATGAATCCCGGCGGCAGCCCCGGGCCGGTGCGTGGCGCCCGCGCGGCGAGCGCAGCATGAGGCTGGTGCGTTTCGGCCAACCCGGCGCCGAGCGGCCCGGCCTGATCGACGCCGCCGGCCGGGTGCGCGATCTGTCGTTTTATCTGCCGGAGATTTCCGGCGCACAACTCGATCCGGCTTTGCTTCAGGCCGTCGCCGCCATCGACAGCGAACGCCTGCCCCTGGCGCCGCCCGATGCCCGCCTCGGCCCCTGCGTCGCCCGCCCCGGCAAGATCGTCTGCGTCGGCCTCAACTACCGCAGCCTGGCTGCTACGGCCGGGATGCCGCTGCCGAGGGAGCCGGTGATCTTCCTCAAGGCCACCAGCGCACTCTGCGGCCCCGCCGATGCGCTGCGTCTGCCGGCCGCCGCGCAGCAGGTGGATTGGGAAGTGGAGCTGGCGGTGGTGATCGGCCGCGGCGGGCGCAACATTGCCGCGGCCCAGGCCCTCGACCATGTGGCCGGCTACGCGGTGTTCAACGACCTGTCCGAGCGCGCCTGGCAGTTCGGCGCCAGCGGCGGCCCCAACGGCAGCCATAACGGCGGCCAGTGGGACAAGGGCAAGCACCACGACGGCTTCGCCCCCCTCGGCCCCTGGCTGGTGACCGCCGACGAGATCGCCGATCCGCATCAACTCGATCTCTGGCTCGACGTGGACGGCCAGCGGATGCAGGCGGCCAACACTGGCGACATGCTGTTCACGATTCCCGAATTGATCGCCGAGATCAGCCGCTACATGGGCCTCGACGCCGGCGACGTGATCGCCACCGGCACTCCCCCCGGCTCGGCCTTCCTCCAGGGGCCGCTGGCGCGCTATCTGCGCCCGGGGCAGACGGTACGCGCCGGCATCGCCGGCCTCGGCGCGCAGTGCCGGGCGGTGCTGGCCGGCGCCTGACGCAAGCCGGAGCAAACATGCCTTACGCCCGCATCGAAATTCCCGCCGACTGGTCCCTCTGCCCACGACCGCAACTGCTGCAGGCGGTGGACGCCGCCTTCGTCACCGCCCTCGGCGTGCCGCCCCGCGACGCCTTCCTGCGCCTGTTCGAATACGCCCCGGCGGACGCACTGATCCCCGCCTGGCACGGGGCGCATTTCATCTTCATCGAAATCCAGTTGTTCGCCGGCCGCAGCCTGGAGGCCAAGCGCGGCCTCTATCGCGCTCTGGTGGATCAGTTGGAGGCGCTGGGCATCCCGGGCAACGACATCAGCATCGCCCTGGTCGAGATTCCGCAACAGAACTGGGGCCTGCGCGGCGGCCAGCCCGGCTCGGAACTCGACCACGGTTTCGTGATCGAGCGCTGAGAGGGCTACCCGTTAAATAAAGCTCCGTTCGCCCTGCGCCCGTCGACGGGGCGTACGAACGGAGCCAACTCCTGATCAGCCGATCCGCGCCAGCGCCGTCTCCAGCGTGGCCACGCTGCGATCCACGTTGTGCAGCTTGTCCAGCCCGAACAGGCCGATGCGGAAGCTCTTGAAGTCCGCCGGCTCGTCGCACTGCAGCGGCACCCCGGCGGCGATCTGCACCCCCTGGGCGGCGAACTTCTTGCCCGCCTGCATCTCGGGATCGTCGGTGTAGCTGACCACCACGCCGGGGGCCTTGAAGCCCTCGGCCGCCACGCTGCGGTAGCCCTTGCTCTCCAGCAGCACGCGCACCCGCTGGCCCAGCTCGCGCTGCTCGGCGCGGACCTTTTCGAAGCCGTAGGCCTCGGTCTCGGCCATCACGTCGCGCAGGGTGCACAGTGCATCGGTCGGCATCGTCGCGTGGTAGGCGTGAGCGCCGCCCTCGTAGGTCTCCATGATCTGCAACCACTTCTTCAGATCACAGGCGAAGCTGCTGCTGGTGGTGGCGTCGATCCGCTCCCGGGCGCGCTCGCCCAGCATCACCAGGCCGCAGCAGGGGGAACCGCTCCAGCCCTTCTGCGGCGCGCTGATTAGCACGTCCACGTGGTTCGCCACCATGTCCACCCACATCGCCCCGGAAGCCACGCAGTCCAGCACGAACAGGCCGCCCACCTCACGCACCGCGGCGCCGACGGCGCGCAGGTAGTCATCGGGCAGGATCATCCCCGAGGCGGTTTCCACATGGGGGGCGAACACCAGGTCCGGCTTCTCGCGGTAGATGGTCGCCACCACCTCGTCGATCGGCGCCGGGGCAAAGCCGGCCTTGGGCTCGGCGGACACTGGCCGCGCCTTGAGCACGATGGATTCGGAAGGGATGCGTCCCATCTCGAAAATCTGCGTCCAGCGGAAGCTGAACCAGCCGTTGCGGATCACCAGGCACTTCTTGCCCGTGGCGAACTGCCGCGCCACCGCCTCCATCGCGTAGGTGCCGCCGCCGGGCACCACAACTGCGCTGCGGGCGCTATAGACCGACTTCAGCACGCGGGAGAGATCCTTCATCACGCCCTGGAAGCGTTGCGACATGTGGTTCAGGGCACGGTCGGTATAGACCACCGAGTAATCGAGCAGACCATCGGGATCGACTTGGGGCAGAAGACTGGGCACGGCGCACTCCAAAATAAAAGCCGCTGGGCAGCGGCGGGGCGGTTCAATACTGCATGGTAAATGGATTCGGCGCGGCAGGCGTGGGCAGTGCAGCAGCCACCCCTGTAGGAGGCCCGCCTCGGGCCGACCGCGGCGGCATTGCTTATCTCCGCGGCCGATGCGAGGTGTTCGGGCTTTTACTGGCGATACCCCTTACTTCGCTTTCGCCGCCGGCCTGC
>DATDMT010000073.1:0-2651 GCA_036518635.1 Rhodocyclaceae bacterium | reverse complement strand
CGGGCGGTCGACGCTTCGACCGCCCGCCGCGCCCCATTCTTCGGAGCAGTAAGAATGAAACCTCTCGCGCATCAAGCCGTCAGTCTGACCAAGGTATCCGCACTGGCCGCTGCCGTCATGTCCCAATTCCTGTTCGCCGCGCCGGCCCTGGCCGAATCGGGCCCCGGCTACGACGACCCGAACAACTGGCCGCAGTACCACCGCAGCTACAACGCCTGGCGCTTCAGCCCGCTGGAACAGATCACCAAGGCCAATGTGTCCAAGCTGAAGGTGGCCTGGATTCATCAGCCCGGCAACGTCACCCACGGCCTGCAGGCGACGCCCATCGAGATTGACGGCACCCTGTACTACATCTCCGCCGACAACAATGTCTGGGCGGTGGATGCGGTCTCCGGCGACACCCTCTGGCACTACAAGCCCAAGCTCGATCCGGTGGTCAAGGACGTGTTCTACCAGTCCGCCAGCCGCGGCGTCACCGTCGGCCGCGGCAAGGTCTACGTCGGCACCCTGGACGGCCGCTTCCTCGCGCTGGATCAGAAGACCGGCAAGGAGCTGTGGTCCACTCAACTGACCGACATGAAGAAGGAGTTCGGTGCGCTGTTCTCGGCGCCGCCGCAACTGGCTGGCAACGTCCTTTTCGGCGGCACCACCGGCGGCGACCAGCCCATCGTCGGCAAGATCTACGCGGTCAATGCCGATACCGGCAAGCGGGTGTGGACCTTCGAGATCCCGAAGAACGATCCCAAGAGTTGGCCCGGCGACAGTCGCTCCAAGGCGGGCAGCACGGCGTGGATGCCCGGCACCTACGATCCGACGACCGACACCATCTACATCGGCACCAGCAATGCGGCGCCCGACTACTACCCGGACGAGCGCAAGGGCGACAACCTGTATTCCGCTTCCCTGCTGGCGCTCAATCCGAAGACCGGCGAACTCAAATGGCATCGCCAGGAAGTCCCCAACGATTCCTGGGACTTCGATTCTGCCTACGAGGCCCTGCTGATTCCCCACAACGGCAAGCAGGCCCTGGTGCACCTCAACAAGAGCGGCTTCGTCTTCGTCATGGACAAGGACAACGGCAATCTTGAGAACGTCTGGCAGTACGCGGAGAACATGAACTGGAACAAGGGCATCAACCCGAAGACCGGTGAAATCAAGGAACCGAACCGTCCCGAGGTCGGCAAGCAGAAGCTGTTCTGCCCGAATCTGCTGGGCGCCCGTAGCTGGAATCACGGTGCCTACAACCCGAAGAGCGGCCTTTGGTACTCCGCCGGTATGGAGGTGTGCAACACGGTGACTGGCGCCAAGCAGGAATACGATCTGCCGATCAACGGCCTGGCCCTGGGCTTGTCGGAAATCACCCTGGTCAACCCGCCTGGGAAGAAGGCGGACGGCTACCTGGCGGCCTTCGATCCGATCTCCGGCAACGTCAAATGGAAAAAACGCTTCGATCTGCCGCCGCTCAGCAGCGTGCTGACCACCGGTAGCGGCCTGGTGTTTTCCGGCGACATGCGCGGCAATCTGTTCGCCCTCGACGGCGACAACGGCAAGGAGTTGTGGTCCTTCCATGCCGGCTCCGGCGCTCGCGGCGGCCCGATCAGCTATTCCGTCAATGGCAAGCAGTACATCGTGATCCCCACGGGACTCGGCTCCCACGCGCCCGGCTTCCTCTCCGGCGCCTTCCCGGCCATCAAGGATCTGCCGGGTGGTTCCGCCCTGATTGCCTTCACCTTGAACTAGCTGAAGTTCCGCATCGGCCAAGCACCCTGGCGTGCTTGGCCGATGCCTTCCCCGAATTGGAGTAAATGAAATTGATCTCGCAGTTCCGATCCATCGGCCGCCTTGGAGTCGTACTGACTGTTCTCTCTGTGGGCATGGCAGCGCACGCCAACGGCCCGGCCAGCACTGAAGGCGGACAGGCTGCGGTGCGTTCTGCGGAGCCGGCTCCGGTGCCGCCCTTCGATCTGGCCGATCCGGCGCGCATTGCGGCCGGCAAGGCGCGCTTCGGCAGCACCTGTGCCGCCTATTGCCACGGTTTCGAAGGCAGCGGCGGCAAGACCCCGGCATTCCGCGGGCGCAAGGATTTTGACCCCGTAGAACTGTTCAAGACGATTACCGAAGGGCGCAAGGTCGAGGATGTGATGCCCGCCTGGGGCAACAGCTTCTCCGCGGAAAAGCGCTGGGAGTTGGTGGCCTACATCATGAGCCTGACTGACGAGTCGATCCGTCCGGTGCTCGGCGGCAAGAAGTAAGCGGGCAGACAATCGCTGCCATGCCGGAAAGCAAAACGCCCGCCTTGAAGGCGGGCGTTTGCATTGGAGCGGGCTGGATCAGGGTCGGTCGATGCTGCCCATGGCCTTCGGGTAGGTGACGATGCCCCAGGGCATGCCCATGTCGCCGATACGCGTGGTCACTTCCAACGTGTCGGCGTCGATCACCACCACTTCCTTGGACTTGCCGCAGGCCACCAGGATTTGCTTGTCGTCCGGGGTGAAGCTGAAATGCCAGCAGCGCTCGCCGGTGGGGATGTCCTTGATCTTCTCGAAGCTCTTGGCGTCGAAAACCTGCAGCAGCTTGTCCTTGTTGGCGGCGACGAAGATGCGTGCGCCGCTGCGGTCGAAGGCGACGCCGTAGGGGGTCTTGGCGGTGGC
>DATDMT010000072.1:0-4319 GCA_036518635.1 Rhodocyclaceae bacterium | reverse complement strand
CCACCGCATCAAGGCACCGGCACGGGCCTTGGGGGCAGGGGGCCTGGCCGATCTGTGCGAAGCGCTTGAAGGCTTGCGGCATGGCCAGGATTTGGATCAGGCGGCGCAGATCGTCGGCCGGTTGCGCCCCATGGCCGCGCAGGTGACGCGGGAGTTGGAAACCAACGCCTGGCTGGAAAACCAGGATGGAGAACCGCAATGAAGGCAGCTCTGGTGCTGGCGCGATCCCAGCGCGATGTGCTGCTTGAACGGATTGGGAGACGCGAAGATGAGTGAGGCGGAGATGGAAGGCAAACCGCAAATCCTGGGGGTCGAAGACGACGCGACCATGCATGAACGGTTCGCCGCCGCGCTGGAAGGCAATTACCGCCTGATCGCCGCGACCCGCGGCGAGGAGGCGCTGGCACTGGCCGCCCAGGCGCAGCCGGACGCGATCCTGCTGGATGTCGAGATGCCGCCGGGCATGGATGGCTACGAGACCTGCCGGCGCCTCAAGGACGACCCGGCCACTGCGGCGATTCCGGTGATTTTCATTTCGGCGCGGGATGGCATCGAGGACCGGATCAGGGGCTACGAAGCCGGCGGCGAAGACTATCTGGTCAAGCCCTTCGACGAGCAGGAACTGGAGGCGAAACTGTTGCGTCTGCTGAAGGCGGCGGAGCAGCGCGCCAGCCTGGAACAGCGGGCCAGCTATGCCAGCAGCGCGGCCATGACGGCGATGACCAGCATGAGCGAGCAGGGCAATCTGCTGCAGTCGATCAAGGGTTTCAGCAGTTGCAGCAGCGTGCCCGAACTGGCGGCGACGGCGCTGGCCGGCCTGGCGCCCTACGGCCTGCGCGGCGCAGTACAGGTCCGTGCGCCGGGCGGCACGCTGACGCTGAACGGAGAGGGCGTGGCAAACCCGCTGGAGGCTTCGGTGATCAGCCATATGGGCAAGATGGAGCGGATCATGCAGTTCAGCTCCCGGCTGTGCATCACCTACAAGCACGTCTCGCTGCTGGTGCACGATCTGCCCACCGAGGACCCGGATCGCTGCGGCCGCCTGCGTGACCATCTGGCGGTGCTGGCGGAAGCAGCCGAGGCGCGGGCCGAGGCCCTGATCGCCAGCGCCGAATCCCATCGGCGCGGCGCCACCATCGAGCACGCGGTGAGCCGCATCACCGCCACCCTGGAGGCCATCGACCGGGCCCAGCGGGAAAACCAGGTGGCGGTGCGGCTGGTGGTCGAAGCCTTCACCCAGCGGATGGAATCGGCCTATGTCTCCGTCGCCCTGAGCCCGTCGCAGGAGGATTTCATGAACGCGATTCTGCAACAGGGGCTCGACCAACTGCTGAACACCCAGACCGGGGTGTTCGATATGCAGAACCAGCTCTCGTCCATCGTCCAGGAACTGAAGCGGATGGCGGCGCCGGCGGCCACCTGAGATCAGACCCGGAGCAGGGCGATCTTCAGCGGCGGCTTGCCGTCATGGCTGGGGAAGTCCGCCTCCGGGGCGATCCATTCCAGTTCGCGCAGCGTACGCCCGGCCTTCTGCGCCGCCCGCTGCAGCAGTTCGCCCCAGCGTTCCCGTTCCACCTCGGCGACGTTGTTACAGCAGATCAGCGTGCCGCCTTCGCGGGTACAGAGCAGGGCTGGCTTGAACAGGGCCTGGTAGTCGTGCACCAGGTCCACCACGCCGAAAGCGCTCTTGGCATAGCGCGGCGGGTCGAGGTAGACCAGGTCGAAGGCGTGGGGCTCCAGTTTGGGAAAGGCCGGCATACGCTTGCCGCGCACCATGACTGGCTGGCCGATGCCCGCCAACTGGCGCATGGCGGCAAAGGCATCGCTCTGGACGAAGCGCAGGCGGATCGGCAGTTCGTTCAGCCGCGCGTTCTCGCGGCCGACGTTAAGGCTGGATTCGGCGAAGTCCACATTCACCACATGGCTCGCCCCGGCCTTGGCCGCCGCGACGCCGACGCCGCAGGTGTAGGCAAACAGGTTGAGCAGCGACTTGCCCTTGGCTTCGGCCATCACCCGCCGCCGCCCGGCACGGGCATCGAGGAACAGCCAAGGGTCCTGGCCGGCGTGGCGACCCTGGATCAGGTAGCGCACCCCCAGTTCCTGCACTTCACGGGGAGCCACGGCGATGGCCTGCTGGGCCTCGCTCAGGGCGTTGCCGATGCGCGAATTGGCGCCGCTGCGGTCGTTGTAGAGCAGGTCGAGGCCGGGCAGGGCGGCGCCGTAAAAGGCCTCCAGCTCCGCCAGGGCCGCGGCATTCAGCGGCGAGTGGAAGCTCTGCACCAGCAGCAGGCTGCCGTAGCGATCCACCGTCAGCCCAGGCCAGCCTTCGACGCTGCCATGGAACAGGCGGTAGCAGTCGCTCTGCTCGCGCTGCAGTTGGGCGATCAGCGCTTCGCGGGCATTGAGGGCGGTAGCGAGTAGATCAACGAGGGCGGTGGGATTGGACATGGGGAGCACGTGGCAGGGGGGCGGCCATTGTAGTTCGCGCAAGGGCACGGGGCCTGGCCGTTGCGTCGCCGCCGCAGGCGCCCATAATGGGACGAGGATTCGTCGCCATCCCCATCCACACAGTGCCTGCCATCTGTCCCCGCCTTGCAGTTCCCGTTTGTGCCCTGCTGCTGGCGGGGTCCATCGCCTTTGCCCAAGGAAAGGTCAGCGCTATGAGCCTCACCCTGAGTTCCACTGCCTTCGTCCACAACGGCACGATCCCCGCGCTGTATAGCTGCCAGGGCCAGGATAAATCGCCGCCCCTGGCTTGGTCCGGCGCTCCGGCCGGCACCAAGAGCCTGGTATTGATCGTGGACGACCCCGATGCCCCCGATCCGGCGGCGCCGAAGATGACCTGGGTGCACTGGCTGCTCTACAACCTGCCGTCGACCAGTACGGGCCTGGCCGAGGCCGTGCGTGAGCTGCCGGCAGGTAGCGGCGAAGGCCTCAACGACTGGAAGCGCACCGGCTATGGCGGCCCTTGCCCACCCATCGGTCGGCACCGCTATTTCCACAAGCTGTATGCGCTGGACACCGTGCTGCCCGACCTCGGCAAGCCGACCAAGGTGCAGTTGGAGCAGGCGATGCGCGGCCATGTGCTGGCCCAGGCGGAATTGATTGGGGTGTATCAGAAGCACCCCTAGGCGGGAACGGTGATGCCAAAGTGCCTTGGCATCACCGTGCAGGCACGACTTAACGGCTGATCGGCTTGTAACGAATCCGCTTCGGCTTGGCGCCTTCTTCACCCAGGCGCTTGCGCTTGTCCTCTTCGTATTCCTGGTAGTTGCCGTTGAAGAAGGTCCATTGGCTGTTGCCTTCCGCCGCCAGGATGTGGGTGGCGATGCGGTCGAGGAACCAGCGGTCGTGGGAGATCACCATCACGCAGCCGGCGAACTCCAGCAGCGCGTCTTCCAGGGCGCGCAGGGTTTCCACGTCCAGGTCGGTGGAGGGTTCGTCCAGCAGCAGCACGTTGCCGCCGGAGATCAGGGTCTTGGCCAGGTGCAGGCGGCCCCGCTCGCCGCCGGAGAGGTTGCCGACCAGCTTGCCCTGGTCGCCGCCCTTGAAGTTGAAGCGGCCGATGTAGGCGCGGCTGGGCATTTCGAACTTGCCGACGGTGAGGATGTCGGCGCCGTCGGAGATGGCGTCGAAGACCGTCTTGTCGTCGGCCAGGCCTTCGCGGCTCTGGTCCACCGAGGCGATCTTGACCGTGGTGCCGATGTCCACCGCGCCGCTGTCCGGCTGCTCGAGGCCGCGGATCATCTTGAACAACGTAGACTTGCCGGCGCCGTTGGGGCCGATCACGCCGACGATGGCGCCGGGGGGCACGGTGAAGGAGAGGTTGTCGATCAGCAGGCGGTCGCCGAAGGCCTTGCTGACGCCGTTGAACTCGATCACCTTGTCGCCCAGGCGTTCGCCGATGGGGATGAAGATTTCCTGGGTCTCGTTGCGCTTCTGGTATTCCTGCGAATTCAGTTCCTCGAAGCGGGCGATACGGGCCTTGCTCTTGGCCTGGCGCGCCTTGGGATTGGAGCGCACCCACTCCAGTTCCTGCTTCATCGCCTTCATGTGGGCGTCGATCTGCTTGTTTTCCGTCTCCAGGCGGGCTTCCTTCTGCTCCAGCCAGGAGGAGTAGTTGCCCTTCCAGGGGATGCCCTGGCCCCGGTCGAGTTCGAGGATCCACTCGGCGGCGTTGTCGAGGAAGTAGCGGTCGTGGGTGACGGCCACCACGGTGCCGGGGAAGCGCACCAGGAACTGCTCCAGCCATTCGACGGATTCGGCGTCCAAGTGGTTGGTCGGTTCGTCCAGCAGCAGCATGTCGGGCTTGGACAGCA
>DATDMT010000071.1:0-4441 GCA_036518635.1 Rhodocyclaceae bacterium | reverse complement strand
AGCAGCCGACCCCCAGCATCAGCCAGGCGCCATGGGCATCGGGGCGGCTGAAGCCGCCCTCCCCCAGCACCCAGATCAAACCCGCCAGGGTGGTGAAGGCGGAGAAGAAGTAGACCGTGCGCCATTCCGGTTCCCCCAGGCCGCCGAGGCGGCGGATGTTGAGGAAGGCGATGCTGGTGGCAAAGCCCGAGGCCAGGCCCATGGCGCCGCCCAGCCACTGCTCCCGGGCCAGGGTCGGCTGCAGCAGGGCGACGACGCCGACGAAGCCGAGCAGCACGTAGAAGGACGAGGCCCGGCAGACGCTTTCGCGATACCAGAACAGCAGGAACAGGCCCATGAACAGGGGCGACGTGTAGACCAGGGTCACCGCCGTCGCCAGGGGAATCCGGGCGATGGTGGCGAAGTACAGGGCCATCGCGGAAAAGCCCACTGCGCTGCGCAGCAGGTGGGCGCGAAAGTGCGGTGTGCGCAGGGATTTTCCGCTGGCGAGAACGAAGCCCTGGAGCAGCAGGAAGGCCACCACGCTGCGGTAGAACACCACCTCACCGGTGGAAAAGCTGGCCGAGCCGAGCTTGATGCACACCCCCATGGTGCTGAAGGCGAGGCTGGCGAGGATCATCCACAGGGCTTGCATCGTCGGCGCTTCGGCTTCAAGGAAAGGGGCGCGCACCCTTGCGGCACGCGCCCCTGGGGGGATCGGAATACGGCTTAACGCAGGTGTTCGCCCATCACCCGGCGATAGAACTCGTGGAAGTGCTGCATGCCGTCTTCCATCGGCGACTGGTAGGGCCCGACTTCGCTGCGGCCCTGCTTCAGCAGCGCCAGACGGCCGCGATCCATGCGCTCACCGATGTCGTCGTCCTCGATGGCGGTTTCCATGTAGGCGGCCTGCTCGGCCTCGATGAATTCGCGCTCGAAATCGACGATCTCTTCCGGGTAGTAGAACTCGACCACATTCATGGTCTTGTCCACGCCCTGGGGCAGCAGGGTAGACACCACCAGCACATGGGGGTACCACTCGACCATGATGTTCGGGTAATAGGTGAGCCAGACGGCGCCCTGGGGCGGGGTCTGGCCGCGGTCGCCGTAGTATTCGCGGACCACCTTCTGCCAGCGGTCGTAGACGCCGGAGCCGGACTTCAAGAGCGAGGTGATGCCGACCTTCTGCACCGAGTACCACTCGCCGAACTGCCAGGAAAGGTCGTCGCAGGTGACGAAGTTGCCCAGGCCCGGGTGGTAGGGAACCACGTGGTAGTCCTCCAGGTACACCTCGATGAAGGTCTTCCAGTTGTAATTGCACTGGTGCATCTCGACCCGGTCCAGCTTGTAGTTGGAGAAGTCGAATTGGTCGGCCACCGTCATCCCCGCCAGGTCGGCATTGGCCGAACGCGGACCCTTGAACTGCAGGCCGCGCCAGTTCTCCAGCTTCTGCTTGGAGAGGTTGAGGCAGGGATTGGCAGGAAAGTGGGGCGCGCCGATCAGCTCACCGCCGGTGTCGTAGGTCCAGCGATGGATCGGGCAGACGATGTTCTGGGCGTTGCCGGCCCCCTGCAGCATGATCGCCTGGCGATGGCGGCAGACGTTGGACATCTCGTAGATGCCGTCCGGCTGGCGCACCAGCATGCGGCCGTGGTCGTTACATTCCTGGGTGCGGTAATCGTGTACGTTCGGCACCATCAGTTGGTGACCCACGTAGCCCGGGCCGGCATCGAAGATGAGCGTTTTCTCCAGTTCGAACAACTTCTGGTCGAAGTACCATTCGACCGGGAACTGTGAAAGAGGAGGCAGCAACTGCCCCTTGCTCGCGATGTCGGACATGTGATTCCCAACCTCCAAGAAGTGACCCGGAAACCGGAAACGGGAAGGAGAAATACCCCCTGGAAAAGGGGCCGGGGAGTATAGCCAATTTGACCGCCTGGCGCAGCTTCGGCTATTTTTACGCCCTTTTCCCTCGCGCCTTGCCGCGCCCCAGCCCCATGGCCAAAGCCCCCACCCGCTCCACCCCGGCTCCCGAGTCCTTCGAAGATGCGCTGAAGGAGCTGGAAGCCATCGTCGACGCGATGGAAAATGGCGACGGCGCGCTGGAAGCATCGCTGGCCGCCTACCAGCGTGGCGTGGAACTGTTGAAGTTCTGCCAAGACAAGCTGGGGGCCGCCGAACAGAAGGTACGCATGCTGGAAAATGGCGAACTGCGCGACTTTGCCAGCCAAGCCGGCGAGGCGGACTGAACCATGGAATTCGCCCAATGGATGACTGAAATCCAGCGCCGCAGCGAAGCGGCTCTGGAAAGCCGCCTGCCCGCCAGCAGCCATGCCCCGGCGCGACTGCACGATGCGATGCGCTATGCGGTGCTGGGCGGCGGCAAGCGCGTGCGCCCGCTGCTGTGCCATGCCGCCGGCGGCATTTTCGGCGTTGCCGGCGACGTGCTGGACTACCCGGCCTGCGCGGTGGAAATGATCCACGCCTATTCCCTGGTCCATGACGACCTGCCCTGCATGGACGACGACACCCTGCGCCGCGGCAAGCCGACGGTGCATGTGCAGTTCGACGAGGCCACCGCGATGCTGGTGGGCGATGCCCTACAGTCGCAAGCCTTTCAAGTATTGGCCGAGAGCCCCGTCGGCGCCGAACGCGCCGTCAGCATGCTGCACCTGCTGGCCCAGGCCTCCGGTTCCCGCGGCATGGCCGGCGGTCAGGCCATCGACCTGGCGGCCACCGGCCAGAACCTCGGCCTGACCGAACTCGAATTCATGCACGTGCATAAAACCGGCGCGCTGATTCGCGCCGCGGTGCTGATGGGCGCACACTGCGGCGAGGCCAGCGAAGTGCAACTGAAGGCGCTGACCCACTTCGCCAACCGCGTCGGCCTGCTGTTCCAGGTGGTGGATGACATCCTCGACAGCGAGGCCAGCACCGCCACCCTGGGCAAGACCGCCGGCAAGGATGCAGCGCAGAACAAATCCACCTATGTCAGCCTGCTGGGCCTCGCCGCCGCCAAGGACAAGGCGCACGAATTACAGCAGGATGCCCATCAGGCCCTCGAATCCTTCGGCGCCGCCGCCCGGCGGCTCCATGAACTGACCGACTACATCGTCGAACGACCCTTTTGATGTATCCGCTGCTCGATACCCTGAACTGCCCCGCCGACCTGCGCCAACTGGAGCCTGAGCAACTGGCCGAAGTCGCCGGCGAGATGCGCGAATTCCTCCTGGAATCCGTCTCCCGCACCGGCTGCCACCTTTCCTCCAATCTCGGCACGGTGGAACTGACCCTGGCCCTGCACTACGTCTTCGATACCCCGGAAGACCGCCTGGTGTGGGACGTGGGCCACCAGACCTATGCCCACAAGGTGCTCACCGGGCGCCGCGAGGGCATGTCGCGGTTGCGCATGAAGGACGGCGTATCCGGCTTTCCGCGCCGCTGCGAGAGCCCCTACGACACCTTCGGCGTCGGCCATTCCTCCACCTCGATCTCGGCCGCCCTGGGCATGGCCGTGGCGGCCCGCAACAAGGGCGAGGAGCGGCGCGTGGTGGCGATCATCGGCGACGGCGCGATGTCCGCTGGCCAAGCCTTCGAGGCCTTGAACAACGCCGGCGTCGAGGATGCCAACCTGCTGGTCATCCTCAACGACAACGACATGTCGATCTCGCCGCCGGTGGGCGCCTTGAACAAATACCTGGCGCGACTGCTCTCCGGCCGCACCTTCAACGCCGCGCGCCGCGCCGGCGAACGGGTGCTGAAGGGCATGCCCTCGGTGCTGGAGTTCGCCAACCGGGTCGAGGAGCACGTCAAGGGCATGATCACGCCGGGCACCCTGTTCGAGGAGCTGGGCTTCAACTACATCGGCCCCATCGACGGCCACGACCTGGATTCCCTGGTGCCGACGCTGCAGAATCTGCGCGCCCTGAAGGGCCCCCAGTTCCTCCACGTCATCACCCGCAAGGGCCAGGGCTACAAGCTGGCCGAAGACGATCCGATCCTGTATCACGGCGTCGCCAAGTTCGATGCCGAGAACGGCATCCAGGGGGGAAAGTCGGGCGGCAAGCTGACCTATACGCAGATCTTCGGCGACTGGCTGTGCGACATGGCGAAGCAGGACGAGCGCCTGGTCGGCATCACCCCGGCGATGCGCGAAGGCTCGGGCCTGGTGCGCTTTGCCGAGGAATTCCCACAGCGCTACCACGACGTCGGCATCGCCGAGCAGCACTCGCTGACCTTCGCCGCCGGCCTCGCCTGCGAAGGCATGAAGCCGGTGGTGGCGATCTATTCCACCTTCCTGCAGCGGGCCTACGATCAACTGGTGCACGACATCGCCCTGCAGAACCTGCCGGTGGTGCTGGCCATCGACCGCGGCGGCCTGGTGGGGGCCGACGGCGCCACCCATAACGGCGCCTTCGACCTGTCCTTCCTCAGCTGCATTCCCACCATGGTGGTGATGGCG
>DATDMT010000070.1:0-3159 GCA_036518635.1 Rhodocyclaceae bacterium | reverse complement strand
TGCTGTTCGGCGGCAGGGGCTGCATCTCGATCACCTCCAATCTGGCGCCGAAGCTGATGCACGAGATGTGCGCCGCCGCCATCGCCCAGGACGTGAAGAAGGCCGCCGAGATCAACTTCAAGCTGCTGCCGCTGCACCGGGCGGTGCTGGTGGAGCCGAACCCGATCCCCGCGAAGTGGGCCCTGGCCCGCATGGGCAAGATCAAGGACGGCGTGCGGCTGCCCCTGGTGCCGCTGACGCCGGATTCCTACGGCAAGGTGACGGAAGCCCTGGCTCACGCCGGCATCCGCATCTAAAGCACTCGCCCGGGCCCTCCAGGCCGCTCCGTTCATGCGTTCCACCGCCAGCACGAACGGGGCCGCCGGCCCGGGACGCGTCGCTCCATGACGACGCCACTGAATTCCCCCCGCGTGCTCTCGGTCATCCCGCCGATGACCCAGCTGAACACGCCCTATCCCTCCACCGCCTACCTGACCGGCTTCCTGCGTTCCCGCGGCGTAGCCGCGGTGCAGGAAGACCTGGCCCTGGCCCTGGTGCTGAAGCTGCTCTCCGCCGAAGGCCTGCAGGCCATCAGCGCCTGCATCGCCGAGTTGCCCAAGCGCAGCCCGCTGCTGGATGCCTTCGAAGAGAACTTCGAGCGCTACGTTTCCAGCATCGAGCCGGTGGTGGCCTTCCTCCAGGGCCGCGACCCGACCATCGGCTTCCGCATCGCCGGGCGCAACTTCCTGCCCGAGGGGCCGCGCTTTGCCTCCCTCGACGCCTACTACGATCCCGACGGCGGCGACCCCCTGGCCTGGGCCTTCGGCGCCCTCGGCGTGCAGGACCGGGCGCGCCACTTCGCCACCCTGTACCTGAACGACCTGGCTGACGTGTTGCGCGAGGCGGCGGACCCGCGCTTCGAGTTCGTCCGCTACGCCGAATCCCTGGCCCAGAGCCAGGCCAGCTTCGAGCCCCTGGCCCAGGCCCTGGCGGCGCCGGAAACGCTGGTGGACACCACGCTGCGCGAATTGACCCTGGCGTCCATCGCCAAACACCGGCCGCAACTGGTGCTGCTCTCGGTGCCCTTCCCCGGCGCGGTGTATGGCGCCTTCCGCATCGCCCAGGCGATCAAGGCGGCGCACCCGGAGATCGTCACCGTCCTCGGCGGCGGCTTTGTGAACACCGAGCTGCGCGAACTCAGCGAGCCGCGGGTGTTCGACTACTTCGACTACGTCACCCTCGACGATGGCGAGCGGCCACTGCTGTGCCTGCTCGAACATCTGCGCGGCGAGCGGCCGCGGCAGCGCCTGCTGCGCACCTTCGTCCGCGAGCCGAACAGCCGCAAGGTCAGCTACCTTAGCTGCGACGAGCCCGACGTGCCCTTCGCCGAAGTCGGCACCCCGACCTGGGACGGCCTGCCCCTGGATCGCTACCTGTCGGTGCTGGACATGCTGAATCCGATGCACCGGCTCTGGTCCGACGGCCGCTGGAACAAGCTCACCGTGGCCCACGGCTGCTACTGGAAGAAGTGCAGCTTCTGCGACGTCTCCCTCGACTACATCTCGCGCTACGACACGGTGGCGGCGGAAACCCTGGTGGACCGGATCGAGGCGGTGATCGCCGAGACCGGCCAGAGCGGCTTCCATTTCGTCGACGAAGCGGCGCCGCCGAAAGGCCTCAAGGCCCTGGCCGAGGAACTGCTGAAACGCAATCGGGCGATCTCCTGGTGGGGCAACATCCGCTTCGAAAAGTCCTTCACCCCCGAGCTCTGCAACCTGCTCGCCGAGAGCGGCTGCATCGCGGTCTCCGGCGGCCTCGAAGTGGCCTCGGACCGCTTGCTGAAACTGATGCAGAAGGGCGTTTCGGTGGAGCAGGTGGCCCGCGTCACCCGCGCCTTCAGCGACGCCGGCGTGCTGGTGCATGCTTACCTGATGTACGGCTTTCCCACCCAGACCGTGCAGGACACGGTGGATGCGCTGGAGTACGTGCGCCAGCTATTCGAGGAGGGCTGCATCCAGTCCGGCTTTTTCCACCGCTTTGCCTGCACCGTGCATTCCACGGTGGGCCAGCACCCGGAGCAATACGGCGTCACCCTGCAGCCGCTGCCGCCCACCGCCTTCGCCAAAAACGACGTCGGCTTCAACGACCCCAGCGGCGTCGATCACGACAGCCTGGGCCGTGCGCTGAACAAGGCGCTCTACAACTACATGCACGGCATCGGCCTGGATCAGGACGTGCGTAGCTGGTTCACCGAGCGCGTACCCAAGCCGCGGGTGGCGCGGCACTTCATCGCCCGCGCTCTCGGCCAATAAGCCCTAGCCGAAGGTCACCTGCGTGCCATCCTTGCGGAAGGCCAGCAGGTGTTCGACGATGCCGCCCTGGACGCACTTGACCATGGTCTCGAAGGTCTTCTCGATCTCCAGATCGTCCGGGTGGCGGCCATCGCGGCCGGACAGGCCGCCGACGAAGACCACCTCCCAGTCCTGGCCGGTGTGCTTGGATTCCGCCACCAGTTCCGCCAGGTTGTTCAGCACCTCGGCCGGCTTGTCCACGAACATCACCGGCACCAGGGCGCCGCCCTTGCCCTTCTGGAACTGCCGCCGCTGATCGCGGCTGGCGCCCTCGGGCAACTCGGAACGGGTGAATACGAACAGCAGTTGCTGCGGCTCCGGCTGCTGGCGGGCAGCCTTGAGCAGGTCGTCAAAGGTCGAAATCTTCATGGTGAGGTCCGCAACTTGGGGATGGCAGGCAACGAAGCTTGCCACGGCTGCCGGGCTAAATAAATGATCCGCATCAACGGCGCCGGCCCTGCGGCTTTCCACAATAGGCAGCGCCCCTTTCCGCCACCAGAATGCGCCCCATACAGTGGTCGGTGGAACCAGCAAGCCCGGCCGCTTTCCAATGACATGAGCGGCTCCCCCGCCGCCGGATGAGGAGCCCAACATGAAACGAATCACCAGTCATCTTTACTTCTGGGTACTGCTGGCGATCTTCGCCGGCGGCACTTTCGGCTATCTCGACGGCACCGACGCGGTCAAGCTCAAGCCCCTCGGCGACGGCTTCATCTCCCTGGTCAAGATGCTGATCAGCCCGATCATCTTCTGCACCGTGGTGCTCGGCATTGCCGGCGCCGGCGACATGAAAAAGGTCGGCCGGGTCGGCGGCAAGGCGCTGATCTAC
>DATDMT010000069.1:0-10322 GCA_036518635.1 Rhodocyclaceae bacterium | reverse complement strand
CCGCGGCGTCCGCGACGAATTGGGCAAGCGCGTCATCGAAGGCTATATCGCCGACATCTCCGAGCAGGTGCTGGCCCATCGCCGTCTGGCCGAGCTGGAGCTGCGCTACCGCAGCATCTTCGACCACTCGGTGATCGGCATTTTCCAGACTACCGCCGACGGCCACTACCTGGCGGCCAATCCGGCGCTGGCCAAGCTCTACGGCTACGACGAGCCGGCCGAGCTGATCGCCTCGCTGCAGGACATCGCCACCTGCCTCTACGTGGACCCGCAACGCCGCGACGTTTTCAAGCGCATCATCCGCGAGCGTGGCTTCGTCTCCGATTTCGAGTCCGAGGTCTATCGCCGCGACGGATCGCGCATCTGGATCGCCGAAAATGCCCACATGGTGATGAGCCAGAGCGGCGAGGTGCTGTACTACGAAGGCACCGTCGAGGACATCACCGAGCGCCGCATGGCCCAGGAGCAACTGCAGTTCCAGGCCACCCACGACTCCCTCACCGGCCTGCCCAACCGCAACCTGCTCTCCGACCGGCTGGAGCGTGCCATCAGCCTGGCGCGGCGCAACGGCGGCAGCGTCGCCGTGGTCTTCATCGACCTGGACAACTTCAAGTTCGTGAACGACAGCCTGGGCCATACCGTCGGCGACCAATTGCTGCAGGAGATGGCGGTGCGCCTGCGCCGCAGCCTGCGCGAGGCCGACACCGTGGCCCGCTATGGCGGCGACGAGTTCGTGCTGATCCTCGACAGCTTCGGCGGCCCCGACATACTGAAAATCGCCCTCGACCGGGTGGTCGAGATGATTAGCGAGCCGATGGAGCTGGAAGGCCATGAACTGCGCGTCGGCTGCAGCCTCGGCGTCAGCCGCTTCCCCGACGACGGCGCCGATCTGCCGACCCTGCTGCGCCACGCCGACGCCGCCATGTACCACGCCAAGAACCAGGGCAAGGGCCAGGTGGCCTTCTACACCCGCCAACTGAATGCCGCCGCCAGCGAGCGCTTGCGGCTGGAAGGCGCCCTGCGCCGGGCGATCCAGAGCGACGAGTTTTCCGTGGTGTATCAGCCCAAGGTCGGCATTTCCGGCCAAGTCCAGGGCTTCGAGGCCCTGGTGCGCTGGCACAGCGAGGAATTCGGTTCGGTCTCGCCGGTTCGTTTCATTCCCCTGGTGGAAGAAATCGGCCTGATGCTGCCGATGACCGAGTTCGTCCTCGAAGCCGCCTGCCGCGAGGCCATGGGCTGGCGCAATCGGCGCCTCGGCCCGGAGAGCGGCATCAGCGTCGCCGTCAATCTGTCCGCCACCCTGCTGGGCGAGCCTGATCTGGTGGACCGGGTGCGCGACACCCTGCGCCGTACCGGCCTGCCGGCGCGTCTGCTGCAACTGGAAATCACCGAAAGCGTGCTGATGGGCGACGTGGACCTGACGGTACGGGTGCTCAACGAATTCAAGACCCTCGGCCTCTCCATCGCCGTGGACGATTTCGGCACCGGCTATTCGTCGCTGGCCTACCTGAAGCGCTTCCCGCTGGACGTGCTGAAGATCGACCGCTCGATGGTCACCGGTTGTGAGTGCGGCGGCGATGCCCTGGCGATTCCGCGGGCGGTGATCTCCCTTGGTCACAGCCTGGGGCTGACCGTGGTCGCCGAGGGGGTGGAACTGCCGGAGCAGCGCAATGTGCTGGCCAGCCTCGGCTGCGACGAGTACCAGGGCTATCTCTATGCCAAGCCGATGCGGCCCGAGGAAACCATCGCCTATCTGGAAACAAAAACGGCGCGATCCGAAGATCGCGCCGTCCTTAGCGAGCCTTAGGGCTCAGTCAGGCTACTTGCGTGCCTTGCCCGCGGCCTTGGTGGCCTGGGTGATCTGTTCCATTGCGGTGGCGGAGGCCTGGGTGATCTGTTCCATGGCTTTATTGGCATTGCCCATGGCCAGCCTAACCGCATCCAGCATCTGTGCGTTGCTGCCCGGCATGCTCTTCAGGAAGCCCTGCATGGCTTCGCTCATTTCCTTGTTGCCGGAGGCCAGTTGCTCGGTCAGCAGGCGGGAAAACTCCACGCGCGCCTCGTTGCCGATCTCGGCCATGCGGCTGGCGGTCTGCACCAACTGCTCCGCGGTTTCCTTGGCATAGCTGGCGCGTAGGGCAAACACTTCCTGGCCGTCGCGGGCTTCGGTCTGGGCACGGGCACTGGCCAGGCTGTCGGTCAGCAGCTTCTGCGCCAATTCGCTCTGCAAGGCCATGACGCGCTGGGCATTGTCGATCGCCAGTTGCGCCAGGCGCATCGCAGCTTCCATGTTGCGGCGCTGAATTTCGTTGAACTGTTCTTTGGGTTCAGCCATTGTGATTCCTCCTCGTCCCATCAGGTGTTGGTAAAAGCAGCAAATCCTTATGCTCAATCTATCACGGACTAAAGTATTTGCCGAGCTTATTGAGGAAATGGAAGACTTTGGCCTTTGCGTTGGATCAAAGCTTTGGCGATAAATAAATGCGAATCAGGGGAGGGCATTGAAATTCGTCCTGCCTTCCCCATCTGGGGGGCATAGATCATCAGGAGGCGACTGTGCGACTCGATAAACTCACCACCAAATTCCAGCAAGCCCTGTCCGATGCCCAGAGCATGGCGGTGGGCAACGACCAGCAATTCATCGAACCGCAGCACCTGCTGCTGGCCCTGCTGAACCAGGAAGACGGCGGCACCGCGTCGCTGCTGGCGCGGGCCGGGGTCAACGGCGGGGCGCTGAAGGCGGCCCTGGACAAGGCCGTCGCCCGCTTGCCTAAGGTGGAGGGGCACGGCGGCGAGGTGTCCATCGGCCGCGACCTGGGCAACCTCTTGAATCTGACCGACAAGGAAGCGCAAAAGCGCGGCGACCAGTTCATCGCCTCGGAAATGTTCCTGCTCGCCCTGGCCGGCGACAAGGGCGAGGCCGGCCGCCTGCTGAAAGAGCATGGCCTGACCCGCCCGGCCCTGGAAAAAGCCGTCGAGGCGGTGCGCGGCGGCCAGAGCGTCGGCAACGCCGAGGCCGAGGGCCAGCGCGAATCCCTGAAGAAATATTGCATGGACCTGACCGAGCGCGCCCGCCTGGGCAAGCTGGACCCGGTGATCGGTCGCGACGACGAGATTCGCCGCGCAATTCAAATCCTGCAGCGCCGCTCGAAAAACAACCCGGTGCTGATCGGCGAACCCGGCGTCGGCAAGACCGCCATCGTCGAGGGCCTGGCCCAGCGCATCGTCAATGGCGAGGTGCCGGAGACCCTGAAGGACAAGAAGGTGCTGTCCCTGGACATGGCCTCCCTGCTGGCCGGCGCCAAATACCGCGGCGAATTCGAGGAGCGGCTGAAGGCAGTGCTGAAGGAAATCGCCGCCGAGGAAGGTCGCGTCATCCTGTTCATCGACGAACTGCATACGATGGTCGGCGCCGGCAAGGCCGAGGGCGCCATCGACGCCGGCAACATGCTGAAGCCGGCCCTGGCCCGTGGCGAATTGCATTGCATCGGCGCCACCACCCTGGACGAATACCGCAAGTACATCGAGAAGGACGCGGCCCTGGAGCGGCGCTTCCAGAAGGTGCTGGTGGAGGAGCCCAGCGTCGAATCCACCATCGCCATCCTGCGGGGTCTGCAGGAAAAGTACGAACTGCACCACGGCGTGGACATCACCGACCCGGCCATCGTCGCCGCGGCGGAACTCAGCCACCGCTACATCACCGACCGCTTCCTGCCGGACAAGGCCATCGACCTGATCGACGAGGCGGCGGCGCGGATCAAGATGGAAATCGACTCCAAGCCCGAGGTGATGGACAAGCTCGACCGCCGCATGATCCAGCTGAAGATCGAGCGCGAGGCGGTGCGCCGCGAGAAGGACGAGGCGTCGAAGCGGCGCTTCGACCTGATCGAGGAGGAGTTGCTGCGCCTGCAGAAGGAATACTCCGACCTGGAGGAAATCTGGAAAGCTGAAAAAGCTCAAGTCCACGGTTCGGCCCATATCAAGGAAGAGATCGACAAGCTCCGCGTGCAGATGGCTGACCTGCAACGCAAAGGCGCTTTCGACAAGCTGGCCGAGTTGCAATACGGCAAGCTGCCGCAGCTGGAAGCCCAGTTGAAGGCCGCCGAAGTCGCCGGCGACGGCCAGGCCAAGTCGCCCAACCGGCTGCTGCGCACCCAGGTCGGCGCCGAGGAAATTGCCGAGGTGGTGTCCCGCGCCACCGGCATCCCGGTCTCCAAGATGATGCAGGGCGAGCGGGAAAAACTGCTCAAGATGGAAGAGCGCCTGCATAGCCGCGTGGTGGGCCAGGACGAGGCCGTGCGCCTGGTGTCCGACGCCATCCGCCGTTCCCGCGCCGGTCTGTCCGACGAGAACCGGCCCTACGGTTCCTTCCTGTTCCTCGGCCCCACCGGCGTCGGCAAGACCGAGCTGTGCAAGACCCTGGCCGAGTTCATGTTCGACAGCGAGGAACACCTGATCCGCATCGACATGAGCGAGTTCATGGAAAAGCATTCGGTGGCCCGCCTGATCGGCGCGCCCCCGGGCTATGTCGGCTACGAAGAGGGCGGCCACCTGACCGAGCAGGTGCGGCGCAAGCCTTACTCGGTGATCCTTTTCGACGAAGTCGAGAAGGCCCACCCGGACGTCTTCAACGTGCTGCTGCAGGTGTTGGACGACGGCCGCATGACCGACGGCCAGGGTCGCACCGTGGACTTCAAGAACACCGTGATCGTGATGACCTCGAACCTCGGCAGCCAGATGATCCAGCAGATGGCCGGCGACGATTACCAAGTGATCAAGCTGGCGGTGATGAGCGAGGTGAAGAGCTACTTC
Source organism: Rhodocyclaceae bacterium (assembly GCA_036518635.1). Classification (GTDB taxonomy): domain Bacteria; phylum Pseudomonadota; class Gammaproteobacteria; order Burkholderiales; family Rhodocyclaceae; genus AWTP1-18. The sequence continues at coordinate 5,510 of DATDMT010000069.1, read as the reverse complement.
CGTCCCGAGTTCATCAACCGCATCGACGAGGTGGTGGTGTTCCACGCCCTGGATGAACGCAACATCGCCGCCATCGCCAAGATTCAGTTGGCCTATCTGGAAAAGCGCCTGGCCAAACTGGACATGACTCTGTCGGTCGAAGAGCCGGCTCTGTTCGAACTGGCCCAGGCCGGCTTCGATCCGGTGTTCGGCGCCAGGCCCTTGAAGCGGGCGATCCAGGAACGGATCGAGAACCCGCTGGCCAAGGCGATTCTGGAGGGCCGCTTCGGCGCCAAGGACGCGATCCGGGTCGGTGTCAGCGCCGGCGGCATTCTGGAGTTCGCCAAGGGCTGAGGCGGCATTCGGCAAACCCGTCGGATAACGCCGCTGGCGATACGCCAGCGGCGTTTTTTATGGGGCGATCTACTATCTTCGATGGATTGTGGCGGCGGGCTTAGATTCCTATTTGTACAACGACCTTCCCCTTGGCCCGCCCCGTTTCGAGATAGGCAAGCGCCGCCTTCGCTTGATCGAATGGGAATACCTTGTCGATCACCGGACGGATGCGCCCAGCGTCGAGAAGCTCGCCGATCTCTGCGAGTTGGCGACCGTCAGGATGTACGAACAGGAATGAATACTCGACACCGCGTTTTCTGGCTTGGCGGATGATCTTGCGGCTCATCAACCAGAACGCGAATGTCATTAAGACGTTCATGCCTCTGGCGCGAGCGAACGCCGCGTCCGGTGGACCGATGAGCGAGACGACACTGCTCTTGGGATTCAAAATCCGCAGGGATTTCTCGATTCCATCGCCCCTGACAGTACCCAGCACCGCATCATAGTCCCGCAGCACATCCTCGAATTCCTGCTTCTTGTAATCAACCACCTCGTCGGCGCCGAGGCTCTGAACCAGATTCACGTTACCGGTACTGGTGGTCGTCCCCACCTTGGCGCCGAGGTGTTTTGCAAGCTGAATCGCGAACGTGCCTATGCCTCCGGCCCCCGCGGGAATGAATACCTTTTGGCCTGGCTTCAGGCGTGCCCGCTCCTTGAGTGCCTGCCACGACGTGAGCCCGACCATCGGGATCGAAGCGGCTTGCACGAAGTCGAGGTTTTTTGGTTTGATCGCTGCAGCGCTCTCGGGGACGACCGCAAATTCAGCGAGCGCTCCCGTGCCCAGGTCGAAAACACTGGCGAAAACGGAATCGCCCGCCTTGAAGCGAGTCACGCGACTTCCCACCTCCACCACGACACCCGCCAAATCGCTGCCCATCGTGACCGGCAGTTGAAACCGGAGGATGGGCTTGAACGTTCCTTTCGGGATCATGCAGTCAATCGCATTTAGGCCGGCGGCGCGGACCTGGACGAGAATTTCATCCGGCTTGATCGTAGGCCGAGGAATGTCGGCGAACGCGATCTGATCGGGTCCACCATAACGTTTCAAGATAAGTGCTTTCATCACGTCATTCCTGTTGACCGACGAGCGTCGGATAGTCGGTATAGCCCTTCGCTCCGGGCGTATAGAACGTGCTTGGATCAGGGGTATTCAGCGCGGCGTTTTGGCGTAGGCGGTCGACCAAGTCAGGATTCGCGAGGAAAGCCCTGCCCATTGCAATCAGGTCCGCGTCACCTTCGGTCAGCGCCCGTTCTGCACTTGCACCGTCGAATCCGCCAGCGAGTATGAAGGGCCCGCTGAATGCAGCCCGCAGATCAGCTTTCAGCTTCGCCGGGACAGGCGGCGCGCCCAAGGCCGAATGGTCCAGGACGTGAAGATACATAAGACCGAGTGCGGAGAGTTCCTTCACCAGTGCCACGTACTGGTCGTCCACACCGGGGAAGGCGCCGGTACCGTTGAACACGCCGTGGGGCGACAAGCGGATGCCAACGCGTTCAGCGCCGATCTCTTGCGCCGCAGCGCGAGCGACCTCCAACACAAATCGGTTGCGCCCTTCACCCGTGCCGCCATATCCATCGGTTCGGTGGTTGGTGTTGGCGTTGAGGAATTGTTCGAGCAAGTAACCGTTGGCGGCGTGCAACTCGATTCCGTCAAAGCCGGCTTCGATGGCAAGGCGTGCGGCGGCAGCGTACTCGTGGATTGCCACCTTGATGTCAGCTTCGGTCATCGCGCGCGGTGGGGTATGTGGCTGGCTACCCTGGGTATCCGTCCACATCTCGCCTGGGCATGTGTCGAAAGAAGGCCCAAGCACTTCGGCTCCAACCGGCAGGTTTGCCGCGTGAGCAACACGTCCGGTATGCATTAGCTGCACGACGATCTTGCCGCCCTTGGCGTGGACTGCATCCGTCACGAGTTTCCAGCCCTGGACATGGGCGTCGTTGAAGAGGCCCGGTATCCGTGCGTAGCCCAAGCCATTCGGCGACGGCGAGGTTCCTTCGGTGATGATGAGGCCGGCAGTTGCGCGCTGCGCGTAGTAGGTTGCCATCAGGCCGTTGGGCGTGTTGTTGTCGACGGCCCGACTGCGCGTGAGTGGTGACATCACGGCACGATTGTTGAGTGTGATGGCACGCAGAGAGAAGGTGTCAAATAGCATTTTCGGCACTCCTTACCGTTGGCGTGTCCAGGCGCATGTCTTTTCGAATCCCGGCATCCAGTAGGGCTGCAGGCGCAAATCTGCGTAGCAGGCGTAGGCGGCTGGCGAGCTTGCCTGCCGTGTATCGGAGTTTCGGGTGCGCCGTGCTGGCTGCTTTCAGCACGACATCGGCCACCACGGTCGGCTTGTCTCCAGACTCGACAAGTTGTTTCATCATCCTGGCCAAGCTCACCCGGGTCTCGTGATACTCATCGAGCTTGGCGTCGGCTTCCAGCGCGTTGGCATCGAACTGCGTATTCGTGTAGGCGGGCTCGATGACCAACACCCGGATACCTCGCGTACGCAATTCATGGTCAAGCGACTCGGAATAGCCCGCGACCGCGTGCTTGGTAGCGGCGTAAAGCGCCATGTACGGTGCGGGCAGGAAGCCCAGCACGGAGCCGATGTTGATGATGCGACCGCTACCCTGGCCGCGCATGTGAGGCACGACGGCACGCGTCATCCGAACGAGCCCGAAGAAATTCGTCTCGAAAACCGCGCGGGCCTGCTCGATTGAACTTTCTTCGGCGCCGGCCGGGGCGACGCTGAAACCGGTGTTGTTCACCAGCAGGTCGATGCGGCCGTGCGAGCGCAGCACCTGCTCAATAGCTGCTGCGACGGATTCATCGCTGGTCACATCGAGGGGCAACATCGCGAAAGCTTGGCGGCCCACCTGGTTTCCCCGCCTGCTGGTGCCGTAGACCGTGTAGCCGGCTTTCGCGAGCCGCTCCGCCGTGGCTTTGCCGATGCCTGACGAGGCGCCGGTAACGAGGGCGATTTTGTTGGTCATGATGCGGTCCTTCCGTAACGCGAGGAGGTCCCGGCAATCAACGCCAGGCTATGTTCATGGTGCTTGTTCATGCTCAATCTCCAAAATAGGTCGGATCGGTGTCGGTCGGTCGATTACATAAATGATGACCGTCATCTTTCTTTATATATTACGTCCGTAATCTATAATGTCAACATGGCGTGGATTGAGCGGGGTAGAAGAAATGAGGGTCAGTAGAGCTGAGGCTGCACAAAACCGGGAGCGCATCATCGAGGTGGCGGCGAGACTGTTCCGCGAGCGCGGCTTTGACGGCATCGGGGTGGCGGATTTAATGAAATCCGCCGGGCTGACCCACGGCGGTTTCTATGGTCACTTCGCGTCGAAGGAGGATTTGATGGCGCAGGCCTGCGCGCGTGCGCTGGACGGCTCGCTGGACGCCTTGCATCAGGTGGCCACACATGGCGGCGGGAATGCCTTGTCGGCCATTGCGTCCGCATATCTATCTCCGGCACACCGTGATCGACCCGGTGAGGGATGCGTGCTGGCCGCGCTGGGTGCTGAAGCCGCGCGCCATGGTTCGCCGGTACGCAATGCCTTCACCCGGGGAGTACGTTCCGCGCTTGACATGCTGACGCAGCTGGTGCCGGGCAAATCCAAGCGTGCCAAGCGCGAGCGGGCGCTAGCGACCTACGCGAGCATGATCGGCGCGCTGGTGCTGGCACGCGCCGTCGATGACTCCGAACTTTCCGAGGAAGTGCTGCAATCGGTATTGGCGTCGATCGCCCATACCGATTCCCCCGCATGAGGCCCCCATGAAAATCAACGCGATGCAAGAGGTGTCAAGAGGCCTGTCAATCTGAATCTGAGCGAGGCCAATGTGACACAGGCCAGATGCTTTACGACGAATCTGTCCGCCACGGTCGACCCTCTGTTGGCCGACTTTGTGGCGCGTCAGGGAGCGGCACAAAGCGAAAAGCAGCGGTTGAGGAATAAGGTGTGCGAGGTGCTCAATCGATTCGGCGAGGTCCACGGCTCCATCGCTGACGAGCATTCGACGCTATGAGCCATTTAGGATGTTCGCCGAAGACTTTACGTAGGCCTACGGTCGCCCTTATTTAAGGTCCTCGTCTATCAACCCAAACCCAATCACCGCATCGCCGCCCGGTATGTCGAACAGCTTGTTGCCCCCGGCGGCGACCACTACGTACTCCTTGCCTTCCGCCTGATAAACCACCGGCGGTGCGCTGACCCCGGCGCCGGTCTGGAATTTCCATAGCAATTGGCCGTTGCGGGTGTCGCGGGCGGTCAGGTGGCCGTCGGATTCGCCGAGGAAGACCAGGCCGCCGGCGGTGGCGCTGGCGCCGCCGTTGAAGGGCTTGGATAGCCTGGTTTGCCAGGCGATGCGGCCGCTGGCCGGGTCGATGGCGCTGAAGGTGCCGTAGCTGTCCACGCCCTTGTCGAAGGTGAGGACGTTCACCTTGTTGCCCTGGGCGTCGGTCTCCAGCGCGAAGCGGCTGGGGTAGTGGCTGCCGCCGATGTAGGCCCAGCCGGTCTCGGCGCTGTAGGCCATGGGCGGCCAGTTGGCGCCGCCGGCCTCGCCGGGCACGGCGAGGAAGCCCTTCTCATCGCGGGCCCGCTTGAACAGATTCGTTTGCGGCACGAAGCCCTCGGAGCGGCGGATCAGCTCGCCGCTGGCGCGGTTGAAGAAATACATCCAGCCGGATTTGGTGACCACTGCCACGCCCGGCAGCTTGCCGCCGTCCGTCGGCACATCCAGCAGCAGCGGCGAGGCGGCCACGTCGTAGCCCCACATGTCGTGGGGTGTGATCTGCTGGTACCAGCGCAACTGGCCCGTGCGCACGTCGAGGGCCACCAGGGAAGAGGTGTAGAGGTTGTCGCCGGGGCGGTAGAGATCGGCGTAGGGGGCGGCGTTGCCGGTGCCGAAGTAGATCAGGCCCCGTTCCGGGTCCAGGGCCGGCGAGGAGCTGATCGAGCCGCCGCCGCGCTTCCAGGCGTCGCGGTATTTTTCTGCATTGGCGCGCTCGGCGGCGATGTCGCGATCCAGCGGGTCGCCCGATGAAGTGCGGGTAACGAACTCGCCTTCCCAGCCTTCGTCCTTGGTCGAATACCAGCGCCAGATCAGGCGGCCGCTGGCGGCGTCGAAGGCGGAGATG
>DATDMT010000068.1:0-16021 GCA_036518635.1 Rhodocyclaceae bacterium | reverse complement strand
CATGAAGCCTTGGGGGCGGCCGGGGCTGCGCCGCCGCTATCGTCTTTCTTTTTCAGGAACCCGAACATGGAATCGACACTCAGAGAAGGGCGCTATGATGCGCGGCCCGGGAACCCGGGTTGCATGCTGCACCCGCCCCGTGGGAAGCAGCAAGTCTAACAAATGGACTCCAAGGATTCCTTGACCCCCATGAAGCGAACACTGCTCTGTTTGATGATGGCCGCGGCCGGCGCCGCCTGGGCCAACCCCTACGAAAAGATTCTGCCCAACGGCCTCAAGGTGGTGGTCAAGGAAGACCACCGCGCCCCGACCGTGGTGAACATGGTCTGGTACCGGGCCGGCAGCGTGGATGAAAAGGACGGGACTTCCGGCGTCGCCCACGTGCTGGAACACATGATGTTCAAGGGCACCAAGAAGGTCGGCCCCGGCGAATTCTCCAAGCGCGTCGCCGCGGCCGGCGGCCGCGACAATGCCTTTACCGCCTTCGACTACACCGCCTACTTCCAGCAGGTGCCGAAGGATCGCCTGGCCGAGATCATGGCCCTCGAGGCGGACCGGATGGGCAATCTGCAACTGACCGCCAAGGAGTTCGGCTCCGAGATCAAGGTGGTGATGGAAGAGCGCCGCATGCGCACCGAGGACAATCCGGAAGCCCTGGTCGGCGAGGTGATGCGCGCCACCATGTTCCAGGCCCATCCCTACCGCCGCCCGGTGATCGGCTGGATGGACGATCTGGAACACATGAACTGGCAGGACGCCCGCGCCTGGTACAACACCTGGTACGCGCCGAACAACGCCACGGCGGTGATCGTCGGCGACGTGGATCACAACGAGGTGTTCCGCCTCGCCGAGAAGCTCTATGGTGCCCATCGCAGCCATGCGCTGCCGGAGCGCAAGCCGCAGAACGAGCCGGAGCAGGTGGGCGTCAAGCGCATCTCGGTCAAGGCCCCGGCCAAGCTGCCCTACCTGGCGATGGCCTGGAAGGTGCCCAAGTTCCACGACGTCGAAAAGGACAAGGACTTCTACGCCCTGGAGATGCTTTCCTCGGTGCTCGACGGCCACGACGCCGCGCGCTTCGCCAAGCATCTGGTGCGGGAACAGCGCATCGCCCAATCGGCCGGTGCCGAATACGACGGCCAGGTGCGCGGCGAGGCGATGTTCGTCATCGAAGGCCAGCCCTCCCCCGGCAAGACCGTCGCCGAACTGGAAGCCGCGCTGCGCGCCGAACTGAAGGCGATCCAGGACAACGGCGTGAGCGCCGACGAACTGGCCCGGGTCAAGGTGCAGACGCTGGCGGCGCAGACCTACAAGCGCGATTCGATGATGGCCCAGGCCATGGAAATCGGCCACGCCGAGAACAACGGCCTCGGCTGGCGCAATGTGGACCGGATGCTGGAGAAGCTGCGCGACGTGACGCCGGAGGAAGTGCAGGCGGTGGCCCGCAAGTATTTCAGCGACGACAGCCTGACCGTCGCCGTACTCGATCCGCAGCCCGTGGATACCGTCAAACCCAAGCGCCCCGCCGTCGGCGGCGGCCGGCACCACTGAGGTCGTCATGAAGTCATTGCTTGCCCTGCTGCTCTGCTGCGCAGCCCTTAGCGCCGAAGCCGGCGTCAAGATCCAGCACTGGGTCGCCCCCTCCGGCGCGCGGGTGTATTTCGTCGAAACCCATACCCTGCCGATGCTCGACGTGCAGGTGGATTTCCCCGCCGGCGGCGCCTACGCGCCGGCCGACAAGGCCGGCCTGGCGGGCCTCACCAACGGTCTGATGGATGCCGGCGCCGGCAGTCTGAACGAGGAGCAGATCGCCGAACGCCGCGCGGATCTGGGCGTGCGCCTATCGGAGACTTCCGACGGCGACCGTGCCGGAATGGTGCTGCGCACCCTGTCGGCGCGCACTGAGCGCGATGCCGCCATCGATCTGCTGCGCACCCTGTTGACCCAGCCGACCTTTCCAGCCGATGTGCTGGCGCGGGAAAAGGCCCGCACCATCGCCTCGATCCAGGAGGCCGACACCCGCCCCGACGCCATTGCCGCCAAGCGTTTTGCCGCCGCCCTGTATCCCGATCATCCCTACGGCCGCAGCGCCGACGCGGCCAGCATCGAGCGCATCACGCGCGAAGACCTGGTGGCCTTCCACAAAGAGCACTACACGGCCCACGGCGCCGTGGTGTCGATGATCGGCGACCTGACCCGGGCCGAGGCCGAGGCGATCGCCCAGCGCATCACCGAGGGCCTGCCGGCGGGCAGCGCCGCGCCCACCCTGCCGCCGGTCAAGATGCCCGCCGCCGGCCGGGTGGATGTCGCCCATCCGGCGGCGCAGAGCCACATCCACGTCGGCCTGCCGGCGCTGAAGCGCGGCGACCCGGACTTCTACGCGCTGCAGGTGGGCAACTACGTGCTCGGCGGCGGCGGCTTCGTCTCGCGCCTGATGAACGAGGTGCGGGAAAAGCGCGGCCTGGTCTACGACGTGCATTCCTACTTCTCGCCGCGGGTGCTCGAAGGCCCCTTCGAGATCGGCCTGCAGACCAAGCGCGAACAGGCCGGTGAAGCCCTCAAGGTGGTGAACCAGGTGCTCGCCGACTATCTGCGCACGGGCCCCACCGCCGCCGAACTCAAGGCGGCACAGCAGAACATGGCCGACGGCCTGGCCCTGCGCATCGACAGCAACGCCAAGCTGCTGGGCTTCATCTCCGCCATCGGTTACTTCGGCCTGCCCCTCGACTACCTGGACAACTATGCGCAGAAGGTCCGCGCGGTCACGGCGCAGCAGGTGCGCGAAGCCTTTGCCCGCCACGTCAAGCCGGAGCATCTGGTGACCGTGGTGGTGGCCGGAGACGACGCCAAGCCGGTGCAATGAGCCGGATCCGCATCACCGGCGGCGAGTGGCGCAGCCGCTTGATCCAGGTGGTGGACGGCCCCGGCCTGCGGCCGACGCCGGACCGGGTGCGCGAGACCCTGTTCAACTGGCTGGGCCAGGACCTGACCGGCCTGGTCTGCGCTGACCTGTTTGCCGGCAGCGGCATCCTTGGCATCGAGGCCGCCTCCCGCGGCGCTGCGCGGGTGCTGTTGTTCGAGCGCGACCCGCGTTCCTGCCAGCAGTTGCAGCGCAATGCCGCTGTCTTCGCCGACCCGCGTTTACAGGTGCATTGCGGCGATGCGCTAAAATGCGCCCCCCCTGCCGTCTCCGACTGCGACCTGGTCTTTCTCGATCCGCCCTACCGTCAGGGCTGGCTGGAAAAGGTCGCGGCGCTGCTGCCGCGGATCGCCAAGCCCGATGCCCGCCTCTATGTGGAGGCCGAGCAAGCCCTGGAAGGCCTGGGCTCCTGGCGCACCGTCAAGCAAGGTACGGCGGGGCAAGTTCACTATCATCTGATGGAACAGCCATGACCAAGACTGCCGTTTATCCGGGCACCTTCGACCCCTTCACCAAGGGGCACGAGGATCTCGCCCGGCGCGCCGCCAAGCTGTTCTCCCACGTGGTGGTGGCGGTGGCCGCCAGCGAGCGCAAGGGCCCGCTGTTCAGCCTCGACGAGCGCATCGCGATCATTCGCGAAGCCCTGGCCGATCTGCCCAACGTGGAAGTGGTCGGCTTCGACTGCCTGCTGATGGATCTGGTGCGGCAGCAGGGCGCCCAGGTGATCCTGCGCGGCCTGCGCGCGGTGTCCGACTTCGAATACGAATTCCAGATGGCGGGCATGAACCGCAACCTCTATCCGGATGTCGAAACAGTGTTCCTCACGCCGGGTGAGCAGTACATGTTCATCTCCGCCACCATCGTGCGCGAAATCGCGCGCTTCGGCGGCGACGTTTCCAACTTCGTCCAGCCGGCCGTCGTGGCCCGGTTGAACGAGCGGCTTTTACGCAAGAACTGAAAGAGAGAATCCTCCATGTCCCTGATGATTACCGACGAATGCATCAACTGCGATGTGTGCGAGCCCGAGTGCCCCAACAACGCCATTTCGCAAGGTGACGAAATCTACGTGATCGACCCGAACAAGTGCACCGAGTGCGTCGGCCATTTCGACACGCCCCAGTGCCGCGAAGTCTGCCCGGTGGATTGCATCCCCAACAACCCGGACTACGTCGAGAGCAAGGATCAGTTGATGGCCAAGTTCGTCAAGCTGACCGGCAAGTAAGCCTCGCTATTTCTGGCAGCGGGGACAGTAGAAGGTCGCCCGCTGGCCCTGCCGGAGACTGCGGATTTTGCTTCCGCATTGGCGGCAGGGCTCCCCCTCGCGGCCGTAGACACAGGTCTGCAACTGGAAGTAGCCCGAGCCGCCATCCGAGTGGATGAAGTCGCGCAGGCTGCTGCCGCCGGCGGCGATGGCTGCCGCCAGCACCTCGCGGATCGCCGGCACCAGCCGTTCGAAGCGCTTCAGCGAAATCCGGCCCGCCGCCGTGCGCGGATCGATGCCGGCGCGGAACAGACTTTCCGATGCATAGATGTTGCCGACGCCCACCAGCCGGTGGCCGTCCATCAGCACCGGCTTGATCGCGGCGCTGAGTCCCCGGGTCTGCTCGAACAGCCAGCGCGGGGTGAATTCATCTTCCAGGGGTTCAATGCCCAGCACCGCCAGCAGCGGGTGGGCCGCCGGTTCGCCTTCGAGCCAGAGCAGGGCGCCGAAGCGCCGCGGGTCGTGCAGGCGCAGCACCTGGCCCTTGCCCGGCCCGGCGAAGACCAGGTCGACGTGGTCGTGCTTCGCCGCCGGCGTGCCCGGCGCCACCAGGCGCAGGCTGCCGGACATGCCCAGGTGCAGCAGCACCGTGCCGTGGCCGAAATCCAGCAGCAGGTATTTGCCGCGGCGGCTGATGCGCCGCAGCTTGCGCCCGGCGATGGCCGCATCCAGTTCGAGCGGCAGGGGGTAGCGCAGGGTCGGCGTGCGCAGCACCGCTCCGCGGGCCTGATGGCCTTCCAGGGCGAGGATGCCGAGGCGTGTGACTTCCACCTCGGGCAACTCAGGCATGACACATTGAAGCTGCTAACATCCGTTCATTCTATTCGCCCCCGCCCGCACGCCATGGCCTTCTCCCTGCGCACCCTGATCGTTGCCGCCCTCACCGGCGCCGCATTGCCCGCCTTTGCGGCCGATGCGCAGGAGACACCGGCGGCGGCGCCCAAAGCGGCAGTGGAGGCATCCAGCCTGACGCCGCAAATCCTCTATCAGTTCCTCCTGGCCGAGATCGCCGCCGCCCGCAACCAGATGCTGATCGCCGCCGGCGCTTATGCCGACCTGGCGAAGCAGATTCCCGATGTGCGGATTGCCAAGCGTGCCTCCGAGATGGCCTACCACTCGCGCCAACCCGAACTGGCGATGGAAACCACGCGGCGCTGGTTGGAGCTGGACCCGAGCTCGCCGCAGGCGCGCCAGACCCTCTGGTCCCTGCTCGCCAGCGCCGGCAAGACCGACGAGCTGGTGGCCGAACTCGGCAGCGCGCTGAAGGGCGAAGGCCCCGGCCTGGGCGGCGCCCTGATGCAGCTCAACCGGCTGCTGTCGCGCACCACCGACCGCAGCTTCGTGCGCCTGGTGATCGATCGCGTCACCGAGCCCTATCTGCAGATTCCCGAGGCGCACTACGCCCGCTCGGTGGCGGCGCAAAACGCCCAGGACGATGCGGCCGCCCTGCGTGAGGCGGAAGAGGCCCTGCGCCTGCGCCCCGACTGGGAGGCCGCCTTCCTGATGCGCCTGCGTCTGGCGCCGCCGGCGCCGGAACAGGGTGTGGTGCAGTTGGCCGAATTCCTCGCGCGCAATCCCGCTGCGCTCGATGCGCGCCTCGCCCGCGCCCGGCTGCTGCTGGACCTGAAGCGTTACGAGGATTCGCGTAGCGAGTTCAACGAGCTGCTGCGCCGTCAGCCGGACAATCCGGAAATTCTCTATGCCGTCTCCCTGCTGTCGATGGAGCTGGGCGACGCTGCCAGCGCCGAAAAGCATCTGCGTCGCCTGATGGTGCTGGGCTTCTCCGACATGGACGGCGTGCGCTTCTACCTGGCGCAGATCGTCGAGCAGAACAAGCAGACCGGCGAAGCGATCAGCCTCTACGACGCGGTCAGCGCCGAGAGCAAGCACTACCCCTTGGCCCAGAGCCGCGCCGCCGATCTGCTGCGCAGCCAGGGCAAGCTCGACGAGGCCCTGGCCCATGTCGAACGCGCCGCCGAGGCGGCGCCGCGGGAGCGCGTCACCCTGATGCTGGCCGAGGCCCAGTTGCTCACCGAAGCCGGCCGCCTGAACGAGGCCTACGACGTGCTGGCGCGGGAACTGGCGCTGCGCCCGGATGAGCCGCAACTGCTCTACGAATCGTCGATGCTGGCGGAAAAGCTCGGCCGCTTCGATGTGCTGGAAGCCAATCTGCGCAAGCTAATCAAGCTCAAGCCCGATTACGCCCACGCCTACAATGCCCTCGGCTATTCCTATGCCGACCGCAACCTGCAATTGCCCGAGGCCCTGTCGCTGATCGAAAAGGCCCTCGGCCTGGCGCCGGACGACCCCTTCATTCTCGACAGCAAGGGCTGGGTGCTGTTCCGCATGGGCGACTTCGGCAATGCGGAAAAATTCCTCCGCCAAGCCCTCGACAAGCGCGGCAGCGATCCCGAGATCACCGCCCACCTGGTCGAAGTGCTGTGGGGTGCCGGCCGCAAAGACGAAGCCAACCGCCTGCTCGACGCCGCCGCCCGCAAGAGCGCCGACAACGCCGTGCTGCGCAGCCTGCGCGAGCGGCTGCACTGAGGTCGATGAAGCGTCTGACGGCGCCGCACGCGGCGTTGCTGTTGGCCCTGTGTTTTCCCCTCGGCGCCTGCGAGCTGTTGCCGCAGAGCGTACCGACCACCCTGCTGCGGCCGCAGATGGCGGCGGGCTTCAATCTCGATGGTCGGCTGTCCCTACAGCGTGGCGAAACCGCCTATCACGTCGGCATCCAGTGGCGCCACAGCATCGATGAGGACGAGATTCTGCTGAACGGCCCCCTCGGCCAAGGCGTCGCCGAACTGCGCCGCGACCTGGCTGGCGTGCATCTGCGCAGCGCCGACGGCCGCGAGGCCCACGGCAGCGACTGGGAGGCGTTGTCGGCCCAGGTGTTGGGCGTGCCCTTGCCCCTCGGCGGCCTGTCGCACTGGTTGCTGGGCGAGGCCGTGGTTGAGCTGCGCGACGAGCAGGGGCGGCCGCGCCGCGCCAGTGCCGACGGCTGGCAGATCGATTATCTGGAATACGCTAGCGATGCCGCTGACGCCCTGCCGACCCTGGTGGAAATGAATCGCGACGACATCAAGGCGCGGCTGCGGATCGACGGCTGGCAAGGGTCGGGCAATGACAAATAAATTCGATTGGGATGCGGCCTGGCCGGCGCCGGCCAAGCTCAACCTGTTTCTCCACGTCACCGGCCGCCGCGCCGATGGCTACCATCTGCTGCAGACGGTGTTCCGCTTCGTCGACTACGGCGACACCCTGCACTTCTCTCCCCGTGACGACGGCCGCATCGAGCGCGCCGATCCCTTGCCCGGCGTGCCGGCCGAAAGCGACCTCACCGTGCGCGCTGCGCAGGCCCTGCGCCAGGCTTGCGGCGAAAATTCAAAAGCGGCGCAGGGCGTCACCATCCGCCTCGACAAGCGCCTGCCGATGGGTGGCGGCCTCGGTGGCGGTAGCTCCGATGCCGCTACCGTGCTGCTGGCGCTGAACCGGTTGTGGGGCTGCGGCCTCTCCTCCGCCGAGCTGCAGGCCATCGGCCTCGGCCTCGGCGCCGACGTGCCGGTCTTCGTGCATGGCCACGCCACCTTCGCCGAAGGCATCGGCGAGCAGTTCACCGATGTGGCCCTACCGCCGGCGTGGTACTTGGTGCTGGTGCCGCCGGTGGCGGTGCCCACGCCGGAAATCTTCCGCGCCGCCGATCTGGTGCGCGATACGCCGGTCATCGCTGCCGCCGACTGGCGACCCGGCCAGGGCCGCAACGACCTAGAGCCCGTGGCCTGCCGCCTCTATCCCGAGGTGGCGCGCCATCTCGCCTGGCTGCGGCGCTTCGACCCGGGCGCGATGATGACCGGCTCCGGCGCCTGCTGCTTCGCCGCGTTCGCCGCCGAGGCTGCCGCTCGCGCCGCTTATGCCGCGCTTCCCGACGATATGCGGGGCTTTGTCGCCCAGGGTTTGGATAGCCATCCGATTCTGTGTGGACAAAGGTTTGACAGCCCGTAAGAAAAAAAGGAAAATGCGCGTCCTTTCGGGGGCCGGGCGTTTTTCGGTAACCGATTTTGGGGAGTCGCCAAGCTGGTTAAGGCACCGGATTTTGATTCCGGCATGCGAAGGTTCGAATCCTTCCTCCCCAGCCAGAACATTCATCGGGCAGGCCCTGGACTCCAGCGCCCTGCCCGCTTCGTTTTGCAGGGGCCCCCATGTCCTATGACAGCCTGATGGTCTTCACCGGCAACGCCAACCCCAAGTTGGCGTCCGACGTGGTCAAACGACTCAACATCTCCCTGGGTCGCGCCAATGTCACGCGCTTCTCCGACGGCGAAATCAACGTCGAGATTCTCGAACACGTCCGCGGTCATGACGTGTTCATTCTGCAGCCGACCTGCGTGCCGACTAACGACAACCTGATGGAGCTGGTGATCCTGGCCGACGCGCTGAAGCGCGCCTCCGCCGGCCGCATCACCGCCGCGGTGCCTTACTTCGGCTACGCCCGCCAGGACCGCCGCCCCCGTTCCGCCCGGGTGCCGATCACCGCCAAGGTGGTGGCCAACATGCTGCAGGCTGCCGGCGTGCATCGCGTGCTGATGGTGGACCTGCATGCCGACCAGATTCAGGGCTTCTTCGACATCCCGGTGGACAACATCTACGCCGCCCCGGTGCTGCTGGCCGACATCGCCAAGCAGAGCTACGACGACCTGTTGGTGATCTCCCCCGACGTCGGTGGCGTGGTGCGCGCCCGCGCCTTCGCCAAGCGTCTGGAAACCGATCTGGCGATCATCGACAAGCGCCGTCCCAAAGCCAACGTCTCCGAAGTGATGAACATCATCGGCGACGTCAAGGGCCGCACCTGCGTGATCATGGACGACATCGTCGACACCGCCGGCACCCTCTGCAAGGCCGCCCAGGCACTGAAGCAGCACGGCGCCAAGCGCGTGCTGGCCTACGCCACCCACCCGGTGCTGTCCGGTTCCGCCGTCGAGCGCATCCGCGATTCCGACCTGGACGAACTGGTGGTCACCGACACCATTCCGCTGTCGGAGGCTGCCCGCGCCTGCGACCGCATCCGCGTCGTTTCGATCGCCGACCTGATGGCCGAGACCATCCAGCGCATCAGCAACGACGAATCGGTGTCCTCGCTGTTCGACGAATAAGTTTTTCCCGGCCGGGCAATCGGCCGGTAGTTGTACCCCCTGCCTGGTCGCGGGCAGGGATTTCTTAACTTTTGGAGTCATCATGCAAATCGAATTTAACGCCAAGAAGCGTGACCTGCAGGGATCGAGTGCGAGCCGCCGCCTGCGTCGCGAAGGCCGTGTTCCCGCCATCATCTACGGTGGCGAAGCCGCTCCCCAGCAAGTGGATCTGGACCACAACGAGATCTATCACCTGCTGCGCAAGGAAGCTTTCCACTCGTCCGTGCTGACCATGAACGTGGACGGCCAAAAGCAGATGTGCCTGCTGCGCGACGTGCAACGTCACGCCTACAAGCTGCAGATCCTGCACGTGGACTTCCAGCGCGTGGACGCTACCCACAAGATTCACCAGAAGGTGCCCCTGCACTTCGTCAACGCTGACATCGCCCCGGGCGTCAAGACCGAAGGCGGCATCGTCTCCCACGTCATGACCGAAGTGGACGTCAAGTGCCTGCCGGGCGACCTACCCGCCTTCATCGAAGTGGACCTGAAGGACCTGTCCTCCGGCCACTCCATCCATGTCTCCCAACTGCCGCTGCCGAAGGGCGTCGAAGTCGTCCATCACGGCGAAGGCGATCCGGTCGTGGCGACCATCATGGTCAAGGGCGGCAAGGCTGAAGAAGAACCCGCGCCCGTCGTCGTCGCTGCCCCCGCCGAAAAGGCGCCGGTGAAGAAGTCCGAGAAGACCGACAAGCGCTAAGATCTTGCAGGCTTCCCTGCGATTGATCGTCGGCCTCGGCAACCCCGGGGCCGAATACACCGAAACCCGGCACAACGCCGGGTTTTGGTTTTGTGAGCGCCTGGCGCAGGAACTCGGCGCCACGTTCAACAAGGAAACCCGCTTCCACGGCTGGGCCGCCAATGCTCGCGAGGCGGGCATCTGGCTGCTGCTGCCGGGCACCTTCATGAACCGCTCGGGCCAGGCGGTGCAGGCATTGACCCACTTCTACCGCATCACCCCGGCCGAGATGCTGGTGGTGCACGACGAACTCGACCTGCCCCCCGGCCAGATGCGCCTCAAATTCGGCGGCGGCCTTGGCGGTCACAACGGCCTCAAGGACATCACCGCCAAGCTCGGCACCCAGGATTACTGGCGCCTGCGCATCGGCATCGGCCATCCCGGCGACAAGGCCGAGGTCGCCAACTACGTACTGAAACCGGCGCGCAAGGAAGAACAGGCCGACATCGACGCCGCCCTGGATCGCGCCCTGCTGGCCTGGCCGGCCCTGGCCAAGGGCGATATCGACAGCGCCACGCGCAAGATCAACGCCAAGCCGCCGGCGAAGGCGTAGCGCGGCCTGCGCTGAACTCCCGTCCGTGGACTTCCTGAACATTTCCCCCGAGGCCGGCCTTGCCGGCCTTTTCGCTTCCGCCTTCATCTCGGCGACGCTGATGCCCGGCGGCTCGGAGGCCTTGCTGTTCGCGCTGCTGCGGCTGCATCCGGAGCAGGCGATGCACGCCCTGGTGCTGGCGACCCTCGGCAACACCCTCGGCGGCATGACCAGCTACGGCATGGCGCGCTGGCTGCCGCAGAAGGGGCTGGAAAAAATGTCGCCGCGGGCGATGAAGTGGGTACAGCACTGGGGCAGCTATGCGCTGCTGGCCAGTTGGGCGCCGCTGATCGGCGACCTGTTGTGCGTCGCCGCCGGCTGGCTGCGCCTCAACTGGGCCGCCTGCATGTTGTGGATGGCAGTCGGCAAGGGCGCCCGCTACGCGCTGGTGGCGGCGGGCGCGGCGGCTTTCTGAATCCGCTCGTGGGCGATCTTCCACCAGTAGCCGAGTAGCGCCAGGCCGGCCACCAGCAGGCTGACCGCGGCGGCGATCCAGAATCCGGCGGGACCCATGGGCACGCCGAACCAATCGCCGAGGCCGAGGGCGACGCCGCCGCCGAGGCCGATGCCCCATTGCGATACCGCGTAGACGATGGACGGCAGGGTGGCGATCTTGTAGCCGCGCAGGATGCTGACGCCGACGGCCTGCAGCGCATCGCACAGGTGGTACACGGCCAGCAGCAGGATCAGTTTGCTTGCCAGCGGCTGGATCTCCGGATCGTGGGTGTACATCGCCACCACGCCATCGTGGCCGAGGGCCAGGGTGAGCGACACCACGGCGGCGCAGCCCATGCCCAACAGGAAGCCGCGGCGGCCGATGGCCAGGGCCCGCTGCGGATCGCGGGCGCCCAGGGCCTGGCCGCTCAATACGCCGCTGGCATAGCCGATGGCGAGCGGCATCATGAAGCAGACGACGGCGAGACTGGCGGCGATCTGGTGGGCGCCGGTGGCGTTGGGGCCGAGACGGGCGATGAACAGGGCCATGAAGGTGAAGGCGGTGACGTCCACCAGGATGGTCAGGGCGATCGGCAGACCGAGCTTGAGCAACTCGGCCAGGGATTCGGCGCGGGGCCGGCTCCAGCGGCTGAAGACCCGGTAGGGCCGGTAGTCCGGCAGGCGCGCGCAACTGATCCAGGCGGCGGCGGCAGCCACCCAGGCGACGATGGCGCTGGCGACGCCGCAGCCGACGGCGCCGAGTTCCGGCGCGCCGAGGTGGCCGTACATGAAGATCCAGTTCAGCGGCACCTTGAGGATCAGGGCGCCGAGGTTGAACACCATCACCGCCCGCGGCCGGCCGATGCCGGCGGAGAGGGTGCTGAACAGGCGCAGGGCCATGGCCGCCGGCACCGTCCAGGCCATCGCGTGCAGATAGGCGCGGACCTTGACCGCCAATTCGGGTGGGGCATTGGTGATCGCCAGCAGCGGATCGGGCCAGATCAGCAGACAGATGACGAACAGCGTCAGGCCGATCCAGAGGAAGGCCGCCTGGCGCACCGCCTCGCCGATCTCGTCGTGCTGCTTGCCGCCATAGAGGTGGGCGACGACGCTGGTGAGGGACAGCAGCACGCCGGCGCTGGCCATGAACACGGAGATGTAGATGGCCGCGCCGACGCCGATGGCGGCGAGGTCGAGGGACGACAGATGGCCGGCCATCACCGTATCGAGCAGCCCGCCGCCTGAGATGGCGAGCTGCGAGACGAAGAAGGGCCAGGCGAGGCGGATCAGCTCGCGCATCGGCCGCCTACTTTTGGATCAGCTCGATCTTGTAGCCGTCGGGGTCGTCCACGAAGGCGATGATGGTGTTGCCGTGCTTCATCGGCCCGGCTTCGCGCACCACCTTGCCACCGCGGGCGCGGATCGCCTCGCAGGCTGCCGCCGCATCGGGCACCGCCAGGGCGATGTGGCCGTAGGCGTTGCCGAGTTCGTATTTGTCGACGCCCCAGTTGTGGGTCAGCTCGATCACCGCATCGGTTTCTTCGGAACCGTAGCCGACGAAGGCCAGAGTGAACTTGCCCTCCGGGTAGTCGTTCTTGCGCAGCAGCTTCATGCCCAGCACTTCGGTGTAGAAGGCCAGGGAGCGGTCGAGGTCGCCGACGCGCAGCATGGTGTGGAGGATTCTCATGGTGGGGTTCCTTGTTATTTTGGGGCGGTGTTGTTTCTGATCCAGGCAGCGTAAGCCGCTTCTTCCAGGTCGCCGGCGGCGAGGGCAAGCATGGTGAGTACGCAATCCACGTCGCCGGCAGTCAGTAGTTGGCCGTTCATCCAGAGGAACAATTCGACGGCGATGAACGCGGTTCGTTTGTTGCCGTCGATGAAGGGGTGATTGCGGGCGATACCGAAGCCGTAGGCCGCCGCGAGATCGGCATAATCGGGCGTGCCGTAGGCCGCCAGGTTTTCCGGACGGGCCAGGGCCGAATCGAGCAGGCCGGCATCGCGCATGCCGGCGCCGCCGCCATGTTCCACCAATTGCTCGCCGTGGGCGGCAATGAGGACGGCCCGCTCGAGCCAGACCCACTCGGTCATTTGGCCAATTCGCGCAGCACCGCACGGCGCTTTTTCATGATGTCGCGGGCGGCTTCCATCTGGGTTTCGAAATTCGGGTCGTGAGGCGTGATGGCGTAGCCGTCCGGGGTTTCGGTGATGAACACCGAGTCGCCCTTTTCCAGCTTGAGCCGGGCGAGCACCTCCTTGGGCAGGATGACGCCGACGGAATTGCCGATCTGGGTGAGCTTGAGCATGTGCATAGTCGCCTCCGCGGGAGGGTTATAACACCCGTAATACTATGCTTGAAAGCCGCGCCGGGCAAGGGGCGGCGAACGCCAGAGCCCCCGCTAGAGCAGCGGGATTTCGCTGCCGCGGCGCTTCAATTCGGCGCGCAACACCTTCCAGTCGGGGCAGAGTTTCGCCACCTCGGCCCAGAAGCGCGGGCTGTGGTTCATCTCGCGCAGGTGGCAGAGCTCGTGGATCACCACGTAGTCGATCAACTCGATGGGCAGGTGGATCAGCCGCCAGTTGAGGCGGATGCCGCCGTGCAGGCTGCAGGAGCCCCAGCGGGTGCGCGCCGAGGTCAGCGCCAGGGCCGGCATTTCGATGCCCGCCAGGGCGGCGAAATGGGCCAGGCGCTGGCCGAACAGTTCCAGGCCGCGGCGCTGCAGGGCGCGCCGGGTCAGGGCCTGCAGGTCGGCATCGGGACGGGCGGCCAGTTCCAGGGCCTGGTCGTACCAGCGGATGCGGTTGTTGCCGGCGCTGACGCGCACCGGCACCGGGGCGCCGAGCAGGGGTAGCGACTGGCCATCGCGGATGGTGAGGTGGCGCGGCAGGTGGTTGCTGACGTATTCGTCGAGCTTGTCGAGCACCCACTGGCCGTGACTGAGGATGAACTCGTCGATGCTGGCAACCGGCAGGTCGCGCGGCGCAGCGACGCGCAGGCCGCGATCGTCGATGCGCAAGGTGAGGCGTTTGCGGCCCACGTCGAGGGCATAGGCCACCACCCGGTTGCCGATCAGCAGTTGACGGGTCCTCGCCGCCGCGGGGGGCGGCGGCAGGGTGAACAGCGGGAGTTGTTCGTTCACACGCAGGCGAAGTTGTCGCCGCCGCCGAATAGATCGCTTTCGGCCACGGCCAGGCCGATGCTGGCGACGGCGCGCCCCACCACCTGCTCGACGACGCGCGCCGGCTGTTCGATCAGCCGCCAGTTGCAGCGCAGGGTGTTGCCTTCCGCTTGCGCCCAGTTGCTGCGGGCGGCGAAGGAGAGGGCCAGCTTGGGCGGGCGGACACCGAGGGCGGCGGCCTGGCCGGCGATCAGCTCGGTAAGCAGCAGCTTGGCCTGGCCGCGCAGCCAGGCTTCGGTGGCGTCGCGAATCTGGCGCGGCGTGGCTTCCGGCGGCAGCGGCAGGTGCAGCTCGGTGCCGAGGCGTTCGGCGGTCTTCAACTGGGTGTCGAGGCGCAGCGTGAGGCTGGCGCCGAGATAGGGCAGATGGGCGTGGTCGCGCCAGGCGGCATCGGGATCGGGCGTGCTGTCATCCAGGCGCAAGGCCAGTTGCTGGTCACGGGGCTTCATGGGCGATCTCCTTGACGGTTTCAGCCGCGTAGCGATGGGGGCTGATGCGATGCATCTGACCTTCGATCCATTCTTCGGCGCGACGGGTGATCTCTTCGGTGCTCAAGCCGGCGGGGGCGATCGCCGGGCCGATGCAAACGGTGACGGTGCCCGGTCGCTTGATGAAGGCGTTGCGCCGCCACAGCTCGCCGGCGTTGTGCGCCACCGGCACCACCGGGTAGCCGGCGTGCTTGGCGAGAAAGGCGCCGCCGCGCTTGTACTCGCCCTTCTGGCCGGGGGCGATGCGGGTGCCTTCGGGATAGATCACCACCCGGTAGCCGGCATCCAGCCGCACCTTGCCGAGCTTGGCCAGCAGCTTCAGCGCGTCGCGCTGAGCGGAGCGGTTGATCGCGATCATCGGGTTCAGGGCTAGGGCCCAGCCGAAGAAGGGCAGCCAGTGCAGCTCCTTCTTGAGCACGAAGACCGAGCCGAGAAACACCTGTTGCAGGGCGATGGTCTCCCAGGCCGACTGGTGCTTGGCCATCACCACGCAGGCGCCGGGCGGAATGTTCTCGCGGCCCTCGACCACGTAGCGGATGCCCAGCACATGGCGGATCAGCCACAGGGCGGTCCATACCCAGCCGCGGCAGAACAGGTGGCGCTGGCGCAGCGGCAACCAGAAGAACAGCAGGAAAGTCGTTACGAAGACCGGAGTGAACAGGCCCAGGATCAGGGCGTACAGCAGGGAGCGCAGCAGGATCATCGGGTGAAGTGCTGTACTGCCGCCGCCAGGTCGGCGAAGACCGGAGTGATCGCCGGCAGTTGCGGGTCGAGCCGGGTCTTCTGGCCCTTGCCGGTCAGTACCAGCACCGGCGCCGCATCCACCGCCACGGCCGCCTGCAGGTCGCGCAGGGAGTCGCCGATCACCGGCACGTCGGTCAGGTCGGCGTTGTAGCGCGAGGCGATCTCCAGCAGCATGCCCGGCTTGGGCTTGCGGCAGTTGCAGTTGTCGGCATTGGTGTGGGGGCAGAAGAAGATCGCATCGATGCGGCCGCCGACCATGGCCACGGAGCGGACCATTTTTTCGTGGATGGCGTTCAGCGTATTCATCTCGAACAGGCCGCGGCCGACCCCAGACTGGTTGGTGGACACCACCACCCGATAGCCCGCCTGGTTCAGCCGGGCGATGGCCTCAAGGGAACCGGGAATGGGCTTCCATTCGTCCGGAGACTTGATGTACTGGTCGGAGTCGTAGTTGATGACACCGTCGCGGTCGAGGATGAC
>DATDMT010000067.1:0-17295 GCA_036518635.1 Rhodocyclaceae bacterium | reverse complement strand
TGTAGGTTATCTCGCGGAAGCTGCTCATGGCGCCTGCTCCTTGAAAGTGCCGTGGGCCGGCGCGGCGAACAGGGCTTCGCGGTGGGCGAGCACCCATTCCATGGCGCGGCGGGTGGCGTTGGTCACGGCGCGGGGGGAGATCGTCGCGCCGCTCATGTTCTCGATGCGGCCGCCGTCCTTTTTCACCTTCCATTCGGTGGCCGGCAGCTTCTCAAACGACAGGTCGTTGAACTGGGCGATCCAGGGGCGGGCCTTGTTGCGGTCCTTCTTCGGGTCGATGTAGTCGCCCAGGCCCGGGGTCTCCTTGTGCTGGGTAACCCGCACCGCGGCCAGCTCGCCCTTGGCTGTGACTGCCAGGATCAGGCCGATGCGGCCGGAGTAACCGTCCGGCGCGGCGGCTTCCAGCACCAGGGCGGCCGGCTCACCGGCCTTGCGGGCGCGGTAGACCAGAGTCTCGTCGTCGAGGCCGAGGGCGGCGGTGGCCGGCAGCTTGAGCTCGTCCTCGAGCAGCTTGTTGTCGTAGGCTTCGCGCGGTAGCACGGCATCGATCAGTTGCAGCTTTTCCAGTTGCGCGCTGGCCTCCAGCGCCGGCTTGGTGGCGATGTAGGTGCCGCCCATCAGCGCGGTGAAAGCGACGCAATACAGCATCAGGATCGCCGCGGTGCGCGTGGAAATGCGCAGGATCGAGGTCTCGCCGGTGGCCGGCGGAACTTCCAGGTGGCCGTGGTTCTCGGGAGTGCAGCCTTCGCTCATCGCGCGCCTTCCTTCTTCTGGCCGCCCTTGTGTCCGAACACCGGCGGCTGGGTGTACATGTCGATCAGCGGCACACAGATGTTCATCAGCATCGTCGCGAAAGCGATACCGTCCGGATAGGCGCCGAAGGTGCGGATCACCCAGGTCAGGAGGCCGATGCCGGCGGCGAAGATCAGTTTGCCGCGAGGGGTGGTGGCGCCAGACACTGGGTCGGTGACGATGAAGAAGGCGCCGAGCATGGCGCCGCCGGTGAGCAGGTGGAAGGGCAGGCCGGCAAATTCGTCGGGCCGCCAGGCGTGGAAGCCGAAGGCGAGCAGACCCAGGGCGGCGAGAAAGGCTGCCGGCATGTGCCAGGTGATCAGGCGCTGCTGCAGCAGGTAGAGGCCGCCCAGCAGATAGCCGAAGGCGATCCATTCCCAGCCCTTGCCACCGATATTGCCGAAGGTGGCGTGGCTGCCGAAGACGCTGGCCACGGTGGCCTTGGCATCCGCCGTGTGGAGTGCGGTGCGCAGCTCGTCCAGGGGCGTCGCCATGACGATGGCGTCGAGGTGGCGCTGGCCGAAGATCAGGCTGAGTTGTGCCGAAAAGTCGGTGAAGCCGGCCTGGGGCCACTGTGACATCAACTGCGGGTAGGCCACGATCATCAGGCAGAAGGCCGTCATCGCCGGGTTGAAGGGGTTCTGCCCGAGGCCGCCATAGAGGTGCTTGATCAGAACTATGGCGAACAGCGTCGCGATCACGGTCAACCACCAGGGCACGATGGGTGGGAAGGTCAGGGCGATCAGCCAGGCGGTGACCAGGGCGGAGCCGTCGGTGACGAACAGTGCCACCGGCTTGCCGCGCAGGCGGAGGAACAGGGCCTCGCCGGCCAGGGCGGTGGCCGAGGCGATGGCGAGCTGCACCAGGATGGCCGCACCGAAGAACCAGACGTAAGCGGCGATGCCCGGCAGCAGGGCGAGCAGCACCCGCAGCATGACGCTCTGGACGCTGGCGGGCTTGAGGAAGAAGGGAGAGTTGTTCAGCATTTTTAGGTTTGTTCGCCGCTGCCGGCGTTGTCTGGGGCGGCGGTGGTTTCTGCCTTCTGCGCCGCGGCGCGGGCCACGGCGGCGGCGATGATGGCCTTCTTGGCGTCCTCGGCCTCGTTGCTGTGGCCTGTGGCCGCGGCTTCGGCGGCCAGCTTGGCCTTGGTCTCGGCGGCCTTGGCGGCCAGGCGCGCAGCCTTTTCCTGCTTTTCGCGCTCGTCGCGGAACTGGCGGAATTCGAAGCGCTCGCGGGCCTCGTCGGCGGCGGACTTTTCCTTCTCGCGCGCCCAAATCTCGCTCTTGGCGAAGCGGTAGTAATCCACCAGGGGAATCCGCGACGGGCAGACGAAGGCACAGCAGCCGCATTCGATGCAGTCGAACAGGTGGTATTCCTGGGCTTTGCCGAAGACCTTGGCCTTGGAGAACCAGTACAACTCGAAAGGCTGTAGGTCGGCGGGACAGGCCTTGGCGCATTCGCCGCAGCGGATGCAGGGCATCTCCGGCGGCGGCGGCGGGAACAGGGCGGGGGAGCCGACCAGCACGCAGTTGGCGGCCTTGATCACCGGCACGTCGTAGTTGGGCATGACGAAGCCCATCATCGGCCCGCCCATGATGATCCGGTCGCTGTCGGCCTTGGGGCCGGCCAGGTCCATCAATGCGCGCATCGGCGTGCCGAAGCGCACCTCGTAGTTGCGCGGACGCTCGACGTTGCCGGCGACGGTGACGATGCGCGAGATCAGCGGCCGACCGAGTTCGATGGCCTCATAGATGGCGCAGGCGGTGCCGCTGTTGAAACATTGCACGCCGTAGTCGGTGGAGCGTTCGCCATGGGGCACTTCGATACCGGTCAGGACGCGGATTAGCTGCTTGGCGCCGCCGGCCGGGTAGCGGGTGGGGATGGCGACGATCTCGATGCCCTGGCCGGCTTCGCCCATCGCGCTCACGGCTGCGCGCATCGCGGCAATGGCCTCGGGCTTGTTGTCCTCGATACCCACCAAGGCCTGGTCGGCCTGGAGAATGGTCTTCATGATGGCGACGCCGCCGAGGACAGCTTCGGGCCGTTCGCGCATCTGCATGTCGTCGCAGGTGATGAAAGGCTCGCACTCGGCGCCGTTGATCACCAGGGTCTGCAGCTTGCCGGTCTTGCCGGCGTTGAGCTTCAGGTGCGAGGGGAACACCGCGCCGCCGAGGCCGACAACACCGGCATCGCGCAGGTAGTCGCGCACCGCGCTGGGCTTCATCTCGCGCCAGGGCAGCGGCTTCAGCTCAGTCCATTCGTCGCGGCCGTCGGCTTCGATCACCACGCACAGCGCCGAGAGGCCGGAGGAGTGGGCCATGGTGCGCATCTCGACGGCCTTGACGGTGCCGGAAGTGGAGGCATGGACGGCGGAGGAGACATTGCCGTCGGCATCGCCGATGCGCTGGCCCTTCTTCACCTTGTCGCCGGCCTGTACCAGGGGCCGCGGCGTGCCGCCGACGCTCTGATGCAGCGGGATCACCAGCTCGGCCGGGATCGGCGCGATGGCGATGGGCTCGCGAGTGGATTCGGACTTGTGGGTCTGGGGCTTGACGCCGCCGTTGAACTTGAAGAGCTGGCGCAGCATCAGGCGGCCCTGCGGGATTGAATGTTGAACACCGGGTACTTCCACTTCCAGGTTTCGACGGACTCGCCGATCGGATCCATGCTGATGCAGTTCACCGGGCAGGGCGGCAGACACAGCTCGCAGCCGGTGCACAGCGATTCGACGACGGTATGCATCTGCTTGGCGGCGCCGACGATGGCATCCACCGGGCAGGCCTGGATGCACAGGGTGCAGCCGATGCAGGTGTTTTCATCGATGTGGGCGGTGCTCTTCGGCTTCTCGATGCCGTGCTCGGCGGATAGCGGTTTGGCTTCGCGGCCGAGCAGGTCGGCCAGCTTGCGGATGCCTTCCTCGCCGCCGGGCGGGCAGCAGTTGATGTCCGCCTCGCCCTTGGCGATGGCCGTGGCGTAGGGCTTGCAGCCGGGGAAGCCGCACTGGCCGCACTGGGTCTGCGGCAGGATGGCGTCGATCTTCTCGACCAGCGGGTCGCCTTCGACGCGGAACTTGATCGAGGCGTAGCCGAGGGCGGCGCCGAGGACGATGGCGCCCAGCGCCATGACGAGAATCGCGGAAATCACTTGAACTTGTCCAATCCGGCGAAGCCCATGAAGGCCAGGCTCATCAGCCCACCAGTGACGAAGCCGATGGCTGTACCGCGGAAATTGACCGGTACGTCGGCGCCCTCCAGGCGTTCGCGGATGCCGGCGAACAACACCAGGGCCAGGGTGAAGCCGACCGAGCTGCCGAAGCCGAACAGCAGCGATTCGACAAAGCCGTGCTTGAGATTGACGTTGAGCAGGGGCACGCCCAGCACCGCGCAGTTGGTGGTGATCAGCGGCAGGTAGATGCCCAGCACCTGATGCAGCACCGGGCTGGTCTTCTGGATCACCAGCTCGGTCAACTGGACGATGGCGGCGATGGTGACGATGAAGGACAGGGTGCGCAGGTACTCCAGGCCGTAGGGCGTCAGCAGCCAGTGGTCGAGCACGTAGCTGGTGCCGCTGCCCAGGGTCAGCACGAAGGTGGTGGCAGCGCCCATGCCGACGGCGGTTTCCAGCTTTTTGGAAACGCCCATGAAGGGGCAGAGGCCGAGGATGCGGACGAGGACGACGTTGTTGACGAGAACGGCGCCGATGAGGACGAACAGGTAGCTGGTCATGGTGTCAGTGGCCCGGTCGGGCAACCCGCGCAGGGGCGCGCAGAAAGGGCGCAATTATCGCCGTTCAGGCCCCTGCGGACAAGTCTAAAAAGCTTATCTTTCCACTAGATAAGCCATATTCGCTCAACCGATGGCTGAGATGCATTCGCCGATCAAATCCGGCCCGCGGTAGATCAGGCCGGAGTACACCTGGACCAGGGCGGCGCCGGCTTCGATCTTGGCTTTTGCCTTGGCGCCGTCGGTGATGCCGCCGGCGGCGATGATCGGCAGCTCGCCTTGCAGGGCCTGCGCCAGGGCGCGCACCACAGCGGTGGATTTCTCGAACACCGGGGCGCCGGAAAGGCCGCCGGTCTCGTTGCCGTGAGCCAGGTGTTCGACGCCTTCGCGGCCGAGGGTGGTGTTGGTGGCGATCACGCCGTCGATGCGATGGCGGCGCAGGGCGTCGGCGATGTTCACGATCTGCGCCGGCTCCAGGTCCGGGGCGATCTTAAGGGTCAGCGGCACATAGCGGCCGTGCTGCTGGGCCAGGGCGGTCTGGCGCACCTTCAGGGCGCCGAGCAGGGCATCCAGCTCCGATTCGCCCTGCAACTGGCGCAGGTTCTTGGTGTTGGGGCTGGAGATGTTCACCGTCACGTAGCTGGCGTGGGCATAGACCTTGTCCAGGCAGATCAGGTAGTCGTCGGCGGCCTTCTCGATCGGGGTGTCGAAGTTCTTGCCGATGTTGATACCGAGGATGCCCTTGAAGCGGGCCTGGCGTACGTTGGCGATCAGGGCGTCCACGCCGTGGTTGTTGAAACCCATCCGGTTGATGATGCCCTGGGCTTCAGGCAGGCGGAACAGGCGCGGCTTGGGGTTGCCCGGCTGGGGCCGCGGCGTCACGGTGCCGATTTCGACAAAGCCGAAGCCGAGGCGGCCCCAGGCATCGATGGCCTCGCCGTTCTTGTCCAGGCCGGCGGCGAGGCCGACGCGGTTGGGGAAGTCGAGGCCCATCACCTTGACCGGCGTGCCGCGGGGCGCGGCGGCCGGCATCAGGCCGCCGAAACGGCGCAGGCTGGCGATGGTCAGTTCGTGGGCGGTCTCCGGGTCGAGGGAGAAAACGAAGGGTTTGATCAGGCAGTAGGGCAGCATGGGGCGACATTTTATCTGCGCCGGCCGCATCGCCGGGCCACGTTTACGCCATTTTTACGGGCACTGGCCGAGAATGGCGCCAGATATCCGGTGGAGGGCTGAGTATGGAAGGCAATCTCGCTTCTGCGCATCGTGGCGGTGGTTGGCAGCCCTGGCTGTTGGCAATGGGGGCCTGCGGCCTGACGGCACTGGGGGCGACGCCCCTGCTGGGTCTGCTGGACCTGACCAACATCGCCATGCTGTTCCTGCTGACGGTGCTGCTGGTGGCGTTGTCCTGCGGGCGCGGCCCGGCGGTGCTGGCTTCCTTCCTCAACGTCGCCCTGTTCGACTTCTTTTTCGTCCCGCCGCGGATTTCCTTCGCCGTCGAGGATGCCCAGTACCTGGTCACCTTCGCCGTGATGCTGGCGGTGGCGCTGATCACCGCGCAACTGACGGCGGGGCTGCGGCGCCAGGCCGACCTGGTCTCGGCCCGTGCCGCCGAGACCGCCGCGCTCTACGAACTGGCGCGGGACCTGGCCGGCACCCTGAGCGTGGCCCAGGTGGCCGAACAGGTGGATCGCTTTGTCGGCCGCATCGACTGTCGTGCCGAAGTTCTGCTGCCCAACATCGACGGCCATCTGGTACGGGCCGGGCGCGGCGACGAGCCGCCGCAATTGGAGGAGCAACTGGCGCGGATGTGTTTCGACCAGGGCACGGTTTATATCGCCGACTCCCTGGCCGGTTCCGGCCAGGCCACCGCCTACCTGCCCCTGCGTGCGCCGATGCGGCTGCGCGGCGTGCTGGCGGTGATTCCGCTGTCGGTCGAGCTGAACGAAATGGCACCGCTGAAGCCCCTACTGGGTGCGGTGGCCTCCCTCGCGGCGATTGCCGTCGAGCGTCTGCACTATGTCGAAGTGGCCCAGTCCGCCGAGGTGGAGATCGCCTCGGAACGGCTGCGCGCCTCGATCCTTTCGGCCCTGTCCCACGACGTCAAGACGCCGCTGACGGCGCTGGTGGGCCTGGCCGATTCCCTGGTGCTGAGCCGGCCGCCGCTGGCCGAGCCGGCCGGCGGCCTGGCACTGGCGATCCGCGACCAGGCGGCAGCCCTGTCGGCGATGGTGATCAAGCTGCTCGAAATGGCCCGCTTCCAGAGCGGCCAGGTCAGGCCGCGCAAGGAGTGGCAAATGATCGGCGACGTCGCCGGCGCCGCTCTGCGCATGCTGCAGCCGGTGCTGGCGCGGCACGTGCTGCGGGTGGAGCTGGCCGACGATCTGCCCCTGGTGGAATTCGACGCGGTGCTGGTGGAGCGCCTGCTGTGCAATCTATTGGAAAACGCCGCCAAATATTCGCCGGCCGGCAGCACGATCGAATTGACGGCGCAGGCCGGCGACGGATTTCTGCAAGTCAGCATCTGTGACCGCGGCCGCGGCTTCCCACCGGGGCGCCAGGAGGCTCTGTTTGCCGCCTTCAGCCGCGGCGACGATGAAGCCGGCGACAGCTACGGCGCCGGCCTCGGCCTGGCCATTGCGCGGGCCATCGTCGAAGCCCATGGCGGCAGCATCCGCGCCGAGAATCGCGACGGCGGTGGCGCCTGCGTCCGCTTCACCCTGCCGTTGGGTACGCCGCCACGATTCGAGGAGGAGGCGCCATGAATGCTGCGGTAGCGCGGGTGTTGATCGTCGAGGACGATTTCCAAATTCGCCGCTTCGTCCGTGCGGCGCTGGAGGCCGAAGGCTGCACAGTCAACGAAGCCCCAAAAGGGGCCGCGGGCCTAGCCGAAGCCGGTGCCCAGGCGCCCGATCTGGTGGTGCTGGACCTGGGCCTGCCGGACATGGACGGCGTGGACTTCGTCCGCGAACTGCGCACCTGGTCGGCGCTGCCGGTGCTGGTGTTGTCCGCCCGCTCCGCCGAGGACGACAAGGTCAAGGCGCTGGATGCGGGGGCCGACGACTACCTGTCCAAGCCCTTCGGCGTCGCCGAACTGCTGGCCCGAGTGCGGGCGCTGTTGCGGCGGCGCGGCGGCAATGGCGCGGATACGCCACTCGTCACCTTCGGCGACGTGCATATCGATCTGGCCCGGCGCAGCGTCAGCCGCGGTGGCGAAGAAGTGCATCTGACCCCCATCGAATATCGCCTGCTGGCCTTGCTGGCGAGCAACCCCGGCAAGGTACTGACCCATCGCCACCTGCTGCGCGAGGTCTGGGGCGGCGAGGCCGCCGACAACGCCCATTACTTGCGAATCTACATTGCCCGCCTGCGCCAGAAGCTGGAGGCCGACGCCACCCAGCCGCGTTACCTGCTGACCGAAACCGGCGTCGGCTATCGCTTCACCCCTTCCCCTTGAGGACGCGCCATGAGCCACTCCGACCACGCTACCGATAGTCGTCTTGCCCCCCTGGCCCTGGCGGCCCTGGGGGTGGTCTATGGTGACATCGGCACCAGCCCGCTGTACGCGCTGCACGAGGTGTTCGCCAGTCCCCATCATCCGGTGCCGATCACACCGGAGAACGTGCTGGGCATCCTCTCCCTGGTGTTCTGGTCGCTGACGGTGATCGTCACCGTCAAATATGTGGCTTTCATGATGCAGGCCGACAATAAGGGCGAGGGCGGCATCATGGCGCTGATGGCTCTCGCCTTGCGCGGCGGCAGCGAGGACACCGTGCGGCGGCGCATCGTGCTGATGCTGGGCCTGTTCGGCGCCGCGCTGTTCTATGGCGACGGCGTGGTGACCCCGGCGATTTCGGTACTCTCCGCCGTGGAGGGCCTGGAGGTGATCACCCCGGCCTTCAAGCCCTGGATCATCCCGATCACCCTCGGCATCATCGTCGGCCTGTTCCTGATCCAGCGTCACGGCACGGCGGCGGTGGGCATCGTCTTCGGCCCGGTGATGATGGTCTGGTTCGCGGTGCTGACGGTGCTCGGCCTAATCGCCATCGCCCGCCATCCCGGGGTGGTGGTGGCGCTGGACCCGCGCCACGGCCTGGAATTCCTGCTGAGCAATCCGAAGCTGGGCTTTCTTTCCCTCGGCGCGGTGGTGCTGGTGGTCACCGGCGGCGAGGCGCTCTATGCCGACATGGGCCACTTCGGCCGACGGCCGATCCAACTGGCTTGGCTGGGCATGGTGCTGCCGGCCCTGGTGATCAATTACTTCGGCCAGGGGGCGCTGCTGCTGACTGACGCCAAGGCCATCGAAAATCCCTTCTACCTGATGGCGCCGGACTGGGCCCTGTATCCGCTGGTGGTGCTGTCCACGGTGGCGACGGTGATCGCCTCCCAGGCGGTGATCTCCGGCGCCTTCTCGATTACCCAGCAGGCGATGCAGCTCGGCTATTCGCCTCGCATGGAAGTGCAGCACACCTCGGATCGGGAGCGCGGCCAGATCTATCTGCCGGCGATCAACGGCCTCTTGCTGGTGTCGGTGATCGCCCTGGTGCTGGGCTTCGGCTCGTCGAGCAACCTGGCGGCGGCCTACGGTATTGCCGTCACCGGCACGATGCTGATCACCAATGTGCTGGCCTACTGTGTCGCGCGCTGGGTCTGGGGTTGGGGCCGGCTGCGGGCGATTTGCGGGGCGCTGCCCTTCATCATCATCGACATCGCGTTTTTCTCGGCCAATTCCACCAAGCTGTTCGACGGCGGCTGGTTCCCGCTGATCTTCGGCCTGGCGGTATTCACCCTGTTGCTGACCTGGAAGCGCGGTCGCGGCGTGCTGCGCGACAAGCTGGCGGCGGACATGATGGACCTTGATGTTTTCATCAGGTCTTTGGACCACGGCGATGCGACGCGGGTGCCGGGTACCGGTGTGTTCCTGACGCCGAACGCGACTCAGGTGCCGCACGCCATGCTGCACAGCCTCAAGCACTACAAGGTGCTGCACGAGCGGATGGTGATGGTGTCGGTGACGGTGCTCGACGTGCCGCGGGTGGAGGAGGGCCGGCGGGTTACCGTCGAGCGGCTGGCCCACGGCTTCTGGCGGGTCAAGGTGTTCTACGGATTCATGGAAGAGGCCGACCTACCGGCGGCGCTGGAATGGTGTGCCGAGCAGGGCCTGGATTTCGACACCATGGATACCTCCTTTTTCCTCGGCCGCGAGACCGCCTTTGCCGGCGCCGATTCGTCCATGCCCTTCTGGCAGGGCAAGCTGTTCATCGCCATGTTCCGCAATGCCGGCAGTGCGGCCAACTACTTCCGCCTGCCGCCGAACCGGGTGGTGGAGCTTGGCACCCAGGTTGTGTTGTAGTTCTTTAGCAGGGGGTGGCGCACGCCGCTATCATGGGAGCAGTGATCAACCCTCTGGAGAGAGAAATGAAGAAGCACCTCACCCTACTGGCGGTCCTCGCCGCCGTCGTGCTGAACGCCGCGGCCGCCACGCCCAAGGAAACCTACGACGCGGCGAAGAAGGCCGCCGATACGCAGTACACCGACGACAAGGCGCTGTGCGCCGACGAATCGACTTCCAAGGAACGCCTGCAGTGCCTGCGCGATGCCAAGGCCGAATACAAGAAGGCCATCAGCAAAGCCAAGGCCGATCTGGCCGCCGGCAAGGCCGCGGCGGAACCGGCTGCCGCCAAGGCCGCTGCCCCCGCCGCTGCGGCGGCTAAGGCGACCGAAGCCTGCGCGACCTGCGGCAAGGTGACCGCGGTCAAGGTGGATGAGAAGGAAGGCGAAGGCTCGGCGCTGGGCGTGATCGCCGGCGGCGTGGCCGGCGCGGTGCTGGGCCACCAGGTTGGTGGCGGCACCGGCAAGGATTTGGCGACCATCGCCGGCGCGGCCGGCGGTGCCTATGCCGGCCACAAGATCGAGCAGAAGGTGAAGAGCACCAAGGTGTGGACGGTCAATGTGAAATTCGACAACGGCAGCGAAAAGAGCTTCCGCCTCGAAAAGGACCCCGGCCTGGCCGTGGGTGACGCCGTCAAGGCCGACGGCAACAACGTGACCCGCCGCTAGGCTAGTAACGCCGAGTGGGGTCCAGCGGGCTCCACTCGCCGTCCCGATACACCTCCATGGGGCGGAACGAGGCCTTGTAGGCCATCTTGCGGCTGTCGCGGATCCAATATCCCAGGTACAGGTAGGGCAGCTCCAGGCGCTTGCACTGGGCGATTTGCCATAGCACTCCCCAGGTGCCGTAGCTGCTCTTCGGCACGTCCGGTTCGTAGAAGGTATAGACCGAGGACAGGCCATCGGAGAGCGGATCGATGATGCTGATCATGCGCAGCGTGTCGCCTTCGCGGAACTCCACCAGGCGCGTGTCGATGTGGGTCTGCAGCAGGAACTGGGCGTACTGGTCGCGGTTGTCCTGGTCCATGCCGCCGCCGGAATGGCGCGCCGCCTGGTAACGCTGGTAGAGCTGGTAATGCTCCTCGCGGAACACCAGGGTGCGCTCCTGGGCGTGCAGATTGCGGTGCAACAGCTCGGCGCGGTGCTGGGCGCGCGTGGGCTTGAACTGGTCCACCACCACCCGCACCGGCTGGCATTCGTGGCAGGCATCGCAATGGGGGCGGTAGGTGAACACGCCGCTGCGGCGGAAGCCGGCCCGCACCAGATCGCTATAGGTGGCGCTGTCGATCAGGTGGGTGGGAATCGCCACCTGGGAACGCGCCACCCGCCCGGGCAGGTAGGAACAGCCGTAGGGCGAGGTGGCATAGAACTGCAGCAGCGGGAAGGGCGGCAAATCCTTGAGATGGCTCATGATCTCCTCACTTCCTGCGGAAGGCGCCGCAGGTGGCGTCCATGGGCCAGCGGCCGGGGGGCAAGCCGCAATCGGCGTAACGATCCAGCAGCGCGCAGAAGTCGCTGCGGGGAATCGGCCGGGCGCCGAGAGAGGCGAGGTGTGCGGTTTCCATCTGGCAATCGATTATGCCGAACTCTTTTTGTTCCAAGTAACTGCAAAGATGGGCCAGGGCGACTTTTGACGCATCCGTGCAATGGCTGAACATGGATTCGCCGAAGAAGGCCCGGCCGAGGGCCATCCCATAGAGGCCGCCAACCAGTTGGCCGTCCTTCCAGCTTTCGACGCTGTGGGCGTAGCCGAGTTCATGCAGGCGCAGATAGGCCTGCCGCATCTCTTTGCTGATCCAGGTGCCGTTCTGGCCTTCCCGCGGTGTTGCGGCACAGGCGCCGATGACGGCGGCGAAGGCAGTATCGAAGCGGACTTCGAAGCTGTCGCGGGCGAGGCTGCGGCGCAGTGAGCGGGAGATTTTCAGTTCCGCCGGGACCAGCACCATGCGCGGGTCGGGCGACCACCAGAGGATCGGGTCGCCGGGGCTGTACCAGGGGAAGATGCCGGCGCGGTAGGCGGCCAGCAGGCGTTCCGGACTGAGGTCGCCTCCCGCAGCCAGGAGCCCGTTGGGCTCCGTCAGGGCTTGGCTGACGGGAGGGAAGATCGGCTCCCGGGGGAGCCAGGGAATCATGCGGGCATCGGGTCCGCGTTGCCCAGGGCGGTGGTGTTGAGGCCGCCGTCCACGTACATGATTTCGCCGGTGATGCCGCTGGCCAGGTCGGACAGCATGAAGGCGGCGGCGTTACCCACCTCTTCGATCGTGACATTGCGCCGCAGCGGGGCATGGTGCGAGTTGTAGGCCAGCAGCTTGCCGAAATTGCCGATGCCGGAGGCGGCCAGGGTCTTGATCGGGCCGGCGGAAATGGCGTTGGCGCGCACGCCCTGGGGGCCCAGGCAGAAGGCCAGGTAGCGGGTGGCGGCTTCCAGGCTGGCCTTGGCCAGGCCCATGGTGTTGTAGTTGGGCATGGTGCGCTCGGCGCCCAGGTAGGTCAGGGCCAGTACCGAGGCGCTCGGGGACTTCAGCAGCAGCGGGCGGGCGCCCTTGACCAGGGCGGGGAAGCTGTAGGACGAGACATCGTGGGCGATGCGGAAGGCGTCGCGGGTGATGCCGTCGAGGAAATCGCCCTCGATAGCTTCAGCGGGGGCGAAGGCGATGGAATGCACCAGACCGTCGAGGCAATCCCAATGCTTGCCCAGGTCCACGAACAGTTGATCAATGTGTGCGTCTTCCGCCACGTCGCAGGGGAAGACCAGGGTGCTGTCGAATTCGGCGGCGAATTTGGCCACGCGTTCCTGGAAGCGCTCGTTCTGGAAGGTGAAGGCCAGTTGGGCGCCTTCGCGATGACAAGCCTTGGCGATGCCGTAGGCGATCGAGCGGTTGGAAAGCAGACCGGTGATCAGGATTTTTTTTCCGGCGAGGAAGCCCATTGCTAGTTCCCAGGTAAAAGACCGCGGGATTATAGCGGACGATCCTTTAAACTTTGGCCCATGAAACGGTTTGTCATCCTGGCGCTGAGCCTGCTATTGACCGCCTGCAGCGGCGCCTGGAACGATCCCTATCCTGCCGCCGAGCGCGGCGGTAACGTGCTCTACAGCGCCTTCACCGAGCGCCCCAAGCATCTCGATCCGGTCCAGTCCTACAGCGAGGACGAAGCGGTGTTCACCTCGCAGGTCTACGAGCCGCCGCTGCAGTACCACTATTTGAAGCGGCCCTACGAAGTGGTGCCGGCCACCGCCACGGCGGTACCCAAGCCGCGCTACCTCGATGCCGCCGGGCGACCCCTGGCGGAAAACGCCCCCGCCGAGACCATCGCCTACACCGACTATGTGCTGGAAATCCGCCCCGGCATTCGCTACCAGCCCCATCCGGCCTTCGCCCCGCAGCCTGCCAGCCTGGCGGGCATCCACGGCATCGCCGACTTCCCGCAACAGGGCAGCCGCGAGCTGACGGCGGACGACTACGTCTATGAGATCAAGCGCCTGGCCCACCCGCGCCTGCATTCGCCGATCTTCGGCCTGATGGCCGACTACATCGTCGGCCTGCCGGAGCTGGCCCAGGCCCTGAAGACGGCCGACAAGGCGCAGCCGGGACAGTGGCTGGACCTGCGCCAGTTCAAGCTGGCCGGGGCCGAGGCCTTGGACAGCCGGCACTACCGAATCCGCATCAAGGGCAAGTATCCCCAGTTCGTCTATTGGCTGACCATGCCGTTTTTTGCGCCCATCCCCTGGGAGGTGGACCGTTTCTACAACCTGCCGGGCATGGCCGAGCGCAACCTGAACCTGGACTGGTACCCGGTGGGCAGCGGCCCCTACATGCTCACCGAGAACGACCCGAACAAACGGATGACCCTGG
The DNA here is from genome assembly GCA_036518635.1 of Rhodocyclaceae bacterium. Classification (GTDB taxonomy): domain Bacteria; phylum Pseudomonadota; class Gammaproteobacteria; order Burkholderiales; family Rhodocyclaceae; genus AWTP1-18. Next base: position 3,539 of record DATDMT010000067.1, on the reverse strand, counting down.
TGCGCAACCCGAATTTCCACGGCGAGACCTACCCCTGCGAGGGCGAGCCGGACGACGCCACGGCCGGCCTGCTGAAGGATTGCGGCCAGCCCATGCCCTTCATCGACAAGGCGGTGTTCACCCGCGAGAAGGAGCAGATTCCCTACTGGAACAAATTCCTCCAGGGCTATTACGACGCTTCCGGCATCGCTTCCGATTCCTTCGATCAGGCGGTGCAGGTCAGTGGTAGCGGCGACGTCAGCCTGACCGATGAGATGCGCCAGCAGGGCATCCAGCTCAGCACCTCGGTCGCCACCTCGAGCATGTACATGGGCTTCAACTGGCTCGACCCTCTGGTCGGCGGCACAGACCCGAAGACCGCCGAGCGGGGGCGCAAGATTCGCCAGGCCATCGCCATCGCCTTGGACGAGGAGGAGTTCATCTCGATCTTCCTCAACGGCCGCGGCATCGCCGCCCAGGGGCCCCTGCCACCGGGCATCTGGGGCTACCGCGAGGGCGCGGCGGGGATCAATCCGACCACCTACCAATGGCGCGACGGCCGCGCCCAGCGCCGCAGCGTCGAGGAAGCGCGCAAGCTGCTGGCCGAGGCCGGCTATCCCCATGGCCGTGACGAGAAGAGCGGCGAGCCGCTGATCATCAATCTCGACACCACCCTGACCGGCGTCGGTGCCAAGTCCCGGGTGGACTGGCTGCAGAAACAGTTCGCCAGGATCGAGGTGCAGTTGGTGGTGCGCAGTACCGACTACAACCGCTTCCAGGAAAAGCTGATCAAGGGCAACGCCCAACTGTTCTACTTTGGCTGGAACGCGGACTACCCGGACCCGGAAAATTTCATGTTCCTGTTGCACGGCCCGCAGAGCAAGGTAAAGCACCAGGGCGAGAACGCCGCCAACTACCAGAACCCGGAGTACGACCGGCTGTTCGAACAGATGAAGGCCATGGACAACGGCCCGGCGCGGCAGGCCCTGATCGACCGGATGGTGGCGATCCTGCGCCACGACTCGCCGTGGATTTGGGGCCTGCACCCGGTGGATTTCACCCTGGCCCACCAATGGCTGGCCAATCGCAAGCCGGCCAAGGTGGCCCACAACACCCTCAAGTACCAGCGGGTGGACGGCGCTCTGCGGGAAAAACTGCGGGCGGAATGGAACCGTCCGGTGCTGTGGCCGATTCTGGCTGTGCTGTTGTTGCTGGCGAGCCTGGCGTTGCCAGTGTGGCATGCCTGGCGGCGGCGTGAAGCGGCGGCGGCACTGACCGGGGCTGGGGACTGAGATGCTGGGCTACATCCTGCGTCGCCTGCTCTATGCGATCCCGATCCTGATCGGGGTGAACCTGATTACCTTCGCCCTGTTCTTCGTGGTGAACACGCCGGACGACATGGCGCGCCTGCAACTGGGCGTCAAGCGCGTGACGCCGGAGGCCATCGCCAAGTGGAAGGCGGAGCGGGGCTACGATAAGCCCCTGTTGTGGAATGCCCAGGCGCCGGGCCTGGCCAAGGCCAGCGAGACGATCTTCTACGCCAAGTCGGTGAAGATGTTCGCCCTGGATTTCGGCATGGCCGACGACGGCCGCGACATCGCCCGGGAGATCGGCAACCGGATGGGGCCGTCGTTGGCCATCGCCGTGCCGGTCTTCGTCCTGGGCCTGTTTGCCACCATCGCCTTCGCCCTGCTGCTGGTGTTCCTCCGCAGCAGTTGGCTGGACGTCACCGGCACCGTGCTGTGCGTGGCGATGATGTCCATCTCGGGCCTGTTCTACATCATCGGCGGCCAGTGGCTGGTCAGCAAGGTCTGGCATCTGGCGCCGATTTCCGGCTATGGCGACGGCGGTGGCGCCTTCAAGTTCCTGCTGCTGCCGGTGCTGATCAGCGTGATTTCCGGTATCGGCTCCGGCACCCGCTGGTACCGCGCGATATTCCTCGAAGAGATCGGCCGCGACTACGTCCGCACCGCTCGCGCCAAAGGGCTTGGCGAGCGAATCGTGCTGTTCCGCCATGTGCTGAAGAACGCCTTGATCCCGATCCTCACCGGTGTGGTGGTGGTGATCCCGACCCTGTTCATGGGCAGCCTGCTGACCGAATCCTTTTTCGGCATTCCCGGCCTCGGCAGCTACACCATCGAGGCCATCAACGCCCAGGACTTCGGCGTGGTTCGCGCCATGGTGTTCATCGGTGCCGTGCTCTACCAGTTCGGCCTGTTGCTGACCGACATTTCCTACACCCTGGTGGACCCGCGGGTGCGACTCCAATGATGGCCGTCAAACCCGTCCTGCTCTGGTCCGACGCGCTGCTCTGGCTGCTGCTGGCGGCCGTACTGGCGGTGGCCTGGGTCGCCTGGCGCAGCGAACCCCAGCGCGCCCGCTGGCGCCGGGTCGGCGCTGATCCGGTGGGCATGGCATCGGCCACGCTGCTGGCGGTGTTCCTCGTCATCGGCGTGCTCGATTCGCTGCATTACCGCCTGCCATTACCGCCTAAGCCTGGTGTTCCGACCAGCTACAGCGTCGAGGTGGTATCGGTGTTCGACGGCCTGCTGCAGCCGCTCAAGGCCAACACCGAAAAGACCTATTCGGCACCGCTGGCGACGCATCTGTTTTCCAAGGAAATGCGCGAGGGCGAGCAGGGCATGGATTACCCGCGGCTCAAGTACGGCGGCCGTCATCTCGGGGAGCAGTTGGATAGGCATGGCAGCGATTTGGCGCAGCGGGTGGTCCTCGGCCTACTGGCCGCCTGCGCACTCTCGGCGTTGTTGCTGCTGGCCTTGCGCAAGCAGGTGCGCGCCGCGCGCAGTGCCCAACGCGGCTTCGCCTGGCCGGCGGTGCTGGCCACCATCACGGCCCTGGCCCTGCTGGCCGGGCCGGTGTTCGCATTGGCCACCGGCTATCACGTGCTGGGCACCGACAAGGTCGGCCAGGACGTGCTCTATCTGGCGCTGAAAAGCATCCGCACCGGCCTTTTGATCGGCACCCTGACGACGCTGGTGATGCTGCCCATCTCGGTGCTGCTGGGTATCCTTGCCGGTTATGCGGGGGGCTGGGTGGACGATCTGATCCAGTACATCTACATCACCCTCAACTCCATCCCCGGCGTGCTGCTGATCGCCGCCGCGGTGCTGATGATGCAGGTGGTGATCGACACCCACCCCGACTGGTTCGCCACCGCCGCCGAGCGGGCCGACGCGCGCCTGCTGGCGCTCTGCGCGATCCTCGGCATGACTAGCTGGACCGGCCTGGCGCGCCTGCTGCGGGGCGAGACCCTGAAGCTGCGGGAGCTGGATTACGTCCAGGCGGCGAAGTCCTTCGGTGTCTCCACCCTGGGCATCATGCTGCGCCACATCCTGCCCAACCTGATGCACATCGTGCTGATCGCCGTGGTGATGGATTTCTCCGGCCTGGTGCTGGCCGAGGCGGTGCTGTCCTACGTCGGCATCGGCGTCGATCCGGGGACGATCAGCTTCGGCACCATGATCAACGCCGCCCGTATGGAACTGGCGCGGGAGCCCACGGTCTGGTGGTCCCTGGCGGCGGCCTTCGTCTTCATGTTC
>DATDMT010000066.1:0-16211 GCA_036518635.1 Rhodocyclaceae bacterium | reverse complement strand
CTTCTTCAGCTTCGATGCGTAGGGGTTACGGCGCGACCTCATTTTGGACAGATCGTATTCGGCTTTCATGACTCTCCACTCCACAACAAGCGCTTTCGCGTTTGGTGGCCTAGTTGTCGTGAGGCTACATGCCTTGTGGTAGCTCTATTTACTTTGCATGCAGGCATCACAGCTATTTTCCCCAGCAACGAGCGTTTCTGAGGAATCTAATGTAGCGCTCCAATCACTGTCCGCTTGTGGCAGGAGCTCTATGTCAACCGACCTTCCTTTACGAATTGCACGCTGGCCTCGCTTCGGTTTGAGTAAAGCTTTTGCCCACGTAAAGTTAATTGGCCCTATCGGAACAGCTATCTTTAACAACGGCAGTGGTCTATTCGGTTGAAGTTGGCACATCAACGCTGTGGGTAATTCGTTGCGAATATGTTTTCGCAATTCCTCAGCTTCGCCCGAAGTTGTAGGGGTAATCTGAAGGCTCACCGCTAGACTATCGCTGCTGGCCCCATGCTTCTTTCCGCAGAGCCAGTACCAAATGTTAGTCACATATTCAAAATCATCAGAAGAAACTTCGCCGATCGAAAACGGCACATCGATTGCCAGCAATCGACTTAAATCCCGAATGCGCTTTAGGTGTGCCAATGTTGCGGCCATCGATAGAGCATCGGCCTCTGTCAATAGTTGCAATGCCTCAGTTTCCACTATTTCCCGGCCAGCTATCTCTAAGCAGCTTGAAAGCCTCTTGCCATGTCCAATAGCCTCACAGAGGCTCAACAATTGATCCAGATAGGGCAACGATTGGACCGATAGCCCATCCCAAGTCTGAAAGGAAATGCTCGAATTAATATTGATGCTCAACTTTCCATCTGCTTGCAGTGGAAGTTGATATTCCACTTTGTAGAGCCCGCCAAATAGCTCGCCCTTAAGCAGTATTGTTTTTTCCCCGGCAACAGCTTCACCCACAAATTCGGCTGTTTTTTGCTTTCCAGAATCGACATCCAGCCAAAATAAACGGTGAAGAAACGGCTTTCGCGCAGTCGACTCGATCACCAGCCTGCTCGCCGAAGGAAATGGGCCCTTTAGCAAAGGCATTCCTTCAATCTCAATGCCTCCTGCTTCTATCTCAAGTGTCCTGCCATGACTATTGAGGTCGAAAAATTTTTGCTCAAATTCCTTTGCCTTCTCCGCTGGAATAAGAAACTGGCAAGGTACATTCTGTCGAGCGTCTAACGAAATTATGGGGCGCCCATCGCTACCCACACATATCGTGGCGCTAAATCGAGGGTCCAACTTTTCAAGCTCTTGAACGGCGACCTGATGGACTCCAGCAACTAGCTGCCCAACAGATTCGGATGTAACGATATCGCCGAGGGCTCGTGCCTTATAAACGGACAGCTCACGCTCCGAAGGGATTCTCTTTCCACGCTCATCTTCTGCAACAGCTTCCGCTTTTACTTTCCATTCATGCAATAGCATTGCTGGAAATCTGCCAATGTCTCGATCGACAATGTCGGCGCAGGTACTACATAGCCAGATACCATTTGACAGACCGCCGCGCTCTTCATGAGTCATGTCCTTTTGATACCGAGGCCCTCCTTGCGCAGCCGCGCATATATGAGCAGCCTTCCCAATGTTGCCAATCCCAGCGGGATTGGTTACCGGGCCGGAAGTTGGTACACGACATGCTGGATTAGAGCACCGCGAATTTACTCTCGCCTCCAAGGTTCGCTTTACTTGGGCTGAGAATTCATCACGACCACGTTTACTCGCCATGAAGCGTCTCCTGGGGTAGGGGCCAATTATATGCCTGTCGCATTTCATGCCGTGTGCTGGCCCCCGTGGCCGCCGTGGCCCACGTGCGCTCAACGCCCCGACTTGGAAGGAATGCTGGAAGCCTCGCCGGCAACACTAACCTACCCACCTTTGCGTCATCTGATCGCTTTCACCAAAGCCCGCAATAGTTGGTAGACGAAGCCACCGATCATCCACGGAATGCCGCCGGTGTCGATGACGATCAGCACAATACCGACCACCATGACGACGGGGTTTGAGCCCAGGGTCCGCAGCATCAGGGCCACCAGCAGGGAGCCCAGGATCGGGATCGCCGAGACGTGCTTGTAGGGCTCCTTCGGCGGCTTGCGCAAGCGATGGCGCAGCCAGTCGACGAACAGCTTGAAATTCATCACGCACAGGCAGCCGCCGAGGGCGAAGACGGCCCAGGCCAGCCAGACGAAGGCGGTGGGTACGGCATCCAGTTCACTCGGCGACAACATGCGGCGGCCTTTCCAGGGGCGGGTGGTGAGCGGCAACGCTGGGTCGAAGGCAATGGCCTGCTCGTTGCGGATAGCCGACATTGTGCCTGCCGATGAAGGCGCCGGGCATTCGTCGGGTTCCGCGCAAAGGAATAACAAAGGGCGCCGGCCCCGGGACTAGAATCGTCGGCAGTTCCGCTTTTTCGCGAGGTCGTGGTGGCAAATCCGAAGGTCTACCTTGCCAGGCTGCTGGCCAAGCTGACGGCGCTGTTCGGGCGGGGGCTGATCGTGTCGATGGGCGCGATCCTGGTGATCGGTCTGGCGCTCAGCGCGGCGGTGTTCGTCTTCATGGGTTCCGCGGCGCCGACCACCCTGACCATCGCCAGCGGGCCGGCGGGGAGTTCCTTCCAGCGGAATGCGGAGAAGTACAAGAAGATTCTGGCGCGGGAAGGGGTGACGCTGCACATCCTGCCGACGGCGGGATCGTTCGACAATTTCCGGATGCTGTCCAACCGCGGCATCAATGTCGATGTGGGCTTCGTCCTCGGTGGCGAGATCAACGGCGCCAGCGTCGAGCAGTTGATGTCCCTCGGCAGTATTTCCTACCAGCCGCTGATGATCTTCTATCGCGGCAAGCCCCGCGCCCTGCTCTCCGATTTCAAGGGCATGCGGTTGGACATCGGCGTCGAGGGCAGCGGCACCCATACCCTGGCACTGGCGCTGCTCAAGGCCAACGGCATCGAGCCGGGGGGCAGCACCGCCTTGCTCGATACGGTGGCCGGCAAGCCGAAGCAAGCCTTGCTGGAGAACCGGGTCGATGCGGTGTTTCTGATGGGCGACTCGTCCGCCACCGACGCGATCCGCGAGTTGCTGCACACCGCGGATATCCACCTGTTCAACTTCAGCCAGGCCGAGGGCTATGTCCGCCGCATCAACTACCTGAACAAGCTTGAACTGCCCAAGGGCGCCCTCGATTTCGGTCAGGATATCCCGCCGGAGGACCTTTACCTGATCGGCCCGACGGTGGAACTGGTGGCCCGCGACAACCTGCATCCGGCCCTCTCCGACCTGCTGCTGGAAGCCGTGCGCGAAGTGCACAGCAGCCCGGGTCTGTTCAAGAAGCGCGGCGAGTTTCCCGCGCCCCTGGAGCATGAGTTCCGCATCAGCCCGGACGCCAGCCGCTACTACGCTTCGGGCAAGAGCTTTCTCTACCGGACCTTCCCCTATTGGCTCGCCAGCCTGATCGCCCGCGGCCTGGCAGCGGTGGTGCCGATCGTGCTGCTGCTGGTGCCGGCCCTGAAGTTCGCCCCCGCCCTCTATCGCTGGCGCATCGAGTCGCGCATCTACCGCTGGTACCGCGCCTTGCTGGAGCTGGAGCGCGACGCCCTGAAACCGTCGGTCGATCCCGCCCGGCGCGAAGAGCTGCTGCGCCACCTGGACCACATCGAACAGGCGGTCAACAAGATCGCCGTGCCGGCCTCCTTCGGCGACCTGTTCTACGGCCTGCGCGGCCACATCGGTTTCGTCCGCACCCGGCTGCAGTCGCAGGAGTGGCAAGCGGCGGCGGAACCGGGGAGCCCCCCTTGACGCGCAAGGATGCGGTAGGCACTCTGAGCGCCCTGTTTTTGAACTGCGATGGTAGAAACCCATGAACCCTAGTGGATGGTCCGACGAACTGCTGGTCGGCCACAAGAAGATCGACGCCGATCACAAGAAGCTGGTGGCCAGCATCAACCGCCTGTCGGCCCTGGCCGCCGGCCACGACCGGCAGGCTTGCAACAAGGAATTCGCCAACCTGATCGCGCTGCCTTGGCAACATTTCGCCTACGAGGAAATGTTCATGGACGTGCCCAACGATCCTGGCGCCAATCAGCACAAGAAGGAACACGCCAAGCTGATCGACGAGCTGCTGATCCTCAAGGCGCACTTCGATGCGGGCGAGATGGACATTCCCGGCAATCTGCAGGAGGTGCTGCAGAAGTGGCTGATCATTCACATCGTCGAGTACGACAAGCCGCTGGCGAACCACCTCCAATCCAACAAGTAATTCCGCGGGCGGTCAGATCGGCCGCGCGGGGACGGCCTCAGCCGGGTTGCCCATCGGCAAAGTCCCACAGGACATGGGCATCGAGCAGCAGCCGCTGCCGCGCCTCGTGGGCGTCGGCGCGGGCCTGGGCGGACACCAGGCGCGCCTCGGCGGCGAGGCGGCGGGCGTTGATCAGATCGTTGATGCCGCCCTCGCCGATACGCCAGGCCTTGTCCAACAGCTCGGCATTGCGGCCGAGACGCTGCGCCGCGTCTTCCAGGCTTTGCCACTGGCGGTAGCTTGCCGCCACCTGGGCCAGAGTGCGCCGCGCCTCGCTCTGCGCCTTGGCCAGCATCGCCGCTTCGCGCGAATCGGCGGCATCGGCTTCGGCTGTGGCACCGCGGCTGGCGGCAGCGCGGCCGCTGCCCGGCAGGGGCAGGGTTAGCTGCAGGCCGACCAGTTTTTCCTGGCCGTCGCGTTCCGAAGTCCAGCGCAGTGCCAGGCGCGGGTCGGGCAGCCGCTCCAGCGCCGCCCGCTGGGCGTTGATCCGGTATTGGCGCGCCTCGCTGCGGGCGGCCAGGAGTTCGTGGTTCTCCGCCAGCATCCGCTCCAGCCAGTCTTCGCTGGCGGGCGTAGCGTCCGGCGCGGGCAGCGCGGCGGCGCCCGGCGCAGGAATCGCAGGGAAATGCTGGCGCAGGGTTTCCTCGGCACCGCGCAGGCGACTGCGGGCCGCCGTGGCCTGGGCTTCGGCCTGGGCCAGTTGCGCTTCGACCAAAGATTGCTCGAGGGCCGCCGCATCGCCCAGGGCCACGCGGCGCGCGGTGATCCGCAACTGCTCGCGCCAGATCGCGATCTGCGCCTCGCCCTCGGCGACGGCCAGGGCTTCGCGCTTGGCGGCGAACCAACTCGCCAGCAGCAGGCGGCCCGCCTCATGCAGCGCGTCGCCATGCAGATGGCGGGCGCGGGCCAGCAGCTCGTCGCCCAGTTGCTGGTCCTTCTCGCCCTTGCCGGGCAGACGGAAGGCCCGCTGCAGGGCGATCTCGCTTTCCCGGGCGTTGAGCCCGGCGGCCACTTCGCGGCGCCGCGCGGCACCGACCGTGACCTCGAATTCGTGGGGACCCGCCAGCAGTTGGGCGCGCCGGGCATCGCCGGCCGCCACCCCGGCCAGGGCGCCGCGCACGGCGGGATGGCTGTCCAGCGCCTGGCGCACCAGGCCCGGCGCGGGCAGTTCGGCGATGGCCGGCAATTCGGCGGCGGCGGCCAGGCCACAGAGCCAGAGGGCGGCGCCCGGCAACAGCAAGTGGCTGAGGCGGCTCATTCGAAACTCCCCGCTTCCTGTACCGCGCCGAGCCAGTAGGTGATCGCGGTCTGCGGCCAGGCGGCGCGCATCGCGGCCACTAGCTGGCGGGCATCGGCAGCGCGTGCCAGCACTTCGATCTTGACGCGCTGGGCGCGGCCGCGCACCGCCTCGGCATTGGCCGTCATGGATTCGGGAGCGCCGTGGCCATCCACCGGATAGGCGATGAAGGGGCCGACCTGCTCGGGGTGATCGAGGAGGAAATCGCTGACCCGCTCCTCGAGGGATTTTGGCAGGATCAGGTTGAGACTGATGTCATAGGGCTTCATGGATCGACTCCGCGGTTTTCGCCACGCCGTAGCGGCGGAACAGGATGGGCAGGACAAACAGGGTCAGGCTGGTGCAGCTCAGCAGGCCGCCGATGACGACGATCGCCAGGGGGCGCTGGATTTCCGAGCCGGGGCCGCTGGCGAACAGCAGCGGCACCAGGCCGAAGGCGGCGATGTTGGCGGTCATCATCACCGGCCGCAGGCGGCGCCGGGCGCCTTCCACCACCACCTGGGCCACCGGCATGCCCTGGGCCAGCAACTGGTTGAAGTAGTCGATCATCACCAGGCCGTTGAGCACGGCGATGCCGAGCAGGGCGATGAAGCCGACCGAGGCGGGTACCGAGAGGTACTCGCCGGTGAGCAGCAGGGCGAAGACCCCGCCGATCATGGCGAAGGGAATGTTCACGAACACCAGGCCGGCCTGGCGCACGCTGCGGAAGGTGGCGAAGAGGATGAAGAAGATCAGCAGCAGGGCGGCCGGCACCACCAGCATCAGGCGCTTGGCGGCGCGCTGCTGGTTTTCGAACTGGCCGCCGAACTCGACCCGGTAGCCGGCGGCCAGCGGGACTTCCGCTTCCATCCGGCGGCGCGCCTCCTCGACGAAGCTGACCAGGTCGCGGCCGCTGACGTTGGCCTGGATCACCACGTAGCGGGCGGCATTCTCGTGATCCACCTTGACCGGGCCGGCCACCCGCTGCAGCGTTGCCACCGCGGAGAGGGCGACGCTGCCGCCGTCGGGCTTGGTCAGCATGGCGTTGGCAAAGCGCGCCGGCGACAGCCGCAGGGATTCGTCGCCGCGGATCAGCAGCGGCGTGCGGCGGTTGCCCTCCAGCACCAGGCCCGCCGGCTGGCCTTCGAGCAGAGCGCGCAGGGCATTCGACACATCTTCCACCGAAAGGCCGAAACGGCCGGCGGCGAGCCGGTCGATGGCGACGGTGTAGAACTGCACGCCCTCGTTCTTCACCGTCAGCACGTCCTGGGCGCCCTTCAGGGTGCGCAGCAGGGCCTCGGTCTTGCCCGCCAGTTCGTTCAGGGTCTGCAGCTCGGGGCCGTAGATCTTCACCGCCACGTCGCCGCGGGTGCCGGTGATCATTTCCGCCACGCGCATCTCGATCGGCTGGGTGAAACTGATGTCAATTCCGGCGAAGCCGCCCATGGCCTGGCGGATCTGCTCGGTGAGCCATTCCTTGTCGGGCCGGCGCCACTCGCTACGCGGCTTGAGGACGATGAAGGTGTCGGTCTCGTTCAAGCCCATCGGGTCGAGGCCCAGCTCGTCGGAGCCGCTGCGGGCGACGATGTCCTTGATCTCCGGCACCTGCTCGCGCAGCGTCTTCTGCACGGCGAGGTCGATCGCCTTGCTCGCCTCGAGGCCGATGGAGGGCAGCTTCACCAGTTGCAGGGTGATGTCGCCCTCGTCCATGGTCGGGATGAAGGTCTTGCCGATGAAGGGGAAAGCCAGCACGGTTAAGCCGAGCAGCAGCACGGCGCCGCCCAGCACCCGCCGCGGCTTGGCCAGCGCCCGGTGCAGCAGCGGCATGTAGAGCGCGGTCATGCGCCGCACCAGCCAGGGTTCGTGGGCATGGCTGCTGGGCTTCAACAACCACGAGGCGAGCACCGGGATCACCGTCAGCGATAGCAGCAGCGAGGCGGTCAGGGCGAAGACGATGGTCAGCGCCACCGGCGCGAACAGCTTGCCTTCCAGGCCCTGCAGGGTCAGCAGCGGCAGGAAGACGATGACGATGATCACCATGCCGGACACCACCGGCACTGCCACCTCGCGCACCGCCCGGTAGAAACGGTGCAGCAGGGGCAGGCGTTCCTGGCCGCTGCGGGCGAGTTCGGTCTCGATGTTCTCCACCACCACCACCGCCGCATCCACCAGCATGCCGATGGCGATGGCCAGGCCGCCGAGGCTCATCAGGTTGGCCGACATATGGAACCAGCGCATCAGGATGAAGGTGGACAGCGCCGCGAGCGGCAGGATGCAGGCCACCACCAGGGCGGCGCGCAGATTGCCGAGGAAGAACAGTAGCAGCACCAGCACCAGCGCGATGGCTTCCACCAGGGCTTTGCTGACGGTGCCGACGGCGCGCTCCACCAGGGCCCCGCGGTTGTAGAAGATGCGCGTGCTGACGCCGGGCGGCAGGCTCTTGCCCAGCTCGTCGAGCTTGGCCGCCACCGCACCCACCACCTGCTTCGCGTTGGCGCCGCGCAGCGCCAGCACCAGGCCTTCCACCGCCTCGCCCTCGCCGTTGCGGGTGACGAAGCCGTAGCGCGTCAGGCTGCCGATGCGCACCTGGGCCAGGTCGCCGATGCGGCTTACCGTCGCGCCGCCGCGACCGTCGCGGGCGGGCACGACGATGGCGCGCAGATCCTCCAGGCTGCGGACGCTGCCCTCGATCCGCACCAGCGACGATTCGTCGCCCTCGGCCAGGCGGCCGGCGCCGTCGTTGCGATTGTTGGCTTCCAGGGCGTTGCGGATATCGACCACCGACAGGCCGCGGGCGCGCAGCGCCTCCTGGTCCGGTACCACCTCGAAGCTGCGGGCGAAGCCGCCCAGGCTGTTCACGTCGGCGACGCCGGGCAGGGTACGCAGTTGCGGGCGGATCACCCAGTCGAGCAGGGTGCGCTTTTGCTCCAGCGGGATGTCGCCCTCGACGGTGAACATCAGGGTTTCGCCCAGGGGCGTGGTGATCGGCGCCAGGCCGCCGCTGACGCCCGCCGGTAGATCCTTGAGGACGCTGCCGAGGCGTTCGCTGACCTGCTGGCGCGCCCAGTAGATGTCGGTGCCATCCTCGAAATCCAGGGTCACGTCGGCAATCGCGTACTTGGAGACGGAGCGCACCATACGCTTGTTGGGGATGCCGAGGACTTCCAGCTCGATCGGCGTGACGATGCGCGACTCGACTTCCTCCGGCGTCATCCCCGGTGCCTTCATGATGACCTTTACCTGGGTCGAGGAGACGTCCGGATAGGCATCGATCGGCAGGCCGTTGAAGGCGGCGATGCCGCCGGCGGTGAGCAGTACGGTCAGGGCCAGCACCAGCAGGCGCTGGGTCAGGGAGAACTCGATCAGGCGTGACAGCATGGGGTTCCCCTCAACGGCCGCCGAGGCCGAGCCAGTGCGCCTTCAGCGCGCTGGCGCCCTTGACCACCAGCGGCGTCGCGGCATCCAGCCGACCATCGACGCGCAGGGTCTGCTCGTATTCGCCGATCAGTTTCACCGGCTCCGGCCGATAGCCCTGCGCCTCCTGGACGAACACCCAGTCCTGGCCCTGGTGGCGCACCAGGGCCTCGCGCGGAATCACCCAGCCGCGGCGGCTGTTCGCCGCTGCCGCCTTCACCCGCAGTTGCAACTGCTGGTAGGGCCGGACGCAGCCGGCCGGCCGCGCCAGTTCGCCGCGCACCATCACCGACTGGCTGGCGCTGCTCAGGCTCTGGGCCACCACCGTTACCCGGCCGCCACCGGCGCAGCCGTCGATGGCGATGGCGTCGCCGGGGCGCAGCTCGCCGGCGATGTCGGCGCCGGCCTGGATTTCCAGGGACAGCGGCGAGAGCTTGCCGAGCTTGAACAGCAGGGCGTTGCTGTCGACCCGCTGGCCGGGCTGCAGCGGTGCCTCCAGTACGACGCCGTCGAAGGGCGCGCGCAAGGTCACCAGGCCGTTGAAGCCGGCGGCGGCTTCGCCTGGTTCGCCCAGACCGGCGAGGCGCAGGGACTGGCGCTTCTCGGCGAGGCCGGCCGCCGCCTGGCGCTGGGTGGCCAGGGTTTGCGCCAGGCGCGAGCGGGGAATGATGCCGTCGCTGAACAGGGCCTCGTCGCGGCGCCGCGCCTCGTCGGCGGTTTCCGCCTGGGCGCGGGCGGCCAGGTAGTCGCGCTGCAGCTCGAGCAATTGGGCGCCGCGCAACTGGCCGAGCAACTGTCCCTTCCTGACGGTTTCGCCGGAGACCACCGCCACCCGGGTGACGATGCCCGAAAGCGGCGCGGCGAGGATTTCGAGATGGCGCGGATCGATCACCACCTGGGCCGGCAGCAGGTGTTCGCCGCTGGCCTCCAGGCTGCCGGCGGCGACGGTCTTGAGGCCGGCCTGGGCCAGTTGCTCGGGTTTCAGTTCGAGCAGCACCGGCGCAGCCAGGGCGGCATTTAGCGGGCCGGCAAGGCCGGCGGCGAGCAAAAGAACGGTGGGGAATTTCATCGGCAACCTCGGTGTTGATCCATGGTTGGCGAGTCTGGGCAGGAAGAATTAAGCGGCCCTTAAAGTGGCCCGTACGGCCCCCCGGGAACGATAGAAGCAGCCGCCGCGAAATTTAAGTTCGCCTTAATTGTCGGCGCCTACAGTCCTTCGCAAGGGGTTAGCCGTGCGCCACCGACGCCCCGGAAAGCAGACACTTTTTCAGCCAGCGGAGGAGAAGCACCATGCTCATGCAGTCGGTCCCGTCGCCCAAACACGCAAATGCCAGTGGCGAAAATCGCCGCCCCGCGGATGTGCGTGCGCTATTGCGGCGCGGGCTGGCCTTGCTCTGTCTGTGCGTGCCGTTTGCCAGTGCCGGCGCACAGAACTTGGTGCTCAGCGGCGAGGTTGCGCCGCTGCGGGCCGAGGGCCGGCTGAAGGTGAACCTGCTGCCGCCGCATCTCATCGCCATCGAGCTCGACGGCGTCGCCTATCGCGGTGAATGGAAATCCGTTGCGCTTCCCCTGGGCAGCGCCGAAGGCCCCACCCTGGACCGTTCCAGCCGCCAATACCAACGGATCGCCAGCGGCCTGGAGCCGGCGCCGGTGGTGCAGGTGTCTACCGTGCTGGCCGCCAACGACGCGCCGCCGCTGCGTTGCGACTGGACTCGGCGTTACGGCCGGATCAGCGGTGCCTGTTCGCTGCCGGACGGCCGCTCCTGGCGGCTGACCGCGAAATAAGCTGGCCGCCGTAAGCGCGGCTCAGCTTTCGGCGGTATGGAACCGGATCTGGTTGCGGCCCGCTTCCTTGGCTTCGTACATCGCCGCATCGGCCCATTTGAGGATGTCGTCCTGAGTGGTCTGGTGGTCGATGAAGAGGGTCACGCCGATGCTGGCCGTACACGAATATTCAATCCGGGTCGGCGCCGTTCCCTCGGTGCGGACAGGCAGGGAATAGGGCTCGGACAGCACGGCGCGAACCTTTTCCGCCACCATGGAGGCTTGCGTCGACGCTTCGATGCGGTCGCCGTGCAGTTCGTTGATCAGCACCACGAACTCGTCGCCGCCGAAACGCGCCACGGTATCCATTTCGCGGACGCAGGACTTCAGCCGCATCGCGGCTTCGACCAACAACAGATCGCCGACCGCGTGGCCATAGGTGTCGTTGAGCGGCTTGAAGCTGTCGAGATCGATGAACATCAATGCGCCAAAGCACGAGCGGCGCTTGCTGGCGGCCAGGGTGATGTCGAGTCGATCATGCAACAGACGACGGTTGGGCAGCTTGGTCAGGGTGTCGTAGAAGGCCAGTTGGCGTACCTGTTCCTCCATCTGCTTGCGCAGGGTGGCGTCGGCCACCACGGCGACATAATGAGTGACGACGCCTGACGAGTCCTTGACCGGGGCGATGCGCGCCTCCTCCCAGAACAGTTCGCCGCTCTTGCGCTTGTTGAGCAGTTCGCCATGCCAGTTGCGGCCGTTGGTCAGTGCCTCCCATAGCTGGGTATAGACCTCCCGCGAGGTCTGCCCCGATTGCAGGATGCGCGGGTTCTTGCCAAGGATCTCGCCGGCGCTGTAGCCGGTGTCCTCGGTGAATTGCGGATTGACGTACTCGATGTGTGCGTCGAGGTCGGTGATCACCACCGCGGCGGGACTCTGCTCGACGGCGATGGACAGCTTGTGCAGCATTTCCTCCGCCTGCCGGTGGGCGCCGATTTCGGCGGTGAGCTTGTCCGCCGTGTCGTTGAAGGAACGCGCCAGATCGGCAAATTCGTCGTCTGGGCCGGGCGGGATGCGGTATTCCAGCTCGCCCTGGGCGATCTTCTGCGCCCCCAGGTGCAGCGGCACCAGGCGTTGGCGGATCAGGGCGCCGATCTTGATCGCGGTCAGCACGGTGGCCAGCGCCAGCGCCCCGGCGAACCAGCCGATGGCGGCCAGCAAATGGCGGTAGGCGTCTTCGACGCGCTGCGCCCCGGCACTCTGCAGGGTGGTGGTGGCGTCGCGGATGGTCATCGCCTTCAGCAGCATCTGGCTGTAAAGCCGCTTGTCCAGCTCCGCGTAGACCTGGCGGTTGCCGTTGGCCGCCTGCAGCGCGGCAGTGTTGTCGACGATGCGGTGGAACACCACCACCGACTCGTCGATGGTGCGCCCGAGCCGTTCCAGGATTTGCTGCTCCTGCTCGCCGGCAAGCTCCTGGCGGGCCTGGCGCAGCAGCACGTCGGACGCCTCCTTGCTCTTGTCCCACTGCTGCCGCATGCGATCTTCGCGATAGAGGAAGTACTGGTCGCGGAAGGCGGCGCGCTCGAGGAAGTTGTCGTGGATTTTCTCCGCCAGCGCGTAATCGGCCTTGGCGCGTTTGAAGTCGAGCACCGCGGCGACCAGCACCGGCGTCAGCAGAACCACGGCGGCGATGGTCGCCGTCGAGATCAGCCGGAGCCGGGTTGCGATGCGCATTTACCGGCCCATCCGGATAGCTTCGGGCTTGATCGCCTTGAGGCTGTCCACGTAGATGTAGTTCAGGTAATTGGGCATCACGGTCTGCTCGGTCAGCTTGTTCTTCATCGCCCAGCGGGTCTCGTCCTCCAGGGTGATCAGCAAGGTGTGGTCGAGCACGACGTGGTAGTTGAAAGCATTCCAGACTTCGCGGACCAGGCCCAGGTCCACCTTGGTGGCGGTAGCCACGATGCGCTGCGCCTCGTCCGGGTTGCGGGCGACGAAATCCTCGGCCTGGATCAGTGCCCGCAGGAAACGCTTGGCCGTCTCCGGGTTGTCGCGGACGAACTCCTGGCGGGCGGCGATGTTGAAGGTCTCGGTGTAGATTTCCCGGTCGAAGAAGACCGCGGCGTTGCTGCCGAGCTGGCGGCGGATTTCCGTCAGCGGGTAGTTCCAGGTAGATACCGCGTCCACCTGGCGGGCCAGGATGGCGCCCTGCATCTCCTCCGGCTTGAGCGCCACCGCGCGGATGTCCTGGCGGGTCAGGCCGTTGGCGGTCAGCAGCGAATCAAGAAAGAAGTCGGAGGTGGTGCCGGGGGTAAAGCCGATGCGCTTGCCCTTGAGGTCGGCGGCGACGGCAATGCCGGCATCCTTGCGCGCGACGATGGCGTTGTTCATGCTGCTGGCTTCGATGTTGGCGAGGACGAAAATCTTTTCGCCCTTGAGCACGTTGAACATCACCGGCGTCTCGGCCACCGTGGCGAAGTCGGCTTGCTTGTCCAGCAGCGCCTGCAGCGCGGCCTTGCCGTAGGTATGCAGCGAGGGCTGGATGTCGAGGCCCTCGGCGGCGAAATAGCCCTTGGCGACGGCGACATGGGCCAGGGTGCTTTGCGGCTGGAAGGTGTAGGCGACGGCGACCTTTTGTCGCGCCGCTGCCGGCACCGGCTGGTCAGGCGCGGGCGAGCAGCCCAGACAAGCCATCAGCATCGCGATGGCGGCTGTTGCTATCGATGACTTCCACATGAAACGTCCCCGGCTTGGCGTCGCCGCCCTGAAGCCGGGCGGAGCAATAGGCCACCAGTATATCTTTCGACCGAGGGCAGCTTCGCCACTTACGTCACAACCGCATCCCCCCGCCGCAAAATCTGCCGCCGGGGGATGCGATTCAGCGCCGGGCCAGCGGGCGCAGCAGGGTGGCCAGCATCTCCCACTGGTGCAGCGTCAGCCCTGCCAGGATCGTCGCCGTACCCAGCCAGACCCGGGGGCTGACGGTCTCACCGTTCAGCAGGCTGCCCAGCAGCAGGGCGAGGACCGGCGTCAGCAGGGTGATCAGCGACAGCTTGGAGGCCTCCAGGTGCTTGATCATGTAGTAGTAGAGGGCGAAACCGATCACCGAGCCGAACACGCCCAGATACACGATGGCGGCGCCGCTGCGCGGCGGCAGCGCCGTCGGCAACTGGCCGTCGACCAGCCACCAAACCAGGGCGAACAGGGGCAGCGATACCGCCAGGGTGCCCACCGTGGTCGCCAGCGGCGGACTGTCGTCGCCGATGCGCTTCAACCAAACAAGGCTGCCGGAGTAGATCAGCACCGCCAGCAGCAGGGCCGCCAGGCCGGCCAGGGCATGCTCGCCGCTGCCGCCACCGCCATGGGCGAAGATCACCGCCAGGCCGGCAGTGCCGAGCAGCATGCCGGCCAGCTTGCTTGGCGTCAGCGCCCGCTCGCCGAGGAAGGCGGCGGCCAGCACGCCGGCCATCAGCGGGGTCAGGCCGAACAGCACCGAGATCAGGCCGGAATGGATGTAGCGCGCACCCCAGTAGGTCAGCGCCATGGCGCCGAACAGGCCGAGGCCGCCGACCAGATAGGCACGGCGGGCGCGGCGATGCAGCGGCAGGCCGATGCGCCAGGCGACCACCAGCAAGGCGGCGAGGGCCAGACCGATGGCCATGCGGGCGAAGACGGCGAAAGCGAAGCTGGCGCCCTGGGTACTCCACTGGATCGCCAGCGGCGTGGTGGACCAGATCAGGATCACGGCGAGATAAGCGGCGGGGACGGACATGGGGTTCTCCGGTTCAAGGGCTGGGCGTTGTCGGTGGGTGCTGGGGCGCGGCGGCATTGCGGCGGCGCAGGGCGGGGGCTACGGACAGGGCGATCCAGCGGGTAATCGGGCTCATGGCATTTCCTTTCGAGGTGGGCTGAAAAACAAAAAGGCCGCGGGGTTCGAAGCCGCGGCCTTTGCAGAAGTCGATCTGAAACTGGTCTAGCTGACTTCCGGCCCCGGGCAGGCAATGGCGCGCCATGCGCGCAGGGCGCGGCATACGGGGACCATCGGGGAGTAGATGCGGGAAGTCATGGAGCGAGTATCCGGGTGGAATGGGCCGGCCGTCAAGCGGCGCGGCTTATTGGTAGCGCAGGGCCTCGATCGGGTCCATCCGCGCTGCCTTCTTCGCCGGGTAGAAGCCGAAGAAGATGCCCACCGCCGCCGCCACGCCGAAGGCGATGGCGACCGAGCCGAAGGTGATCACCACCAGGGTGCCGGTAAAGGCCTTGACCAGCAGCGCGCCGCCGACGCCGATGGCGAGGCCGATCAGGCAGCCGACGATGGAAATGATCACCGCCTCCAGCAGGAACTGCAGCAGGATGTCGCCCTCGCGGGCGCCGATCGCCATGCGGATGCCAATCTCGCGGGTACGCTCGGTGACCGACACCAGCATGATGTTCATGATGCCGATGCCGCCCACCAGCAGCGACACCGAGGCGATGGCACCGAGCAGCAGGGACATCACGCGGGTGGTCTCGGCGGCCGAATCGGCCAGGGCGGTGAGGTTGCGGATGGTGAAGTCGTCGTCATTGCCTTCGCGAATCCGATGGCGTTGGCGCAGCAGCGAAGTCATGCCCTGCTGCACGTTGTCCATCGCCTCGGCGTTGGCGGCCTGCACCTGGATGAGCCGCACCGAGCCGACGAAGGGCGTGCCGAACAGCTTGCGCTGGGCGGTGGTGAGCGGCACCAGCACCGTGTCGTCCTGGTCGCGGCCGTCCAGGCTCTGGCCCTTTTTGCTCAGCACGCCGGCCACCACGTAGGGGCTGTTGCGGATGCGGATGGTCTTGCCCACCGGGTCTTCGCCGCCGAACAGGTTGTCGGCGGTGGTGCGCCCGATCAGGGCGACGCGGGTGGCGGAGCGCACGTCGGAATCGGTGAACGGCAGGCCCTCGGCCAGGGGCCAGCTACGCACGTCGAGATAGGCCGGGGTGACGCCGAACACCGAGGAGTTCCAGTTGTTGCTGCCGTTGACCAATTGGCCGCTGCCAGGATGGATCGGCGCCACGGCGGCGACCCCCGGCAACTCGGCGATGGCCTCGGCATCGCCCACCGTCAGCGAGGGCGCATTGCCGCCGCCGAGACGCACGCCGCCGGCGGTGGTGGAGCCGGAAAGGATGATGAACAGATTGGCGCCCATCGAGTCGATCGAGGCCTTGACCGCCTGCTGGGCGCCCTGGCCGATGGCCATCATCAGCACCACGGCGGCAACGCCGATGACCATGCCGAGCATGGTCAGGAAGGTGCGCAATTTATTGGCGCCCATCGCGCGCCAGGCCTGGGTGAGGAGCATCGCTAGCATGGCTGTGCGCTCCCAGGCTGGTTGGGGATGTGGTCGTGATCGAGATGCAGGATGCTGGCGGTATCGCCGTCGTGGGTCACGCGGCCGTCGCGGAA
>DATDMT010000065.1:0-9950 GCA_036518635.1 Rhodocyclaceae bacterium | reverse complement strand
TGCTATCCGCTGGATGTGGCCGATGCCGCGGCGCTGCAGGCCGCCGCATCGGACTTCATGGCCCGCGTCGGCGTGCCCGATCTGGTGATCGCCAATGCCGGGGTCTCGGTCGGCACCCTGGCCGAGGAGGCCGACGACCTGGCGGTGTTTCGCCGCGTCTTCGAGATCAACGTCCAGGGGGCGATCCACACCCTGCATCCCTTCATCGCGCCGATGCGCACCGCCGGCCATGGCACCCTGGCCGGCATCGCCTCGGTGGCCGGTATCCGCGGGCTGCCCGGTGCCGGCGGCTATTGCGCTTCGAAGGCGGCGCTGATCGCCTGGCTGGAGAGCCTGCGGGTCGAATTGCACGGCTGCGGGGTCAAGGTGTGCACGGTCTGCCCCGGCTATATCGATACGCCGATGACCCGCGTCAATCGTTATGCGATGCCCTTCCTGCTGTCGGCGGAGGAGGGTGCGCGGCGCATCGCCCGGGTGTTGGATCGCGGCGCTTCCTACGCCGTCGTGCCCTGGCAGATGGGCATCGTCGCCAAGCTGCTGCGCCTGCTGCCCAACCCGCTCTACGACCTGCTGTTCGCCCGTGCCGGGCGCAAGCCGCGCGGCTTCAACCTGTAACGGGCTTGGGCTATAGTGCCCAAGTCCTCCTTGCGTGGCCCGAGATGAATCCAGACTACATCCAGCAGCGCCTACGCTATGGCCTGAAGCGCCTGCGGCAGCAGGTGCCGCGCTCCCTGCCCGGCCTGCTGCTTTCCAAATGGACCATCGCGGCGCTGATTGCCGCGCTGATCTTCGGCGGCATCGAAGGCGTCGTCGCCGTGCTGCTGTTGCGCCTGCTTTACGTGGTTTGGCAGCTTGGGGCCGCAATGCCGGCCGCGGCGGCCGAGTCGGCCGGGCGCAAGACCTCCTCCTTTTCAACCAAGTCCCTTGCCGGAGTTTTCGCCATGTCCCCCTTGCTCAAACCCGTGCTGACTTTCGGCGGCGCCGCCTTGGTGCTGTGGCTGTTCGCCCCCTTTACCATCGTCCCGGCCGGCAACCGAGGCGTCATCACCACCTTCGGCAAGGTGACGCCGGAGGTGCTCGACGAGGGCATCCACTTCCGTATCCCGATCGCCCAGAGCGTGCACCTGATGGACGTGCGCATCCAGAAGGGCGAGGGCGCCGGTGATGCTGCGTCGAAGGACCTGCAGCAGGTGCACACCTCGGTGGCGCTGAACTACCACATTGATCCCAAGGAGGCGGCAGTGGTGTTCCGTGATGTCGGTCCGACCATCGGCGACCGCATCGTCGTCCCCGCGGTGCAGGAGGCGGTGAAGGCCGCCACCGCGCAATACACCGCCGAGGAACTGATCACCAAGCGGCAGGAAGTCCGAGACCGCATCCGCGCCCTGCTGGTGGAGCGGCTGACCCGCCACGGCGTGGCGGTGGACGAGTTCTCCATCGTCAACTTCGCCTTCTCCAAGAGTTTCAACGAGGCCATTGAGGCCAAGACCACGGCGGAGCAATTGAAGCTGAAGGCCGAACGCGACTTGCAGCGCATCCGCGTCGAGGCCGAGCAGAAGGTGACCCAGGCCAAGGCCGAGGCCGAGTCGCTGGCCTTGCAGAAACAGCAGGTGACGGTGGAGTTGATCCGTCTGCGCGAGATCGAGAATCAGCGCAAGGCGATCGAGAAGTGGGACGGCAAGCTGCCCCAGGTGTCCGGCGCGGCGACGCCCTTCATCAACGTCACGCCGAGCCACTGACGGGCCGGCGGCGTGGCGGCTAGCCTATAGCCAGCGCGCTTGGTCAATGCCCCATTTTTCGAAGGATTCGTGGGCGACGATCTTGTCCTGGGCTGCGGACAGGTCGATGGTTTCCGGGTCCAGGTAGCAGCGCTTGTCGGCGTGATAGAAGACCTTCACCACCGGCTGCAGCAGCTTGCTCGGCACCACCTCGCGGACGATGCCGATCTTGCCGCTCGCCATGCGCACCAGCGACCCCGCCGGGTAGATGCCGATGCTCTTGATGAAGGCCTGCACCAGTCGCGGATTGAATTGGGTTCCGCTCCATTCGAACATGCTCTTCAGGGCCTCGGTGGGGGGAATGCCCTTGTGATAGACGCGCAGCGAGGTGATCGCGTCGTAGACGTCGACAATCGCCATCATCTGGCCATAGATGCTGATCGCGTCCCCCTTTAGGCCGTGGGGGTAGCCGCTGCCGTCGAAGCGCTCGTGATGCTGGGCGGCGGCCTGGAAGGCAATCTCGCTGATGCCGGGGAGGTTCTCCAGCAACTCGGCGCCCTGCGCCGCATGGTGCTTCATCACGACGAATTCGGCGTCGGTCAGCTTGCCCGGCTTGCCGAGCACGGCGGGCGGCACCAGGGCCTTGCCGACATCGTGCAGCAGGCCGCCCAGTGCCAGCTCCTGGATGACATCGCGCGGCAGTTCCAGGGCGCGACCGAAGGCGACCGATAAGGCGGCGACCGAGACCGAATGCTGAAAGGTGTATTCGTCGCGGGTCTTCACCTGGGCCAGGGGCAGCAGTGCGCTCGGCATGCGGAAGATGGAATCGATGATGCCCGCGACCAGCGGCTCGCATTGCTCCACCTCGATCTGCTTGCCCAGGCGAATGTCATGCATCAGGCCGGACACCAGCTTGTTGGCATCGTGATGGAGCTTCCGCGCCCGCTGCAACTCCTCCGCCAGGGGCGCGGGCGGAATCAGGATGGGTGCCGCCGGCTCGATTTGCTTAGCCGATTCGGCAAGCACCGCTACGGCCTTTTGCTCGCCGGCGAGGTCCGCGCCGCGGCTGGTGTCGATGGAGACCTCGCGAATGCCGGCATCGAGGATTTTGCGGATCGTCGCCGTGTCCTTGACGGCGAATTGATTGGTCAGGAAGGGATGCGCCATCCAGCCGCAGTTCAGGTCATGGACGAACATGCCGATGGCAAGTTGGCTGGCGGAGATCTGCTTGATCAATTGGAACCCCTTCGCAGGAACGGCGGTTACCCGGGCGGCGCGCGGCGCCGGCGGCTAGGTCAAGGACTGGGGCTGCTCGATCATTTGCTGATAGATCAGGCTCTGCAGGATCACGCTGTCGTTGGCCGGCAGGTTCTGGAACTGGATGCCGTGGTTGAACATCGCCGCACCGTTGCCGGTCTTGCCCTCGTCGCCGAAAGCGCTGCGGATGATGGCGTTCACCGTCAGATAGGCATCCACATTGTGGAGGTTCACGCGGAACGAGAGCTGGATGGTCTGGCCCTTGTCGCTGAGGGGCTGGCGGGCTTTGAGCAGGGCGCCGTCGGCGCTCAGGTTGACGATGATCCCGGATTGCCGGTCGTTGCCGTCCGCTTCGGGCTGGGCGATCGAAGCGATGATGTTGGTGCGGACCCGCGGTGATTTGCGCACCACCGAACCCTGGATGCGATCGGGGAAGGACAGGTGCAGATAGTCGTAGGGAATCTTGCAGACGCGGGCGACGACGCTGCCGAAGCCGAAGGCTTTCTGGCTGGAAAAAATCCGCGCGACGACCTTGTCGTTTTCCCGCAAGGGCACGCGCAGGCCATTCTCCAGCGGCGCGGTAACCAACAGGCCGACGTTGTCCACATAGCCGATCAGTTTGACGATGTAGCGGTCCTGGGCGACGGTGGCCGGCGGCTGCAGTTGGATGCGGTCGCCGACGCGCAGGCGCATGTCCTGGAAGGTGAAGCTGCTTTCGGCGGCATTGGCCAGGGCCTTGTCGAGTTCGGCGGCCTCGGGCGTTTCCGGCTGCGGCGTGGCGGCCCCGTTCCAGGAGAGTTCGCGCAGCGGCTTGCGCGCCAGCAGGGATTCCAACTGATCCTCGGTCTCGAGCACCGCGCCCGACTCCAGCAGCTTGCTGCCGTCCTGGCCATAGAGCATCCAGGGGAGCGGGACGCCGAGCGAAAAGTCTTCCCGTACTGCCGATATGAGACTCATGGGCATGGTCCAGTCAGTGGAGGAGGCGGTGGCGGTTTGCCGGCTCAGGACGAAGTCCTAGAGCGGCGTAGCCTATCCAACTGCCCGGGGGCTGTAAATTCCACTAAAGACATAGATGCCATACGCCGCGATGCGGCGAAACGGCGGCGACGCGCGTCGCCGCAGGCTGCGCGCGGGGGGTACCGCTAAATGGCGCGCGCTAGCTGGCGGAGGATTCCGCAGCCGCCAGCAGCGCAGCCAGGGCGGCATCCGGTTTGAGGATGTAGAACAGGCCTTTCAGCTTGTTGCGCCGTGCTAGGCGCAGCAGGTCCTTGTCGGCGCTGATTAGCCATTCGGCGCCGCCGTCCCGCGCCAGTTCGAGAAACTTCTGGTCGTCCCGGTCGCGGCAGCGCGGCAGCAGCGGCTCCGTCAGCGGCGGGCCGTCGTGGTGCTGGGCGATGGCGGCATAGGCGGCGTGAATCTGCGCCTGGCGCTGCTCGTCGTAGCCGAACTGCTCATAGCCGAGGACGCGGCGGAATTCCGCCAGGCACTCATCGGTGGTCAGCGCCACCCATTCGCCGGCTTCCACCTGCTGACGCAGGGGCGCGAATTTGCTGTCGGTGAAAGCCCAGAGCGACAGCAGGACGTTGGTATCGAGAACGACGCGCATCGGTATCCTGAAATGAAAAAGGCGGGCGCTGGGCGCCCGCCTTCGATTGCTGTCGGTTGAACAAAGCGCCCGGTGATATCGAGCGTAGCGAGCCGCTTAGTAGCCTCCCCCGCGAGGGGGAGGATGGGAGGGGGCGGGCGTCGTTGGTGCCTGGCGCGCAAGCGCGTCAGGCGGCCACGGCCTTTTTGGTGTCGAGGCGCATCTTGGCGTAGGAGCCCGGCGCGTCTTCCAGCACCTTCAGCTTGCCCTTGGCGGGGTCGCGGGCCGGCACCATCTCGTCGTCCATGGCGGTGAGCCAGGCTTGCCAGTCGGTCCACCAGGAGCCTTCGGTCTGCTTGGCGCCGCTGAACCATTCTTCCGCTTCGGCGGGGCGATTCTTGGCGGTGTTCACCCAGAAGCCGTACTTGTTGGCAGCCGGCGGATTGACGATGCCGGCGATGTGGCCGGAGCCGCCGAGGACGAAGCGTACCGGGCCGGAAGGCAGCAGGGAGCCGGCATAGGTGGACTTCCACGGGGCGATGTGGTCTTCGATGGTGGAGACGAAGTAGCAGGGCGTCTTGATCTTGGTCAGATCGATCGGCACGCCGTCCAGGGTCACGCCGCCGGGCTGGCACAGCTTGTTGTTCAGGTACATGTTGCGCAGGTAGAAGCTGTGCATCGCGCAGGGCATGCGGGTGGAATCGGAGTTCCAGTAGAGCAGGTCGAAGGGGAAGGGTTCCTTGCCCAGCAGGTAGTTGTTCACCACGAAGGACCAGATCAGGTCGTTGGCGCGCATGGCGTTGAAGGTGCCGGCCATTTCCGCGCCTTCCAGGTAGCCGCGTTCGCCCATCTTGTGTTCCAGCGCGGAGATCTGCTCTTCGTCGATGAAGACGCCGAGTTCGCCCGGGTTGGAGAAGTCGAGCATGGTGGTGAAGAAGGTCGCCGCGGCGATGCGGTTGTCCTTCTTGACCGCCATGTAGGCCAGGGTGGAGGCCAGCAGGGTGCCGCCCAGGCAATAGCCGGCGGCATTGACCTGCTTCTCGCCGGTCTGCTTTTCGATGGCATCGAGGGCGGCCAGGATGCCGTCCTTCATGTAGTCCTCGAAGCTCTTCTCAGCCAGGGTCTCGTCCGGGTTCACCCAGGAGATGCAGAACACCGTGTGGCCCTGGTCGGTGCACCACTTGATGTAGGAGTTCTTTTCGCGCAGGTCGAGGATGTAGTACTTGTTGATCCAGGGCGGCACGATCAGCAGCGGCTTCTTCAACTGCTCCTTGGTGGTCGGGTTGTACTGATGCAGTTGCATCATCGCGTTCTGGAACACCACCTTGCCCGGGGTGGTGGCGACGTTGCGGCCCATCTCGAAAGCCGAGGTGTCGGTCATCGCCACGCGCAACTTGCCGTCGCCGGCCTCGATGTCGCGCAGCAGGTTGTTGAGGCCCTTGACCAGGTTCTGACCGTGGCTGTTCACCGTCTCGCGCAGCACTTGCGGGTTGGTGGCAGCGAAGTTGGAGGGCGACAGGGCGTCGATGAACTGGCGGGTGAAGAAGTTCACTTTCTTCTGCGCGTTCTCTTCCAGACCCTCGACCCCGCTGACGGCGTTGTGGATGTGGCGCGCGGTGATCAGGTAGGACTGCTTCATGAAGTCGAACAGGAAGTGCTCTTCCCACTGCTCGTCCTTGAAGCGGTTGTCGCCCTTGACCGGGGCGGCCACCGGGGCCATCTGCATGCCGGCGAAGCGCAGCATCGAGGTCTGCCACAGGGAGAAGTAGTCCCACACCAGATTCATCTGGGTCTGGGCCATCTTGTAAGGGTTCGACAGCATCTTCGCCATCATGTCCATGAAGGCCTGGGCCAGGCCCAGCTCGTCGGACGGCGTATCGACACCCTTTTCCACCTGGCGCTTGATGTGATCGGAAATCAGCTTGGAGGCACGTTGTGCCACCTCGGCGTAGGTGTGGGCGATTTCGGCCGGATCGGGCAGGGCGGGCTTTTCTTGTTGGGACATGGTGACCTCTCTAATCAGGAACGACGTAGCGGGTGATGGGGCCCTCTTCGCGCCGAACCAGACGGCCGGCGTGTTCGAGGTGGTTGAGGTGGGCGATGGCTTCGCCCAGGGCAAAAAATATCTGGTGGGCGTCGTTGATCGGCCGATCAAACAGGATCGGAATCAATTCTGCCGCAGTTTGCGGGGTCTTGCAGGCGTTCAGCAGGATCGCGCAGCGCTCGGCATGGTGCTGTTCGAGCTGGGCGATGCGCGCGTGCAGGCCGCGGAAGGGCTTGCCGTGGGAGGGCAGCACCAGGGTGTCGGCCGGTAGTTCGCGGAAGCGGGCGATGGACGCGAGGAACAGCGCCAGGGCGTCGGTGTCCGGGCTGTGCGGCTGCACCGGCACATTGGTGGAGATGCGCGGCAGCATCATGTCGCCGGAGATCAGCACGCCCAGCTCGGCGCAATACAGGCTGGCATGTTCCGGCGAATGGCCGTAGCCGACGATCACCCGCCACTCGTTGGCACCGATGCGCAGTACGTCGCCGTCGAGCAGGCGGCGGTAGGACAGGGGAATCTCCGGCACGCCGCGCTTGAAGGCCGAGCCGCGGGCCCTGAGGGCCGCCAGCATGTCGTCGCCAAGTCCGTGGCGGGCGAAGAAGCTTTCCGTGGCGCTGAAGGCCCAGTGGCCGACCTCGGCCAGCAGCAGGTGGGCCGAGGTGTATTCGCCCAGGGTCATCGCCAGCGTCGCGCCGGTGGTCCGTTGCAGCCAGCCGGCATTGCCCAGATGGTCGGGATGCAGGTGGGTGACGATCAGTTGCGACAGGCTGTGTTCGCCCAGCAGGGTCTGCCAGTGCTGGCGGATTTCGCCGGTGGCCAGGCCGGTGTCCACCGCCGCCCAGTGGGCGCCGTCGGCCAGCAGCCACAGGTTCACATGGTCCAGCGCCAGGGGTAGCGGCATCCGCAGCCAGCGCACGCCGGGGGCGACATCGAATGTCTTGCCGGGCTCGGGCGTGGTTTCGCAGGCGTAATCGATGCTGGCCATGGGGTGGTGGGCGATGCCGAAATCCTTCTAGTCTGAATTATGAATTCTATCTCAAATTGCTGCAATGCAGCAAAATTTAAATGGCGCGCAGGCAGGGCATTGGAAGGCGCTGGGGCAGGGTAGGGCGGCATCCCTTGCGCTATGCTGCGACCTCGCTTTTTCCTGCGTGTTTTGCCATGAATGTTTCCCTCCTGGAAGTGGGTCCGCGCGACGGTTTGCAGAATGAAAAGCAGCCGGTGTCCACCGCCACCAAGCTCGATCTGATCCGCCGCCTGGCCGATTGCGGCCTCAAGGCGATCGAGGCCACCGCCTTCGTTTCGCCCAAGTGGGTGCCGCAGATGGCCGATGCTGCCCAGGTGATGGCCGGGCTGGAGTGGCGCCCCGGCGTTGCCTATCCGGTGCTGGTGCCCAACCTGCAGGGCCTTGAAGCCGCGCTGGCAGCCGGCGCCCGCGAGGTGGCGGTGTTCGCCGCGGCTTCGGAAACCTTTTCGCGGAAGAACACCAACTGCTCCATCGCCGAATCCATCGCCCGTTTCCAGCCGGTGATGGCGGCGGCCCGGGCGGCCGGCGTGGCGGTGCGCGGCTATGTTTCCTGCGCCCTCGGTTGCCCCTACGAAGGGGCGGTGGCGGCCGACGCGGCGGCGAGGGTGGTGGCCGAGCTGTTCGAGGTGGGCTGCGCCGAGGTCGGCATCGCCGACACTATCGGCGTCGCCACACCGCACCAGGTACGCGCCCTGATCGCCGCCTGCGCGCCCTTCGCCCGGCCGGAACAACTGGCCGGCCATTTCCACGACACCTACGGCATGGCCGTCGCCAACATCCAGGCGGCGCTGGATGCCGGCATCCGCCACTTCGACAGCGCCGTCGCCGGCCTCGGCGGCTGCCCCTATGCGCCCGGCGCGGCGGGGAACGTCGCCACCGAGGACGTGGTCTATCTGCTGCACGGCCAGGGCATCGAGACCGGTATCGATCTCGATCGTCTCTGCGCCACCGGTGAATGGATCTGTCAGCAGCTCGGCCGCAGCAGTGCATCCCGTGTGGCCCAGGCGCGGCAGCGTTGTACGGCAAGGTAAGATTCCGCCCATGGAAGACGAAGACTACGAGTGCCTCGGCATCTGCCAGGCCGACCCTAGCAGCGGCAATTGCATCGGCTGCGGCCGCCCCCTGCAGGCGCCCCAGGCGCCGCAACCGCTAGCCCCGAGTAACAGCGCCCCGGCAGAGCCGGACAATTCATGCGCCTGATCCTGATCAGCGGCCTTTCCGGCTCGGGCAAGAGCGTCGCCCTGCACGTGCTGGAGGATGCCGGCTACTACTGCGTGGACAACCTGCCGGCGACGCTGCTGCCGCAACTCGCCGAGCAGCTCGGCGGCGACGGCTATCAACAGGTGGCGGTGGCCATCGACATGCGCGGCGGCGCCAGCATCGCCGCCCTGCCGCAGCAGTTGCGCGCCCTGGCCGACGACGGCCGGGTCGATCCGCACTTCGTCTTCATCGACGCCCGCGACGACGTCTTGATCCAGCGTTTTTCCGAGACCCGCCGGCGCCATCCGCTGGCCGATGCCGACACGACCTTGGCCGAGGCCATCGCCCGCGAGCGCGAGGCGCTGGAAACGCTAGCCACCCTCGGCCACCGCATCGACACCAGCGAATTGCGGCCGAATGCGCTGCGCCAGTTCATCAAGGATTTCGCCGCGGTGGATGAGGCCGAGGGCCTGACCCTGCTGTTCGAATCCTTCGGCTTCAAGCACGGCCTGCCGCTGGACGCCGATCTGGTGTTCGACGTGCGCTGCCTGCCCAATCACTATTACGACCCGCTGCTGCGCCCGCTCACCGGCCGCGACCAGCCGGTGGTGGATTTTCTCGAAGCCCAGCCGGAAGTGTTGAAAATGGCCGAGGACATCCGCCGCTTCGTCGCCGACTGGCTGCCAGCCTACGTCCGCGACAACCGCTCCTACCTGACCGTGGCCGTGGGTTGCACCGGCGGCCAGCACCGCTCGGTGTATTTCGCCGAATGGCTGGCGCGCCACTTCCGCGATGACGCCCGGGTGCTGGTGCGCCATCGCGCCCTCGGGCAGTGAGCCGCGCCCGCGACTGGCTGGCTCTGCTGCTGCCCGGCGACTGGGCGGTGATGCTGCTCGGCGCGGCGCTAGTGGCTGCCTCCTTCGCCCTGCTGTGGCGCGGCGGCAGCGCCGACCGGGCGGTGGTCCGCCGCGACGGCCAGGTGGTGGCCGAACTGCCGCTGTCGGCGCCGAAGAAGGTCACCATCCCCGGTGCCATCGGCGACACCATTGTTGAAATCCAACCGGGCCGCGCCCGCGTGCTGTCCGATCCGGGCCTGCACCAGTACTGCGTCAAGCAGGG
>DATDMT010000064.1:0-17112 GCA_036518635.1 Rhodocyclaceae bacterium | reverse complement strand
TGTGCTACCGGCGCGAGCGGGCCGAGCCCCACTGGCGCTACAACCTTTACTGCATGATCCACGGCAAGGGCCGTGAGGAGGTGCAGGCGCGCCGCGATCGTCTGGCCGAGTTGCTGGGTCTCGACGCCATGCCCCACCGGGTGCTGTTCAGCCTGCGCCGCTTCAAGCAGTGCGGCGCCCGCTATGCCCGCCAGAACGGAGTTGCCAACCATGAATGATCCGCGTCCCGTGGTGGTGCTGGACGAGACCGACCGCGCCATCATCAATGCCCTGCAGGGTGATTTCCCTCTGTGCTCGGCACCATTTGCGGCAGCCGCGGCCGGGTTGGGACTGGAGGAGGGCGAGTTGATCGGCCGCCTGCAGGGCCTGCTCGACACCAAGGTGCTGACCCGCTTCGGCCCGATGTTCCAGATCGAACGCATGGGCGGCGCCTTCTGCCTGGCCGCCCTGTCGGCCCCCGAGGCCCGCTTCGAGGAGGTGGCGCGGCAGGTCAATGCCTTCGCCGCCGTGGCCCACAACTATCGGCGCGAGCACGAGCTGAACATGTGGTTCGTGCTGGCCACCGAATCCCCGGCGGACATCCTGCCGGCGGCCGATGCGATCGAGGCTGCCACCGGCCTGCCGGTGTATCTGTTCCCCAAGGAGCAGGAATACTTTGTCGAGATGAAATTGCGCGCATGAAACCGACCTACGCTACCGACGCCACCGACCGCCGCATCGTCGTCGCCACCCAGGGTGGCTTGCCGCTGGTGCCGCATCCCTACCAGGCGATTGCCGAACAACTGGGCCTGGACGAGGCCGAAGTGATTGCCCGCCTCGGCGCCATGCTGGCCGGCGGCGCGATCCGCCGCATCGGTGCGGTGCCCAACCACTACGCCATCGGCTATACCGCCAACGGCATGAGCGTCTGGGATATCGACGATGCCGTGGCCGACGCCGTGGGCCAGCGCCTCGGCGCGCTGGAGGCGGTGACCCACTGCTATCGCCGGCCGCGCTATCGGCCGCTGTGGGGCTATAACCTGTTCGCCATGGTCCATGGCCACTCCCGCGAGGAAGTGCAAGCCGAGGTGGAGTCCATCGCCGACCTGATCGACCGGGAATTTCCCGGCGCCTGCCAGGGCCGCGATGTCTTGTTTTCCAGCCGCATCCTGAAAAAGACCGGCCTGCGCATCGCCGGCTGAGGAGATTTCGATGTTCCGCATTTCCCAGTTCATCAAGGAACTGACCGATCCCACCCCGGTCGGCCCGCGGCGTAATCCGCCGGGGCCGGTGGTGATCTGGAACCTGATCCGCCGCTGCAACCTGACCTGCAAGCACTGCTATTCGATCTCCGCTGACAAGGATTTCGCCGGCGAGCTGTCCACGCAGGAAGTGTTCGGCGTGATGGACGACCTGAAGGCTTTCCATGTGCCGGTGCTGATCCTCTCCGGCGGCGAGCCCCTGCTGCGGCCGGATATCTTCGACATTGCGCGGCGCTCGAAGGCCTTGGGCTTCTACACGGCCCTGTCCTCCAACGGCACCCTGATTGGCCCGCACAACATCGCCGCCATCGCCGAGATCGGTTTCGATTACGTCGGCGTCAGCCTCGACGGCATCGAGGCCACCCACGACAAGTTCCGCCGCAAGGAAGGGGCCTTTGTCGCCTCCATGGCCGGCATCCGCCTCTGCCGCGATCTGGGCCTCAAGGTGGGGGTGCGCTACACCATGACCGAGGACAACGCCCACGATCTGCCGGCGCTGCTGAAATTGGTGGCGGATGAGGGCATCGACCGCTTCTATTTCTCCCATCTCAACTACGCCGGTCGCGGCAACAAGAACCGCAAGACCGACGCCCACCACGCCACCAGCCGGGCTGCGATGGACCTGCTGTTCGACACCTGCTGGGCCGACCACCAGGCCGGCCGCCTGCGCGAATTCACCACGGGCAACCAGGACGCGGACGGGCCTTACTTCCTCAACTGGGTGCAGCGGCGCTTTCCCGAGAAGGCGGCCCACATCGAGGCCAAGCTGCGCCAGTGGGGCGGCAATGCCAGCGGCGTGAATGTCGCCAATATCGACAACCTGGGCACCGTCCATCCCGACACCATGTGGTGGCACCTGCCCCTGGGCAATGTGCGCGAGCGGCCCTTCTCGGCGATCTGGGGCGATGCCCATACGCCGCTGCTGGCCGCATTGCGCCAGCATCCGCGTCGGCTCTCCGGGCGCTGCGGCACCTGCCGCCATCTCGACATCTGCAACGGTAGTTCGCGGGTGCGCGCCGAACAGTCGGGTGCCGGCGTCTGGGGCGAAGACCCGGCCTGCTATCTGACTGACGAGGAAATCGCTTGAAACCCCTGCACCTGTTGTTGGCCGTCGGCGCCTTGCTGGCCGGCACTGCCCACGCCGCCGAGCCCGCGGCCCTTTTTGCCGAGCACTGCGCCGCCTGCCATGGTGCCGACCGGATGGGGGCGATGGGGCCGGCACTGTTCGCCGAGAATCTGGAACGGCTGAAGAAGGTCGATGCAATCAAGACCATCACCGACGGCCGCGTCGCCACGCAGATGCCGGCCTTTGCCGGCAAGCTGAAGCCCGAGGAAATCGCCGCCGTGGCGGACTGGATTTACCAGCCGGTCAGCCCCGCGCCGAGCTGGAATGACGCGGCGATCCGCGCCTCGCGCATCCAGGTGACCGATCCAGCCACTCTGTCGCCGAAGCCGGTGTTCAAGGCCGATCCACTGAATTTGTTCGTCGTCGTCGAGGGCGGCGACCACCATGTTTCGGTGCTGGACGGCGACAAGCTGGAACCGATCTTTCGCTTCGCCTCGCGCTATGCGCTGCACGGTGGGCCGAAGTTCACCGCCGATGGGCGCTATGTGTTCTTCGCTTCCCGCGACGGCTGGATCAGCAAGTTCGATTTGTGGAATTTGAAAATGGTGGCCGAGGTGCGGGCCGGGATCAACACCCGCAACGCGGCGGTGTCCGACGACGGCCGTTACGTCATCGCCGCCAACTACCTGCCGCGCAATCTGGTGATCTTCGACGGCGAGCTGAATCTGGTGAAGACCCTCGACGCCCGTAGCCTGGACGGCAAGCTGCTCTCAAGGGTCTCGGCGGTGTATGACGCCGCGCCGCGCCACAGCTTCGTCGCGGCGATGAAGGACATGCCGGAACTTTGGGAGATCAGCTACGACCCGGCGGCCAAGCCGATCTACGACGGCTATGTGCACGACTACAAGATGGGCGAGGCCATCGCTTTGCCGGGCTTCCTCAATCCGCGCCGCACGCCGCTGGAGGATGTGTTCGACGATTTCTTCTTCGACCAGTCCTACAGCGCGGTGATGGGTGCCTCCCGCGACGGCAAGGGACAGGTGGTGAATCTCGACGTGCGGCGCAAGATTGCCGAACTGGCCCTGCCGGGCATGCCTCATCTGGGCTCGGGCATTACCTGGCAATGGCAGGGCCGCA
Source organism: Rhodocyclaceae bacterium (assembly GCA_036518635.1). GTDB lineage: Bacteria > Pseudomonadota > Gammaproteobacteria > Burkholderiales > Rhodocyclaceae > AWTP1-18. Next base: position 13,668 of record DATDMT010000064.1, on the reverse strand, counting down.
CGGTGATGGCCTCCACCAACCTGAAGCAGGGGGCGGTGACGGTGATCGACATGAAGACCTGGCAGCCGGTGAAGACCATTCCCACCCTCGGCCCCGGCTTCTTCCTGCGCAGCCACGAGCAGAGCCGCTATGCCTTCGTCGATTCGATGATGAGCAAGGACAAGGACACCCTGCAGGTGATCGACAAGCAGAGCCTGGAAGTGGTCAAGGCCCTGCGCCCGGTGCCGGGCAAGACCCTGGCCCACGTCGAATTCACCCGCGACGGCCGCTACGCCCTGGCCAGCCTGTGGGAGATGGACGGCGCGCTGATCGTGTACGACGCACAGACCCTGGAGGAAGTGAAACGCCTGCCGATGGTGAAGCCGGTGGGCAAGTACAACGTCTGGAACAAGATCAACCGTTCCGAGGGCACCAGCCACTAGTCGCCCGGCGACGGGGTGCTAGCATTCGCCCCCCATGCGTATCGAACACCTCCGCCAACGCCTGCGCCAGCAGGGTGCCAAGCCTTGCCACGAAGGCCGCGTATTGCGTGCCTGGCTGCAGGCTTTGCCCCTGGACAGCGGCAGCCGGCGGCCTTCCCATCTGCTGCCCGCCGCCGTAACGGCCGATCTGCCGGCCCTGACGGCGGACTTGGCGCGTCTGGCGCAAGTGCATTCCGAGCATCCCGGCCAGGACGGCTCGGCCCGGCTGCTGGTGCGGTTGGCCGACGGCGAGGCGGTGGAATCGGTGCTCTTGCCCCGCGACGGCGTTTGCGTTTCGACCCAGGTGGGCTGCGCGGTGGGTTGCCAGTTCTGCATGACCGGCCGCGATGGCCTGAAGCGGCAGGTGGGCAGCGCCGAGATCGTCGCCCAGGTGGTGCTGGCCCGGGCCCGCCGGCCGGTGAAGAAGGTGGTGTTCATGGGCATGGGCGAGCCGGCCCACAATCTCGACAATGTGATAGAGGCAATTGAGCTGCTGGGTACCGAGGGCGCCATCGGCCACAAGAACCTGGTGTTCTCGACGGTGGGCGACCGCCGTGTCTTCGAGCGTTTGCCCCTGGGACCGGTGAAGCCGGCCCTGGCCCTGTCGCTGCACACCACCCGCGCCGATCTGCGCGAGCAGTTGCTGCCCAAGGCGCCGCGCATCGCGCCGGAAGAATTGATCGAACTCGGTGAACGCTATGCCCGCAGCATCGGCTACCCGATCCAGTACCAATGGACCCTGCTGGAAGGCGTCAATGACGGCGACGACGAGCTGGAGTCCATCGTCCGGCTGCTGGCGGGCAAGTACGCGATCATGAATTTCATTCCCTACAACACCGTCAATGGCCTCGGCTTCCGCCGCCCCAGCCCCGAGCGGGCCATTGCCATGTCGCGCCACCTGCACCGCCACGGCATCGTCAGCGCCCTGCGCGATTCGGCGGGGCAGGACGTGGACGGCGGCTGCGGCCAGTTGCGCGCCCGCACGATCGCCATGGAGCCGCGCGCGGCCTGAGTGGGCGGGCGCTGGCCGATATGGGGCTAGCGTTTGAGTCACCATTGCGCCGCGTCATTTCTCGCGGCTGCCCCCTATACTCGCCCAAGACCATGTTCTGGGAGCAGGCAATGAGTTGGCTGTTGGGTTTGAGCATTCGCTGGAAACTGCAATTGGGCTTTTTCGTCGTGACCATGGTGACGACGATCTACAACCGCCTGCTGGCGTCCCACGAGCTGCAGAAGATGATCGAGATCGCCCAGACGGGCGGTGCCAGCCCCGATGTCGTGGCGCGGCTGGCGGAAAATCACTCCGCATACATCTTCAATTCCTTCTGGGAGTCGGGCCTGGAATTCGCCGGCCAGTTCGTGTTGATCGGGCTCCTGGCGAACGCCTTCGTGCGGCCCATCCAGCGCCTGTGCGAAGCGCTACAGGCGGTGGAAAAGGGGGATTTGACCCAGGGTGTGCAAGTCACCGCCCACGACGAGATCGGCGTCCTGCAGCGCATTTTCAACGACGTGCTGGGCCAGCTCAGCCGGGTCTTGCGCGACGTGGAGGAAAGCGGGCGGCAGATGGGCCAGTCGGCCTTTCAGATCGCCACCATCGCCAAGGATATCGCCGAGGTCAGCCGCCAGGAGGAGAGCCGCTCCGCCGACGTGGTGAGTGCGACCGAGGAACTCAATGCGATTTCGGCGGAGGTCAAGGATAGTTCGGAGCGCGCCGCAGCGCAGACGCGTGGCGTCGAACAGCAGGGCCGCCAGGGGGTGGCGACGGTCCAGCGCAACATCGCGGAAATGGAAGCCACCGCGGCCGAGGTGAGCCGGGTCTCCACCGAAGTGGCGCAATTGACCGAGGCTGCCGGCCAGATCACGCGGATCATCGACACCATCGGCGACATCGCCGGCCAGACCAATCTGCTGGCTCTCAATGCGGCCATCGAGGCGGCCCGTGCCGGCGAGCAGGGCCGCGGTTTCGCGGTGGTGGCCGACGAGGTGCGCAAGCTCGCCGAACGCACCGCCCAATCGGCGTCGGAGGTGGGCGGCATCGTCGAGAGTTTCACCGGGCGGGTCGAAGCCGTGCGCTCGGTGATGGGGGCGGTGGTGGAAAAGGTCCATGCCGGCCAAGCGGTGGCGGGCGAGACCGCCCAGATGATGGGCACCATGGCCGCCAGCGTCAGCGAGGCCGCCAGCGCCAACGATGCCATTGCCGAAGCCAGCCGGCGCCAGTTGGCCCAGTTCTCCCAGTTGCAGGAATCCCTGACGAAGCTGTTCGCGACCCTCTCCGAAAGCTCGGCCAAGGTCGAAACCACCGCCGCCATCGGCAACGATCTGTATCGGGTCACCGGCCGTCTCAGCGAGACCATGGCGGGCTTCAGCTTCGAACACCAGACGGTGGTGCAATCGCGGCCGGACGAGAAGCGGGGCCAGCCGCGCCTGGCCCACGGCATGCTGGCCGAAGTGGCGCAGGATGGCGGATTTCAGGAAACGCTGGCACTCGACTTCGGCTTGAATGGTGCCCGGCTGGCCCTCAGCCGGGCACTGGATGCGCAGCGCCCGGTACGGCTGCGGATGATGCTGCCGGCCGCCGATATCGGCGCCTATCAGCACCAGACGCCGCTGGAAACTCAGGGGCGCATCGCCTGGCAGAAGGAGGAGGGCGGGCGCACGATCTGCGGCATCGAATTTGTCGGCGCGACGGCGGCGCAGCAGACGCGCCTGAAGGAGGCCTTCGCCTTCTACAACACCGCACCGGAATTCGCCTGAGCTAAGGCTGCTCGGCGGCCGCATTCCGGCCGCAATGTCCGCTAAAATGGCGGCAAATTTCATTCGACAGGGCGCGCCGCGCCCTGTTTGTGTTTCTGGAGCAAGCAAAGATGCCGGTGATTACCCTTCCTGACGGTTCTAAACGCGAATTCCCGCAAGCCGTGACGGTGGCCGAGGTGGCCGCCTCCATCGGCGCCGGCCTGGCCAAGGCGGCCCTGGCCGGGCGCGTGGATGGAACCCTGGTGGACACCAGCTACCGCATCGAGACGGACGTGCAACTGGCCATCGTCACCGACAAGGACGCCGACGGCCTGGAAGTGATCCGCCACTCCACCGCCCACTTGCTGGCCTATGCGGTCAAGGAGCTGTTCCCCGAGGCCCAGGTGACCATCGGCCCGGTGATCGAAAACGGCTTCTACTACGACTTCGCCTGTCCCCGGCCGTTCACGCCGGAGGATCTGGAAACCATCGAGAAGCGCATGGCCGAACTGGCCAAGAAGGATTTCCCGATCACCCGCGAGGAGTGGGAGCGGGACAAGGCGGTCGAATTCTTCAAGTCCATCGGCGAGCACTACAAGGCCGAACTGATTGCGGCGATTCCTGCCGACCAGGCCATCGGCCTCTACCGCGAGGGCGATTTCATCGACCTCTGCCGCGGCCCCCACGTGCCCTCCACCGGCAAGCTGAAGGTCTTCAAGCTGATGAAGGTGGCCGGCGCCTATTGGCGCGGTGATGCCAAGAACGCCCAGCTACAGCGGGTCTACGGCACCGCCTGGGCGAAGAAGGAAGATCAGGAAGCCTACCTGCACATGCTGGAGGAGGCCGAGAAGCGCGACCATCGCCGTCTTGGCAAGCAACTGGACCTGTTTCACCTGCAGGAAGAGGCGCCGGGCCTGGTGTTCTGGCATCCCCACGGCTGGATCGTCTGGCAGGAGATCGAGCAGTACATGCGCGCCGTGTATCGCGACAACGGCTACCAGGAAGTGCGCTGCCCGCAGATTCTCGACCGCAGCCTGTGGGAGAAGTCCGGCCACTGGGAGCACTACAAGGCCAACATGTTCACCACCGAGTCGGAGAGCCGCGACTATGCGGTGAAGCCGATGAATTGCCCGGGCCACGTGCAGATCTTCAACACCGGCCTGCGTTCCTACCGCGATCTGCCGCTGCGCTACGGCGAATTCGGCTCCTGCCACCGCAACGAGCCCTCCGGCGCGCTGCACGGCGTGATGCGGGTGCGCGGCTTCACCCAGGACGATGGACACATCTTCTGTACCGAAGACCAGATCGAGCCGGAAGTGAAGGCCTTCAACGATCTGGTGCGCAAGGTCTATTCGGACTTCGGCTTCACCGACGTGGCGGTCAAGCTGGCCCTGCGCCCCGAAGGCCGGGTCGGTTCCGACGATAGCTGGGACAAGGCCGAAGCGGCCCTGCGCCAGGGTCTCCAGGCCAGCGGCCTGACCTGGGAAGAACTGCCGGGGGAGGGGGCCTTCTACGGCCCCAAGATCGAATTCCACATCAAGGACGCCATCGGCCGCTCCTGGCAGTGCGGCACCATGCAGGTCGATTTCTCGATGCCGGGCCGCCTCGGCGCCGAATATGTGGGCGAGGACAATGCCCGCCACACCCCAGTGATGCTGCACCGGGCGGTACTCGGCTCCCTGGAGCGCTTCATCGGCATCCTGATCGAAAACCATGCCGGCGCCCTGCCTTTCTGGCTGTCGCCGGTACAGGCGGTAGTCTCTGCGATCTCCGAAGGCCAGGAGGATTACGCCCAAACCGTGGCAAAAATGCTGCGCGAAGCCGGTCTGCGGGTCGAATGCGATTTGCGGAGCGAGAAAATTAACTATAAAATCCGCGAACATAGCTTGTTGAAGCGGCCTTACATCGTGGTGGTTGGCGAGAAGGAAAAGGCCGCTGGATTGGTCGCTGTACGCGCCCGTGGCAATCAGGATCTCGGGCAAATGTCCCCTGCAGCCTTGTCGGAACGTCTGCTGGCTGAAATGCACAGCAAGGCGTAGCGGCCTGTTTTTTTGATTTTTTGGAGTACTGAACCATCGCCCAGGAAAAGACGCAACGCGTCAATGAAGAAATCAACGCCGCCGAAATTCGGCTCGTTGGTGTAGACGGAGAGCAACTCGGTATCGTGTCCAGCCGCCAGGCACTGGCGTTGGCAGAGGAAGCGGAACTGGATCTCGTGGAAATTGCCCCGATGGCGAAGCCGCCGGTGTGCAAGATCATGGACTTCGGCAAGTTCAAGTATCAGGAGTCGAAGCGCGCCCACGAGGCCAAGCTGAAGCAGAAGCAGGTGCAGGTGAAGGAAGTTAAATTCCGTCCCGGTACCGACGAGAACGATTACCAGATCAAGTTGCGCAACGTCATCAAGTTTCTGGGCGAAGGCGACAAGGCCAAGATCACGCTGCGTTTCCGCGGCCGCGAAATGGCCCACCAGGAAATCGGTATGCGCGTTCTTGAGCGCATCAAGACCGATCTGGGCGAACTGGCAGCAGTCGAGCAGTTCCCCAAGATGGAAGGCCGTCAGTTGATCATGGTGCTGGCGCCCTCGAAGAAGCAGGTGCAGGTGAAGTAAGACTGTAAAGAATTCCTCCGTTGCGGGCCGTCGGCGCGCAGCGGGGATACCAAGCGGTGCGGGTTATCAAGTGTCATCGAGGCGATGGCCACCTTGCTCCGTGCGATAAGGAGAAATCTTCGATGCCGAAGATGAAGACCAAGAGCGGTGCCGCCAAGCGCTTCAAAGTGCGCGCCAGCGGCAGTATCAAGCGCTCGCAGGCGTTCAAGCGCCACATCCTGACCAAGAAGACCACCAAGGTGAAGCGTCAACTGCGTGGTATGGCCGAGATTCATGATTCTGATGTGAAGCAGGTTCGCGCCATGCTTCCCTACGCGTAAAGGAGATCAACAATGCCTCGCGTAAAACGTGGTGTAACGGCGCGCGCGCGCCACAAGAAGGTTCTCGACCAGGCCAAGGGTTACCGCGGTCGTCGCAGTACGGTCTATCGCATCGCCAAAGAAGCGGTGATGAAGGCTGGCCAATATGCCTACCGTGACCGTCGTCAACGCAAGCGTCAGTTCCGCGCCCTGTGGATTGCCCGTATCAACGCGGCAGCCCGGGAAGTCGGCCTGAAGTACAGCACCTTCATGAACGGCCTGAAGAAGGCTTCCATCGAGGTGGATCGCAAGGTGCTGGCCGACCTGGCCGTGTTCGACAAGCCCGCTTTCGCGGCGCTGGCGAACCAGGCCAAGGCCAAGCTCGGCGCCTAAGGCGGCAGTCCGCGCGGCTTGCCGCGCGAGCCTTTTCGCGGATCGTTCGCGAACATGGGGAGGCCTCAGAAATCTGGGGCCTCCCTTTTGCTTTGGATCGTATGGAAAATCTCGAACAACTCGTTGCCCAGGCGGTCGCCGATTTTGCTGCCGCCACTGAACCGGCCAAGCTGGAAGAAGCCAAGGCCCGCTATCTCGGCAAAGACGGCTCGCTGACTGCCCTGTTGAAGGGCCTCGGCAAGCTGGCGGCGGAGGAGCGCAAGGCTGCCGGTGCCGCCATCAACGTCGCCAAGGAACAGGTGGAGAGCGCTCTGAACGGTCACCGCGAAGCCCTGCGCGATGCCGCCCTGCAGGCGCAGTTAGCCGCCGAAGCCCTCGACGTGACCCTGCCCGGCCGCGGCCAACCTGGCGGCGGCCTGCATCCGGTGACGCGCACCCTGGAACGCATCGAGCAACTGTTCCGCTCGATCGGTTTCGAAGTGGCCGAAGGCCCCGAGATAGAAACCGATTGGCATAACTTCACCGCCATGAACACGCCGGAAAAGCATCCGGCCCGTTCGATGCACGACACCTTCTACCTGCTCGACGACGCCGGCCAGGTGCGCGAGGACGTGCTGCTGCGGACCCACACCAGCCCGGTGCAGGTGCGCTACATGCAGGCCCACATCGAGAAGTACGGCCACCTCGAGCACATGCCGGAAATCCGCATGATTGCGCCGGGCCGCGTCTATCGTGTCGACTCCGATGCCACCCATTCTCCGATGTTCCATCAGGTCGAAGGCCTCTGGGTCGGCGAGGACGTCAGCTTCGCCGACCTGAAGGGCGTGGTCGCCGATTTCCTGCGTCGCTTCTTCGAGAGCGACGACCTCAAGGTGCGCTTCCGCCCCTCCTTCTTCCCCTTCACCGAGCCCTCCGCCGAGATCGACGTGGCCTTCATGAGCGGCCCGCTGGAAGGCCGCTGGCTGGAGATCGCCGGCTGCGGCATGGTGCATCCCAATGTGCTGCGCTTCGGCGGCGTTGATCCGGACCGCTACCAGGGCTTCGCCTTCGGCTTCGGCCCCGACCGGCTGACCATGCTCCGCTACGGCATCAACGACCTGCGCCTGTTCTTCGAAGGCGATTTGCGCTTCCTTTCCCAGTTCAACTGATCATGCAATTTTCCGAATCCTGGCTGCGCAGCTACTGCAATCCGGCGCTGAACAGCGAAGAACTCGCCCACCTGCTGACCATGGCAGGGCTGGAAGTGGAAGAGATGGGCCCGGTGGCCCCGCCCTTCGAACAGGTGGTGGTGGCCCGCATCGTCGCCTGCGAAAAACACCCCGACGCCGACCGGCTACGCCTGTGCAAAGTGGATGCCGGCGAGTTCGGCCTGCTGCAGATCGTCTGCGGCGCGCCGAATGCCGCCGAAGGCCTGGTGGTGCCCTGCGCCCTGGTGGGCGCCAAGTTGCCCGGCATCGAAATCAAGAAGGCCAAGGTGCGCGGCATCGAGAGCTTCGGCATGCTCTGTTCGGCCAAGGAACTGGGCCTGGCGGAAGCCGCCGACGGCCTGCTGGTGCTGCCCGCCGACGCGCCCGTCGGTCAGTCGATCCGCCAGTACCTGGATCTCGACGACCAGTTGATCACCCTGAAGCTGACGCCGAATCGGGCTGACTGCCTGTCCATCCTCGGCATCGCTCGCGAAGTCTCAGCCCTGACCGGCGCGCCCTTGCAGGCACCGGCTGTCGCGGCGGTTCCCCCGGCCCTGGACGACGTCCGCAAGGTGGTGCTGGAAGTCGGCGCCGCCTGCCCGCGCTACTGCGGCCGCATCGTCCGCGGCGTCAATGCCGCCGCGCCGACCCCGGCCTGGATCAAGCAGCGCCTGGAACGCAGCGGCCTGCGCTCGATCTCGGCGGTGGTGGACATCACCAACTACGTCCTGCTGGAGCTGGGTCAGCCGCTGCACGCCTTCGACGACGCCAAGCTGTCCGGCGCGATCCATGTACGCCTGCCCAAGGCTGGCGAACAGGTGCTGCTGCTCAACGAACAGACCGTCACGCCGCCGGCCGATGCCGTGCTGATCGCCGACGAAGCCCGGGCCCTGGCGCTGGGCGGCATCATGGGCGGCGAGGATTCCGGCGTCACCGATGGGACCCGCGACATCTTCATCGAGTCGGCCTTCTTCGCCCCCGACGCCATCGCCGGCAAGGCCCGGGCCCTGGGCTTCTCTTCCGATTCCTCCTATCGCTTCGAGCGCGGGGTGGACTTCGAACTGCAGGGCCGTGCCATCGAGCGCGCCACTCAGCTGGTGCTGGAAGTCTGCGGCGGCCAGCCTGGCCCGGTGGTCGAAGCGCTGTGCGCCGCCGACCTGCCGGCGCGCAAGCCGGTCACGCTGCGTACCGCCCGTGCCGTCAAGGTGCTCGGTGTGCCCTTCGATGCCGCCCAGATCGCCCGGCTGCTGACCGGCCTCGAATTCGCCTTCGAGCAGCACGGCGACGAGTTCGTCGTCACGCCGCCCTCCTGGCGCTTCGACATGGAAATCGAGGAAGACCTGATCGAGGAACTGGCGCGCCTGCACGGCTACGACAACATTGTGCCGCGCCCGCCGCGGGGCCTGATCGGCATGATGGCGCTGCCCGAGGCGCGCCGCACGGCGATGCAGGTGCGGCGCCAGGTGGCCGCCCGCGGCTATCAGGAAACCGTGAATTTCAGCTTCGTCGAGGCGGCGCTGGAAGCCGACTTCGCCGGCAACACTGCCCCCATCACCCTGGCCAATCCGATCGCCAGCCAGATGGGCGTGATGCGCAGCAGCCTGATCGGCAGCCTGGTCGGCGTGCTGGCCACCAATCGCAAGCGCCAGCAGGAACGGGTGCGGGCCTTCGAGCTGGGCCGGGTCTTCCTCCGTGACAGCGCCGGCACGCCGGTCACCGGTTTCCACCAGCCCCTGCGCCTGGCCGCCCTGGCGGCAGGCCCGGCCCTGGCCGAACAATGGGGCGCGGCGACGCGCAACGTGGACTTCTATGACTTGAAGGCCGATGTCGAGGCTCTGTTCCCCGGCGTGGCGCTCGGCTTCGAGACCCTGGCCGATCATCCGGCGCTGCACCCGGGGCGTGCCGCCCGCGTGTTGGCGGAGGGCAAGGCGATTGGCGTCATCGGCGAATTGCATCCGCGCTGGGTGCAGAAGTACGACCTGGGCACCGCCCCGGTGGTCTTCGAGCTGGAACTGGCGGCGCTGTTGGATGTGCCGATGCCGGCCTACCGCGAGGTTTCCCGTTACCCCGCCGTGATGCGCGACCTAGCCCTGGTGGTGGATCACCAGCAGGCTTGGCAGCCCCTGCTGGATACCTTGCGCGAGGTTGCTCCTGTCATAGTTCGGGACATCCAACTGTTTGATATCTATCAAGGCAAAGGGGTCGTTGAAGGCAGAAAAAGCCTTGCGTTCCGGGTAGTTATGCAAGATACTCAACGTACGCTCGAAGAAGCGGAAGTCGAATCCGCAATGGCTGCGCTGGTCACTGCGGCCCGAGAAAAACTGGGTGCGGAGTTGCGTGCTTGATGGGCGACGTAAGAGGTATCGGGGGAGAAGTTTTGAACAAGATGACGCTGACCAAGGCGGAACTGGCGGACCTGCTTTTCGAGCGGGTCGGTTTGAACAAGCGTGAAGCCAAAGACATGGTGGAAAGCTTTTTTGAGGAAGTTCGCACCGCGCTGGAAGCCGGCGACAGCGTCAAGCTGTCGGGCTTCGGCAATTTCCAGTTGCGCGACAAACCCCAACGGCCCGGCCGCAATCCCAAGACCGGCGAGGAGATTCCAATCACTGCTCGCCGCGTCGTGACCTTCCACGCCAGTCAAAAACTCAAGGCCGCTGTCGAGGCCATCCAGAATGGTCAGCCTGTCTGATCGGGAAGAACTCCCGCCGATCCCGGCCAAGCGCTACTTCACCATCGGTGAGGTAAGCGAGCTGTGCGGCGTCAAGCCGCACGTGCTGCGCTATTGGGAGCAGGAGTTCACCCAACTGAAGCCGGTCAAGCGGCGCGGCAACCGCCGCTACTACCAGCATCATGAAGTGCTGCTGGTGCGGCGTATTCGTCAGTTGCTCTACGAAGAAGGCTTCACCATCAGTGGTGCGCGCAATCGTCTTGACGATGGCATTGGCCGCGTCGAGCGCGCCGAACGTGCGGAGCAGGCCGAGGTTGTCGCGGCAAGCGCAGCCTCTAGCTCGCTGCGCGCCGAACTCGCGGAAATCATCGAAATTCTCCGCGTCTGACCTGGCGGTTTGGGGTCTCGTCGTGTATAATTCTTCTCCAGTCGGGGCGTAGCGCAGCCTGGTAGCGCACTTGCATGGGGTGCAAGGGGTCGCGAGTTCGAATCCCGCCGCCCCGACCAATTTTTCTTTCATTCTCCAGACCGTTTCCAACGAGCCAGCGCATCCATTCGCCGTCATGCGTATCCTGATAAGCAACGACGACGGATATCTCGCGCCGGGCATTGCGGCCCTCGCCGAAGCGGTTTCTCCCCTCGCCGAATTCACTGTCGTTGCCCCTGAACAGGATCGCAGCGGCGCGAGCAATTCGCTGACCCTGGACCGTCCCCTGTCCCTGCGTCGCGCGGCGAACGGGTTCCATTACGTCAACGGCACGCCGACGGACTGCGTCCATCTGGCCGTCACCGGCATGGTCGAACACCTGCCGGACATGGTGCTGTCAGGGGTCAATCTCGGCGCCAACATGGGCGACGACACCCTGTATTCCGGCACCGTGGCTGCCGCCACCGAAGGCTATTTGCTTGGTGTGCCTTCCATCGCCCTGTCGCTAGCCAGCAAATACGGCGCCCACTTCGATACCGCCAAGCGGGTGGTGGGCGATCTGGTGGCGCGCTTTCAGGCCGGAGGCTTTGGCGCCCCGGTGCTGCTCAATGTGAATGTGCCGGATGTGCCCTGGGAGCAGATTCGCGGTTATCGCGTGACCCGCCTTGGCCGCCGCCACAAGGCCGAGCCGGTGGTGCGCCAGATCAGCCCGCGCGGCGAGACCGTGTATTGGGTCGGCCCGGCCGGTGAAGCCGCCGATGCGGGCGAGGGCACCGACTTCCATGCAGTCGCCAACAACTACGTATCGATTACCCCCTTGCAGATCGACCTGACCCACACCGCTCAATTGGGCGCCTTGAAGGACTGGCTGGGATGAATCTCCAGGGCATCGGCATGACCTCCCAGCGCACCCGCGCCCGCATGCTGGAACGGCTGCGGGCCGAGGGCGTGCGCGACGAGCGGGTACTCAATGCGATCGGCACCGTGCCGCGCCACATCTTCGTCGAACCGGCCCTGGCCCATCGCGCCTACGAGGACACGGCGCTGCCCTTGATTCTCGGCCAGACCATCTCCCAGCCCTTCGTCGTCGCCCGCATGATCGAGTTGCTGCTGGCCGGCCGCGCCGGCCTCGGCAAGACGCTGGAAGTCGGTGCCGGTTGCGGTTACCAGGCGGCGGTGTTGGCCATGCTGACCAAGCAGGTTTATGCCGTCGAGCGCATCGGCCCGCTGCTGGCGCGGGCTAGGGAAAACCTTAAACAGATCGGCCTCGGTCAGGTCCGCCTGAAACATGCCGATGGCAATCTCGGGCTACCGGAGGCGGCGCCTTTTGATACCATCATCCTTGCCGCTGCCGCCATGTCCGCTCCGCAGAAACTGCTGGAGCAACTGGCACCGGGAGGGCGGCTGATTCTGCCGATGGGATCGGGGGATCATCAGGTGATCGTGATGATCGAGCGGGGCCCCGAGGGCTTCATCGAAAATCGTTACGATGCGGTTCGTTTCGTACCCTTGCTGCCGGGAGTTGAATGATCCTACGTGCGCTGCTGCCGAGTATCGTGATGGCCTGCCTGCTGGCCGCCTGCGCCAGCCATGCGCCGGCCCCGGTGGAGGATCGCAGTGCAGCTATCGCCGCCGCTGCGGCGGCCGAGGTTCCGGTGGAGGTGCCGCCCGGTCACTATCTGGTGAAGAAGGGCGACAACCTTTTGCGTATCGCCCTCGACCATGGCCAGGATTACCGCGAAGTGGCGGTCTGGAACAAGCTCGAAGACCCGAACAAGATCAATGTCGGCCAGGTGCTGCGCGTGGTGCCCCCTGAGGGCGCTGCGGTAGCCAAGCCGGTAACCGCGCCGGCCGCCGCCGAAGCCACGACGGCAGTTGCCGCCAGCCCAGTGTTGAAGCGCGAGCCCAAGGGCGGCAAGGAGCCCTATTCGGACGAAGCCCTGGCGCGCCTGCAAAAGCCCGATGCGGCAGCGACCAAGACGCCGGAAAAAGTGGCCGAAAAGCCTGCCGAAAAAGCCGCCGAAGCGGCTTCCGAAAAATCTGCCGAAGCCGGCGACTGGGCCTGGCCGGTGGCCGGCAAGCCTACTGCCACCTTCAACGAGGCCAGCAACAAGGGTATCGACATCGCCGCCAAGAACGGCGACCCGGTTACGGCGGCCGGTGCCGGCAAGGTGGTGTATGCCGGCAGCGGGCTGCGCGGTTATGGCAAGCTGGTAATCATCAAGCACGATGCAACCTTTTTGACCGCCTACGCTCACAATAGCCAGATACTGGTGAAAGAAGGTCAATCCGTGACCCGGGGACAGAAGATTGCCGAAGTAGGCAGCACCGATTCCGACCAACCCAAGCTGCATTTCGAGATTCGCCGTCAAGGCAAACCGGTAGACCCCTTGGCCTACCTGCCCAAACGCTAGCCCGTCAATTCACTCAAGCGGCCCTCCGTCATGTCCAACGAATCCCTCAGTAGCGACGACGAAGCAGATCCCCAGGCGGCGGAGCCGGTGGAATTGGCCGAAGAGGCTGCAGAAGCGGTCGCCCCACCCGAGGAAGCCACGCTGGATTTCCTCGACGACATCACCCAGCTCTATCTCAACGAGATCGGTGCCAATCCGCTGCTGACGGCTGCCGAAGAACAGCAGTTGTCCCGCGCCGCGCGCGACGGCAACTTTGCCTCCCGGCAGCGCATGATCGAATCCAATCTGCGCCTGGTGGTAAGCATTGCCCGCCATTACCAGAACCGCGGCGTGCCCCTGGACGACCTGATCGAAGAGGGCAATCTGGGCCTGATCCACGCCCAGGAAAAGTTCGATCCGGATCGCGGCTTCCGCTTCTCCACCTATGCCACCTGGTGGATCCGGCAGAACATCGAACGGGCGATCATGAACCAGTCGC
>DATDMT010000063.1:0-13028 GCA_036518635.1 Rhodocyclaceae bacterium | reverse complement strand
CAGCATGTAGGGCAGCACGGCGGGCAGCAGGATCTTGGTGGCGATCTTGGTTTCCGACAGGTTCAGCACCCGGGCCACGTTCAGGTAGTCCTGGGGCACGCGGCGCACGCCCTCGGCGGTGTTGAGGATCATCGGCCAGATGGAACAGATGAAGATGGTCCAGGTGGCGGCCGGATCGGCCTTCTTGAACACCAAGAGACCGATCGGCAGCCAGGCCAGTGGCGACACCGGGCGCAGCAGGGAGATCAACGGATCGAACATCCGGCTCATGAAGCCGAAGCGGCCGAGCATGAAGCCGAGCGGGATGCCGACCACGGCGGCGAAGCCGAAGCCGGTGGCGACGCGCTTCAGGGAGGACAGCACGTTCCAGCCGATGCCTTGATCGTTGGGGCCGTTGCTGTAGAAGGGGTCGGAAAACAGGCGCACGGTTTCGGTCCACACAGCGCCGGGGCCGGGGATCGGGCCGTCGCCCTTGATCGTGGCCAGGCCCCAGATCGCGACCAGCAAGGCGATGCCCAGCAACGGTGGGACATAGCGCAGGAAGGCCTCGCGCAGGCGGGTGGCGGCGGGCACGGCGGAGAGGGCCGCGGCTTGCGGCGCGGGCTCGGCGGGGGCGGCGGGCTTCACGGCAGCAGGCTCGGGTTCGATGTCCGCCGGGGCGGCTTCGACGGGTCTCAGGGCAACAACGCTCATGGTATTTCTCCTTTCACTCTGCCAACGGGGCAGTTGCGGGCCGGCGCCATTGCCGGCCCGAAGTTGCAGGGTTTGTCCGCTCAGCTCAAGCATGAATCTTGAAAGAGGCGGCGTACTTCTTCGGATCCTTGCCATCCCAGACCACGCCGTCGATCAGCTTGTGGCTGCGCATCTCGCTCTTCGGCAGGGCCACGCCGGCGGCGCTGGCGGCCTGCTTGTAGACGTCGATACGGTTCACCTTCTTGGCCACGGCCAGATAGTCCGGGTCGTCCTTGATCAGGCCCCAGCGCTTGTGCTGGGTCATGAACCACATGCCATCCGACAGGTAGGGGAAGTTCACCGCGCCGTCGTTGAAGAAGTGCATGCAATTCTTGTCGTCCCAGCTCTTGCCGAGGCCGTTGCTGTAGCGACCCAACATCCGTTCCAGGATCACGTCCATGTCGGTGTTGATGTAGGACTTCTGCGCCACGGTTTCGGCGGTGACGCGGCGATTGGCCAGGGAGCCGTCGATCCATTTGCCGGCTTCCAGCACCGCGGCGGTCATCGCGCGGGCGGTGTTGGGGTACTTCGCCACCCATTCGGCCGAGGTGCCGAGCACCTTTTCCGGGTGATCGGTCCAGATGTCTTGGGTGGTCACCGCGGTGAAGCCGATCTTGTCGATGATGGCGCGGTTGTTCCAGGGCTCGCCGACGCAGAAGCCGTCCATATTGCCGACACGCATGTTGGCGACCATCTGCGGAGGCGGCACGGTGATGTTCTTGACGTCCTTGAAGGGGTCGATGCCCTGGGCCGCCAGCCAGTAGTAGAGCCACATGGCGTGGGTGCCGGTGGGGAAGGTCTGGGCGAAGGTGTATTCCTTCTCCTTCTTGGCGACCAGCTTGGCGAGCGACGGGCCGTCTACCGCGCCCTTGTCCTTGAGCTGGTTGGAGAGGGTGATGGCCTGGCCGTTGTTGTTCAGGCTCATCAGCAC
The DNA here is from genome assembly GCA_036518635.1 of Rhodocyclaceae bacterium. GTDB lineage: Bacteria > Pseudomonadota > Gammaproteobacteria > Burkholderiales > Rhodocyclaceae > AWTP1-18. The sequence goes on along the minus strand of DATDMT010000063.1, from coordinate 11,365 downwards.
GGCCATGTCTTTCTTCGGCCCACCGATGCCCAGTTGCACGCCGTACACCAGGCCGTAGAGCACATGGGCGGCGTCCAGCTCACCGTTCACCAGCTTATCGCGCACGCTGGCCCAGGAGGCTTCCTTGGAGGGGATGATCTTGATGCCGTACTTTTCGTCGAACTTCTGCACGGCGGCCATGACCACGGAGGAACAGTCGGTCAGGGGAATGAACCCGATCCGCACTTCCTTTTTTTCCGGAGCGTCGGAGCCCGCGGCCCACGCGCCGGAACGCACACCGGGAGGAACCATGGCCATCAAACCTGCTCCCAGCCCGAGGCCCGCAGCACTGCGCAGAAAATCGCGACGGGAGAGTCCTTCATCGTTTTGAACATCATTGCTCATCTCACGCTCCAAAAAAAAGACGGCGTCACTTCCAACCCCGAGACAAAAGTGCCCGTAGGTGAAAGGACGCCGTTGTCCTGAACAAGCTGCGCTAAGACCGCCTTTGATCTTGCGTACAGGCTAATTAGCAACCGCTGTGCCAGCCCCAACGACATCGCCGAAACCCTTGCGGCACAAGGATTTCGCCATATTTGTCGGATTCGTTACAGGCACCGAAAGGGCGCACTGATGCAGTGCAGCAGCCAGGCAGGCGCACCAAGAGCGCGCCGCTTTGGGCCCTGCGGAGCACCCAGCATCCGCAGGACCTTTGACTTGTGACATTTACGCTGCACGGAGAAACTGCTACTTATGGACAAAGTAATAGCGTGGAGATTTGCCTGAAGCGATCCATGGGAAAAGTCACTCTCACCCGACTACATGGCATGGCCGCCGTGGTGCTGCTGGTCACCCTGCTGATGGATGGCCTCTACTGGACGCAGTTGCTCGACAGCCAGGTCCGCGTACGCACCGAGACGAGCAACCAGATCGGCCTGCGCGCCCAGCAACTGGCCGACGCGGTGGCCTGGCAGGCGCGGGCCACGGTCGGCAGCGTAGACCTGGCGCTGCGTCATCTGCGCGATCACCACTCCTCCGCCACGGATGCCGCAGGCCTCGCCCTGGCCGCCGAGGCGGCCAGGGCGGCGCTGCCCGCCGGCTACGTGGTACAGATCGCCCTGATCGACGCCACGGGCTACCTGGCCTGGTCGAGCAGCAGCTTCAACGGCAAGGTGTTTCTCGGCGACCGCGAGCACTTCAAGGTTCATCGCGCCGGCGGCGTAGACCGCCTGTACATCAGCAAGCCCCTGCAGGGGCGGGTTTCAGGCCGCTGGTCGATCCAGTTCTCGCGCGCCCTGTATCGGGCCGGGGCGTTCGCCGGGGTGGCGGTGATCTCGATCTCGCCGGAGGTGCTGTCGAATACGCTCGGCGACCTCACCCGCGACAGCGAAGACATCATCACCTGGCTGCTCGCCGACGGCACCTATCTGGCGCGCAACCGAGATATCCAGCGGGTACTGGGCAAGGCCGTCCCGAGCGACCGGCCTTTCCTCCAGGACGACGCGCCGCCCCGCGGCGTGCAGCAAATCCGCGGCGTCGCCGACGGCGTACTGCGGATGTACGCCTGGCATCGCCTCGACGATCTGCCCTTGATCGTCAACGTCGGCATCAACCACGAGGCGATCCTCGCCCCCCTGGAAAGCGAACTGCAACAAAGCCGCCTGCGCAACGGCATCGGTATGGGCTTGATCTCGGTGCTGGCGGTCATCGTCGCCCTGCTGTTGCTGCGCACCGGCCTGCAACACAAGCAGTTGCAGGAACGGGAACGCCGTTACCGGGCGCTGTTCGAGAACAACAGTGCGGTGAAGCTGCTGGTGGACCCGAGCGACGGCCGCATCGTCGACGCCAATTCGGCGGCCTTGGATTTCTACGGCTGGGATCTGGCAGCCCTGACCAAGCTGCACCTGCAGGATCTCTGTGCCCTGCCGGCGGAACGGCTCCTGGCCGAGGAGGCATCGGCCCTACGCAGCAATCGCCGCCACTGGCTGCAGCCCCATCGCCTGGCGAACGGTGAATTGCGCCAGGTGGAAATCCATGTCGGCCCGGTGGAGTTGGACGGCAAGGCGCTGTCCTACCTGATCGTGCACGACATCACCGAACGCTACCTGCTCGACCAGCGCCTGGCGGAGAGCGAGCATCGCCATCGGATGGTGCTGGAAGCCATGGCCGAAGGCGTGTTCGTGGTGGACACCCAGGGGCTGCCGGTGATGACCAACCACGTCGCCGGCGAAATCCTCGGCGTGCGCCCCGGCATCTACAACCGCAAGGAGGTCAGCGCCAGCGACGCCAACGGCCATCGCCTGGCGCCTGCGGAATTTCCCTCGATGCGCGCCATCCGCGGCGAGGTCACCGATCACGAGACCTTCTACATCAGCAACCACGAGGGCCGCAGCGGCTGGTTCAACGTCAGCGCCCAACCCCTGTTCTCCACCGAAGGCACGATCAACGGGGCGGTGATCTCGCTGTCGGACGTCAGCGCCCTGCGCCGTGCCGAGGAAGGGCTGCATATGGCGCAGATGGTGTTCGACCTGTCCGCCGAAGCCATCGTAGTGCTCGACGGCGACGGCCGGGTGCTCAAGGTGAACCCGGCCTTCAGCGCCATCACCGGCTTCAGCAGCACCGACGCGGTCGGCCGCCGGCCCGCGGATGTGTGGTCCGGCATCGACCAGCAGACGATCCAGGAAGCGCGCAGCACGCTCGCCGGCGGCAACCATTGGCGCGGCGAGGTGCAGAGCCGGCGCCGCGACGGCAGCCAGTTCACCGAGGACCTGACTCTCACCGCGCGGATCGGGCCGGACGGCAGGCCGGCGCAGATCGTCGCCCTGTTCAGCGACATCACCGAGCGCAAGCAATCCGAGGCACGCATCTGGCGCCAGGCCAATTTCGACGCCCTGACCGGCCTGCCCAGCCGCCCGCTGCTGGAGGACCGGGTGGCCCAGGCGATCGCCCAGGCACGGCGCAAGGACAGCCTGACCGCCTTGCTGTTCCTCGACCTGGACAAGTTCAAGCCGGTGAACGACCTCTACGGCCACGCCGTCGGCGACGAGTTGTTGCGCCAGGTGGCGCAGCGCCTGCGCAGCATGCTGCGCCAGGAGGACACCATCGCCCGCCTCGGCGGCGACGAGTTCGTCGCCGTGCTGCCCGACATCGCCGGGCCGGAAGCGGCGGAAAGGGCGGCGGAGAAGATCGTCGCTAGCCTGTCCGCTCCCTTCACCGTGGCCGGGCGCCAGGTGGAGATTTCGGTCAGCGTCGGCATCGCCTTCTTCCCGCGGGATGCGGACAACGCCCGCGACCTGATCGAGCGCGCCGACCGGGCGATGTACGAAGCCAAGGAAGCGGGCCGCGCGACTTGGCGCGGCATGTAGCAAGGGCGCCGACCGCTCAGGTCAGCAGATTGGCCATCTCGATGACGTTCTCGGCCACCTGGCGCAGCGACTGGCCGCGGTCCATGGCCAGCTTGCGCAGGGCCTTGTAGGCGGCGTCCTCGTCCATGTTGCGGGCCTTCATCAGGATGCCCTTGGCCTTGTCGATGATCTTGCGATCGGCCAGTTTCTTGGTGGTCTCGTCGAGCTCCTTCTTCAGCGCCTGGTGTTCCTCAAAGGTGGCGATGGCCACCTCGATCACCGGCTGCAGACGGTCGGCGGAAAGACCATCCACCACGTAGGCCGATACCCCGGCCTTGACCGCCTTGCGGATCGCCGCGCTGCTGTGCTTGCGGGCAAAGACCACCACCGGCCGCGGCAATTCGTCGTTGACCACCGCCAGATGCTCCAGGGTATCCCGCGAGGGATCGTCGGTCTGGATCAGGATGATGTCGGGTTTGATCTCCTCCACCTTGCTGGAGAGATCGAGGCAGGAAGGCAGCAGGGCCGCCACCTGATGGCCGGCCAGGGCCAGGCCGGCGCAGATTTCCGCTGCCCGGCTTTCCAGTTCATCGATTACGAGTACGCGCAACATACCGAATTCATAGCAAATATCACGCCGAGACGGCCGGATTCAGCACGGCGGCCGGCAATCCACGAGCAGCAGGGAACAGTCGTCATGCAGCGCATGATATTCGGAATGCGCATAGACCGCCGTGCGCACCGCTTCGAGGCGGCGATCGCTGGGCGCCGCCCCAAGTGTGGACACCAGGTTGGCCATGCCGAAGGCGGCACCGCCGCTATCTTCCGCCTCCACCAGGCCGTCGGTGAAGAACACCAGTTGGTCGCCCTCCTCCACCGTCAAGCGGCGCGGCACCAGCGCGGCATCGTCGAATTCGACAATGCCCAGGGACAGGTTCTCCGAGCGCAGATAACCCTTGACCGCACCATGGCGCGCCAGCCAGATGGTCTCCGGCATGCCGCCCTGCCAGATTTCCGCCACGCCCTGCCGATGGTCGAAGCACATCAGCGTGGCGGCAACGAAGCGCCCGGTGGGCAGGCTGGCCAGCAGATTCCGGTTCAACAATTTGACGATCTCGGACAGGGCATAGCCCTCCTCCACCATGTTGTAGAAGGAGGTCAGCAGGGGCAGCACGCTGATCGCCGCCGACAGGCCATGGCCGGTGGCATCCGCCAGCAGGATGAACAACTTGCCGTCGCGATTGACGCTGCCGGCCACCATGTCGCCGCTGAAATTCACCGCGGGGGCCATCCAGTGGTGCAGGCGGCGGTCTTCCAGACCCGTATGGCGCGCCATCCGCGTCATGATGTCCTGGGCCAACTGGTTTTCCCGCTCCTGGTCGTCGTGGTAGCGCTGCAGCCGCTCGGCGTTGGCCAGCAGGCGGTCTTCCATGGTCTTGCGCTCGGTGATGTCGCGCAGGATGCCGATGAAACGCCGGCCCTCCTCGGTCATCATTTCGGTGACGCCCAGCTCGGCGGGGAACAACTGGCCATTCTTGCGCCGCCCGGAGACCTGGCGCTGGCCGATGCCGATGATCTTCGGCGTGCCGCCCGCCACGTAACGGGCAATGTAGCCGTCGTGCTCGTCGCGCCAGGGGGCCGGCATCAGGATATTGACGTTCTGGCCGACCAGTTCGTCCATGCCATAGCCGAACATGGAAAGGGCCGAGGGGCTGCACCAGTTGATCACGCCCTGCTCGTCGATGGTGACGATGGCGTCGATGATGTTCTCGGCGATGGCCGCCACCTGCTTGCGCGCCATGTCCAGGTTGCGCTGCATCTCCAGGGTGCGGGCGAAGGAGCGCAGCTTGGCGTCGAGGATGACGAAATTGATCGGCTTGGTCAGGTAGTCGTCGCCGCCGGCATTCAGGCCGGCCACCAGGTTCTCGTCCTTGTCCAGGGCGGAGAGGAAGATCACCGGCACCCAGCGACCGCCGGAGAGGGACTTGATCTGGCGGGTGGCCTCGTAGCCGTCCATCACCGGCATCATCACGTCCATCAGGACGATGTCCGGCTTGTCGTCGATGAAACGCCGCACCGCCTCCGCACCGTCGGCGGCAGCGATGGTTTCGTAGCCGAGCTTGGAGAGGAAGACCTGGAGAATCTGGCGGTTCGTGGCGGTGTCGTCCACGGCCAGCACCTTGATCTTCGCCGCCGCCAATCCCTGCTGTTCGATCATGCCGCAATACCTAAGTTAATCCCTAGGGGATTATAACTTTGGTTGGATGCGCAACCGCTACGGAAATCTGCGGCGACCACGGCATCCATCGGCGTTTCAGCTCTGGCTGGAAAGCATGCCGACCGAGGCCAGCACTACGTTGCCCTTGCCGAGGAATTCCACCCGGTCGAAGGCCAGACGCGCCGCCAGGGCGATGCCGCGGCCGGCATAGTCCTCTTCCCGCTCCGGGTCGAAGTCCAGATAGGGCCGCCAATCGAAGCCCTCCCCCGGGTCGGCGATGGCATAGGTCAGCCAGGGGCCGTTGCGGGTCAGGCTGACGCTGGCTTGGCGGCCGCGGTTCTCCGCCAGGGCGGCACGGCGCGCGACCTCCTCCTCCCACAGTCCCTCGCGCCGCAGCGTGAGCTTTTCCTGGTGGTCGATGCCGAGACAGCCATGCTCGACGGCATTCACCATCAGTTCCAGCAGCCCCAGCGATACGGTCATCGGCGACGGGCAGAAGCCGGACAGCAAATCGGCCAGACGCGGAATCTCATGCAGATTGGAAAACTGGAAGCCGATCCGCTCGCCATGCTCCAGACGCTGGCGCAGGACGGCCGCATCGACGTCGGCGACGTCGTGCAGCACAAAGTCAGCGGGGGTAGGCGCTTGGCTCAAGGCAATGGACCGATGGCAGGGCCAGCAGCGCCCAAGAGCTATGAATTATAGCGGCCGTTCATTACCTCAACTATTCAACCATCCAGCTATTCAGCGACTTGCCCAGCGCGGCAGAAGGCCTTTAACGCTTCGCCACGCCGAGCTTGAGCAGGATCATCTCCAGCGGGCAAAAGCCGGTGAAGCCGCTCTGGAACAGGTTGGCGCCGACGAAGGCGGTGAACCACAGCCAGGACAGCTTGGACAGGTCGGCCTGGCCGTTGAAATGGGCCAGGGCCAGGGACAGCATGACGAAGGCGCCGGCGAAGATGCGGATTAGTTGGTTGGCGTTCATGGGTTTTCTCCTTGGGGCAGGATGCGGTGCTTCATCACCGCATAGTAGAGGACGGGAATCACCACCAGGGTCAGCACGGTGGACACCAGGATGCCGAAGATCAGGCTGATGGCGAGGCCGTTGAAGATCGGGTCGTCGAGGATGAACAGGGCGCCGAGCATGGCCGCCAGTCCGGTCAGGGCGATGGGCTTGGCACGCACCGCGGCGGAGCGGATCACCGCCTCGGCGAAGTCGATGCCCTCGGCCACTTGCTGGTTGATGAAGTCCACCAGCAGGATCGAATTGCGCACGATGATGCCGGCCAGGGCGATCATGCCGATCATCGAGGTGGCGGTGTACTGGCTGCCCAGCAGCGCGTGGCCGGGCATCACGCCGATGATGGTCAGCGGGATCGGCGCCATGATGATCAGGGGCACCAGATAGCTCTTGAACTGGGCCACCACCAACAGGTAGATCAACACCAGGCCTACCGCGTAGGCGGCGCCCATGTCGCGGAAGGTCTCGTAGGTCACCTGCCACTCGCCGTCCCATTTGATGGCGTAGCCGGCATAGGGGTCGGCTGGCTGGCGGATGAAATACTCGGCCACATCGGCCGGCAGCTTGGTGCGAATGCCGAACATGCCGTACAGCGGCGAGTCCAGTTTGCCGCCCATGTCGCCGGTGACATAGACCACCGGCAGCAGGTCCTTGTGATAGATCACCTGCTCGCGCCGCGCCTTGTTCACCTCTACCAGTTCAGACACCGGGATTAGCTGGCCGGCATTGGGGCCCTGGCTGGCGCGCACCTTCAGCTTCAGCAATTGTTCCACCGAATTCTGCCGCTCCGCCGGCAGCACCACCCGCACCGGAATTTCGTATTTAGCTTCGCCATCGTGCACCGGCGTCACGTCCTCGCCGGAGAGGCCCATCCGCACCACATCGACGATGTCGCGCTGGGCCATCCCGGCCAGGGCCGCCTTGGCCTGGGAGACGCGCAGCACCACCTTCTCCGCCACTGCATTGACCGTGTCGTCCACGCCGACGATGTCGGCGGTGCCCTCGAAGGCGGCGCGGACCTTGCGCGCGACTTTCAGCTGCCCCGGGTAGTCGGGGCCATAGACCTCGGCGACGATGGGCGACAGCACCGGCGGGCCGGGGGGCACCTCGACCAGCTTGGCGTTGCCGCCGGATTTTTTCGCCACCGCCTGGACCGCGTCGCGCACCGAGACGGCGATCTCGTGGCTCTTGCGATGGCGCTGGGACTTGTCCACCAGATTCACCTGGATGTCGCCCATTTCCGGATTGCTGCGCAGGTAGTACTGGCGCACCAGGCCGTTGAAGTTGATCGGGCTGGCACTGCTGGCATAGGCCTGGTAGTCGCGCACCTCCTCCACCTTGGCGAGTTCGGCGGACATCTCGCGCAGCACCCGGGCGGTCTCTTCCAGCGGCGTGCCCACCGGCATGTCGAGGACCACCTGGAACTCGCTCTTATTGTCGAAGGGCAGCATCTTCAGCACCACCAGCTTGAACACGCCGAGAGACACCGAACCGACGATCAGCAGCAGCACCGCCAGCCACAGCTTGCGCCGCGCCACCGCGCCATCCTGGCCGAGGAAACGCGGCATCACGCGGCGGAACAGGCCGTCCAGCTTGCCCGCCACCTGCTCGTCGCCGTGGCCATGGGCCAGGGGCTTCATCAGGTGCAGAGCCAGCCAGGGGGTGATGACGAAGGCGATCGCCAGGGAGATGAACATGCCCATCGAGGCATTGATCGGGATCGGGCTCATGTAGGGCCCCATCAGGCCGCTGACGAAGGCCATCGGCAAGAGCGCGGCGATCACCGTGAAGGTGGCCAGGATGGTCGGCCCGCCGACCTCGTCCACCGCCTTGGGGATCAGCTTGTACAGCGGCGTCTGCGGTTCCAGGGCCTGCCAGCGGTGGATGTTCTCGACCACCACGATGGCGTCGTCCACCAGGATGCCAATGGAAAAAATCAGGGCGAAGAGGGACACCCGATTGAGGGTGAAGCCCCAGGCCCAGGAAGCGAACAGGGTCGCCGCCAGGGTCAGGGTCACCGCCGTGCCGACGATCAACGCCTCGCGCCGACCAAGGGCGAAGAACACCAGGGCGACGACGAAGGCGGTGGCGAACACCAGCTTGCCGATCAGCTTCTTGGCCTTGTCGGTGGCGGTCTCGCCGTAGTTGCGGGTGACGGTGAATTCAACGCCCTCCGGGATCACCGTGCCCTTCAGGGCGGTGGCGCGGGCAATCACCGATTCGGCGACGTCGGCGGCGTTGACCCCGGGCTTCTTGGAAATCGCTAGGGTCACCGCCGGGTGCTCCTCACCGGCCGCCGCCTCGGCGCCGGAGCCCTTGCCGATGCCATGCCAGACGTAACGATTCGGCTGGTCGGGGCCGTCGATCACTTCCGCCACGTCGGCGACGAAGACCGGCCGGCCGTTGGCGACGCCGGCCACCAGACGCTTCACGTCGGCGGCACTCTCGATGTAGGTGCCGGCCTGGACCAGTACCTCCTTGTTGCCGGCAACCAGGGTGCCGGCCGGCTGGGAGGCATTGGACAACTGCAGCGCGGCGCGCAGATCCTGCGCGCTGATGCCGTAGGCGTTCATCCGCTCGGTGTTCATCACCACCCGGATCACATGGCCCGGGCCGCCGATGGTCTCCACGTCGCGAGTGCCCTTGATCCGCTTCAGCTCGATCTCCGCCGCCCGGGAGACCTGCTGCATCTCGTAGCCGGACTTGTCGGCGTCGCGGCTCCAGAAGGTCAGGGAGACGATGGGCACGTCGTCGATGCCCTTGGGCTTGATAATCGGCTCCAGCACCCCGAGATTGCTGGAAATCCAGTCGCGGTGGGAATGGATGGTGTCGTAGAGCCGCACCAGGGCGGTCTGTTCCGCTACCCCCACCTCGTACTGCACGGTGATCACCGCCATCCCCGGCCGCGACACGGAGAACACATGGTCGATGCCGGAGATGCGCGACAGCACCTGCTCCGCCGGCCGCGCCACGAGGCTTTCCACGTCCTTGGCCGAGGCCCCGGGAAAGGGGACGAAGACGTTGGCCATGGTGACGTTGATCTGGGGCTCCTCCTCCCGCGGCGTGATCAGCGTGGCGAACAGACCCAGCAGCAAGGCGATGATCGCCAACAGCGGCGTCATCGAGTTGCGCAGAAAAAAGGCGGCGATGCGTCCGGAAATACCCATGTGTATGCGGCCCGTGAGGGCTTATCGATCCTTTAGTTTCATGATCCCCATCGCCCCCATCAGAATCTTTTCGTAGATGGGTTCCGAGGTGCCCTTTTTCATCTTGCGCATGAAGTACTTTTCGAAGGCCACCTTGGCCAGATGGACCCACTTGCCCTCGGCGAACCAGTTCACATTGCGCGGCGGAATCTGCGGCAGGGCGACGAAGGCGACGCCGGTGTCGCCGAAGTCGGCGAGGCAGACCGCGTTCCAGGTGGCCTTGCGCGAAGGCGCCTTGCCGTCCAGCACTTCGCGGATGTTGTGGGCCGTGGCGGTGACCATCGACTCGATCATGTAGCCGGTCTTCGGCGCGCCCACCGGAATCGGCGTCGGCTCCACCGGCGGAATGGCGACGCAGACGCCCACCGAGTAGATGTTCTGGAACTTGGGGTTGCGCTGGTAGTCGTCGATCAGCACGAAGCCACGAGGATTGGTCAGGCCCTCGATGCCGAACACCGCATCCACGCCCCTGAAGGCCGGCAGCATCATCGAATACTTGAAGTCGAGCACGTGTTCCTTCTTCGGCGTGCCATCCTCGTTGTGCTCGGTGACGTACATCTTGCCCGCCTCCACCTTGGTGGTCTTGGCGTTGCAAATCCACTTGATGTGGCGCTCACGCAGGGCCGATTCCAACAGGCCCTTGGAATCGCCGACGCCGCCCAAGCCGAGATGGCCCACATAGGGCTCGGCGGTGACGAAGGTCATCGGCACCTTGTCGCGGATGCGGCGCTTGCGCAGGTCCGCATCCATGATGAAGGCAAACTCGTAGGCCGGGCCGTAGCAGGAGGCGCCCTGCACCGCGCCGCAGACCACCGGGCCGGGGGCCTGGACGAATTCGTCCCAGGCCTGCTGCGCCGTGTGGGCATGCTCGACGTGGCAGATCGACTGGGTGTGGCCGCGGGGGCCGAGGCCTTCGATCTCGTCGAAGGCCAGCTTGGGGCCGGTGGCGACGATCAGGTAGTCGTAGTCCACCGTGTTGCCGTTCTCCAGCTCCACCTGGTTGCGTTCGGGATGCACCCGCTTGGCGCCGGAGACGATGCAGGCGATGCCCTGCTTTTCCAGCAACGGCGCCACTTCCAGTTCGATGTCCTCGCGCATCCGCCATTTCACCGCCACCCATGGATTGGAGGGAACGAAGTGGAACTTCGGATTGTTGGTGATGACGGTGATCCGGTCTTCCTTGCGGGCCATCTGGCGCATTTCATAGGCCATGGGCATGCCGCCGATTCCGGCACCGATGATGACGATGTGGGCCATCTTGTCTCCTCCTTTTTGTGGGTGCTGCCTGGTGTTCGCTGCGACTTCTCCTACGGCTTTTTCCTGGTGTCGATGCCGGCCCGGATCGGGTCGAGGGCAATGGTTTCGCCGGCGGCGAGACCCGCCAGTACTTCGATGTCGCCGCCCGCCTGGGCTTCGCCGAGGCGCACCTGGCGCAGGCGCGGCGCGCTCTTATCGTCCAGCACATAGATCAAGCTGACTTCGCCGCGGCGAACCACGGCGCCGGAGGGCACCACGATCTTTTTCGCCGAACCGGTCAACAGATGCAGCCGGGCGAACATGCCGGGGCGCACACCGTCGATCTTTTCGGGGAGATAGG
>DATDMT010000062.1:0-2025 GCA_036518635.1 Rhodocyclaceae bacterium | reverse complement strand
CAAGTCCCAATCCGATTGAGTGACGGCCTTGCGCAAAAGTTCAGTGATGCCGGCGTGCACCTGCGCATCGAGCCTGACCTCAAGATATTGGCCGTTGTCGGCGTGGAAGCGCAGCGCATGGTTGCCTTCGGCGTGGCTCAGCACTTCCACCACATTCACCCGCACCGGGCTGTCGCCCCAAACCCGCTTGCGCTGGGCGTTGTAGCTCGTCGCAAAATCGAGCTTCTGCGCCTCGGCCTGGCGCTGCATCTCGCTGGCCTCGCGCCGCGCCGTCGGCGACCAGTTGGCGCCCGGCACCAGGCGCAACGCGGCTTCGCCGAGCAGGGGCCAGAGCGCCTTGACCAATTTGCGGGTCAGCCAGAACGAGGCTTCGGTATCGCCGACACCGATACGGAGCAACAGCCGGTCTTCGGCGGGAACATAATCGACGCTGATTTGGAGCATGGGAGAAGAGAAAATGAGCCGGCCGCGATTCTACCCAGGCCACCCCGGACAACAGCTTGCTGACAGCTTCGCCCGCCGACAATAAAGCGACACCACCCAAGGGACTCCCCATGAAAGACGCCGCAAGCCTGATCCGCGAATTCAACGCCGGCCGCGACCCGGAGCGTCTCGCGCTGAAATTGCAAAAGATGCGCGCCGATCCCTTCGTCTTTTTGCGTGGCAGTTGCCACCTGTTCTATGCACGGATTCCACCTGCACCGGTGTTCGACCAGGCCCCGGTGACCTGGGTCTGCGGCGACCTGCATCTGGAAAATTTCGGTAGCTACAAGGGCGACAACCGCCTGGTGTATTTCGACCTGAACGATTTCGACGAAGCCGCCCTCGCCCCCTGCACCTGGGAGCTAGCGCGCTTTCTCGCCAGCGTGCATCTGGGCGTAGTCAGCCTCGGCGTGAACCGCGCCGAGGCCGGCGCCCTGTGCCAGACCTTCGTAGACGCCTACGCTGCAGCCCTGGCCGAGGGCAAGGCCCGTTGGGTGGAATGCGAAACCGCCGACGGTCTGGTGCGAGACCTGCTCGACGGCCTGCAAAAGCGCAAGCGCGGCGATTATCTCGACAGCCGCACGGAACTGAAAGGCAAGACCCGGCGCATCCGCATCGACGGACGTAAAGCCCTGGCGGCCAGTGAAGCCGACCAGGCCCGAGTCAAAGCCTGGCTCAAGACCTTCGCCGCTACTCAGGAGAATCCGGAATTTTTCCGAGTGTTGGATGTGGCGCGCCGCATCGCCGGCACCGGCAGCTTGGGCGTGGAGCGCCACATCGTGCTGGTCGAAGGAAAGGGATCGCCAGAGGGCAACTACCTGCTGGACATTAAGGAGGCCCTGCCCTCCTCGCTGCCGGCCAATGGCCGTATCCGCCCGCCGGCCTGGACCTCCCAGGCTCAGCGGGTAGTGTCGGTGCAGCAACGCATGCAAGCGGTGTCGATGGCCTTTTTGAATGCTGTGGAAATCAATGGCAAGTCCTTCGTCCTGCGCGGCCTACAGCCCAGCGAGGACCGGGTGGCCCTAGAGGCCTGGAAGGGCAAGCTGCGCCGCCTAGAATCAGTGCTGACCACCATGGGCCAGCTCACCGCCTGGGCCCAGTTGCGCAGCGGTGGCCGCGACGGCTCCGCCATCGCCGACGAACTGATCGACTTCGGCCGCCGCAGCGATTGGCAAAAGCCCTTGCTGGACGTCGCAGAACTCTGCGCCAAGCAGACGACCGCCGACTGGCAGACGTTCTCCAAGGCCTACGACGGCGACTTCTTCGCCTGATCCGGGCGGCCGCATAGCCGTCCCAATCAGAAGGCAAATCCCCATTCGCCGGCAAAAAATTTGCCGATGACGCGCGTCAGCCTCCGCCTGCGATAGCCGGCAGCGGGCTATGACTTACAACATATGCCCTTCGTTTTTTGACAGCTTGGCGACAGGAAGGGATTGATACAACGCCCCGCAAACGCATGGCGACATGCAAAAAAATAGCTGAACGATGGCCTGCGGGCGCTGTGGTCAAGGGGATATGAAGCCAGTTTCATCAGGAACCTCG
>DATDMT010000061.1:0-9360 GCA_036518635.1 Rhodocyclaceae bacterium | reverse complement strand
GGTGTAGTTACGAATTTCAGCCACGACGGCCAACCTCCCCATACTTGTCTTCGCGCACGATGCGCGGCGTCACTTCGCGCGGCTCGATGGTCACGGGCTGATAGACGACCCGCTTCTGCTCGGGGTCGTAGCGCATCTCGACATAACCGGAAACCGGGAAATCCTTGCGGAAGGGATGGCCGACGAAACCGTAGTCGGTGAGGATCCGGCGCAGGTCGGTGTGGCCTTCATAGTGGATGCCGAAGAGATCGAAGGACTCGCGCTCGAACCAGTTGGCGCTGTTCCAGATTTCGGTAACCGAGGGGATCAGCGGAAAGGCTTCGTCAGCGGCGAAGGTACGCAAACGCAGGCGCACGTTGTTCGCCACCGAGGTCAGGTGGGCCACCGATGCGTAGCGCTTGCCTTCCCAGCCGGTGTAGGCGGAGTAATCAACGCCACACAGGTCGATCAATTGTTCGAAACGCAGATCGGGATGATCGCGCAGGGTGCGCGCCACCTCCAGATACTGATCCACCGGGGTTTCGATGGTCACTTCGCCGAGAGCCACAACGGGCTCGGCGATGCGATCCGCAAAAACCGCCTTGAGATTTTGACAAAGCTTATCCAGCTTGGCGCTCATGTGTGTCGATTCCGTCGGCTAGCGGGCAATGGTGTTGGTGCGCTTGATCTTGTTCTGCAACTGGATCACGCCGTACACCAGGGCCTCGGCGGTGGGCGGGCAGCCCGGCACGTAGATATCCACGGGCACGATGCGGTCGCAGCCGCGCACCACGGAGTAGGAGTAGTGGTAGTAGCCGCCGCCATTGGCACAGGAGCCCATGGAGATCACCCAGCGCGGTTCGGCCATCTGGTCGTACACCTTGCGCAGGGCCGGGCCCATCTTGTTGGTCAGGGTGCCGGCGACGATCATCACGTCGGATTGGCGCGGGCTCGGGCGGAAGAACATGCCGAAGCGGTCCAGGTCGTAACGGGCACAACCGGCGTGGATCATTTCCACCGCGCAACAGGCCAGACCGAAGGTCATCGGCCACATCGAGCCGGTGCGGGTCCAGTTGATCAGTTTGTCCAGGGAGGTGGTGACGAAGCCTTCCTGGAAGACGCCTTCAATGCTCATGGTTCATTCCCAGTCCAGGGCGCCCTTGACCCAGGCATAGACATACCCGATCACCAGAATGCCGAGGAACACCATCATTTCAACAAAACCGAACATCTTCACCGCGGGCGTACCGGCGATCTCCTTGAAGATCGTTGCCCAGGGGAAGAGGAAGGCGATTTCCAGATCGAACAGGATGAAGATGATGGCGATCAGGTAATAGCGCACATCGAACTGCATGCGCGCATCCTCGAAGGCCTCGAAACCGCATTCATAGGCGGATATCTTTTCGCTGTCGGGACGATGGGGACCCAGGATGCGTCCCAGGATGAGCGGAACGCAGCCGAAACCCAGGCCGACGAGCGCAAAAATCAGTACAGGGAAATAGTTTTCCAGCATGACCACAGCGACCGAGTCGCGAAGAAATATTCGTTGGAAAAAACTGCTTCAACCACTTGCTTTGGTGCCGACGGCGAGACTCGAACTCGCACGACTTTCGTCACTACCCCCTCAAGATAGCGTGTCTACCAATTTCACCACGTCGGCCTTCTGCGCCGCCCAAAAGCGGCGCGGAATCATAACATCGTTGCACTGCAAACACCCCGGATTCAGCAACAAATTTATCGTTGCCGCCTCCGTCAAAACACTTACTTCGGCACGTCCTTCGCCTTCGAGTCGCTCGCCGGCGCAGGTGCGGGCAGCGGCTCGGCGGGAACGGTTTTGACCGTGTCCATCACGCTGCCTGCAGCCTTCGGCGCGGTCGTCGCGAGATGGGCCAGGGACAAGCTGGTGACGAAGAAAATTGCGGCCAGCACACCGGTAGTGCGCGACAGGAAGTTCGCCGAACCGGAAGCACCGAACAGGCTGCCGGAAGCGCCACCACCAAAGGCGGCACCCATGTCGGCACCCTTGCCATGCTGCAGCAGCACCAGGCCGATGACGCTCAATCCGACGATCAGATGAACGGCCAGTACCAGGGAATAAAGAAAGCTCATAGTCGAATCCTCAACCTGCGGCGCAAATCGCCAGAAAGTCCTTCGCGACGAGGGAAGCGCCGCCGATCAAGCCCCCGTCAATGTCCGCCTGGGCAAACAGCTCAGCCGCATTGCCGGGCTTGACGCTGCCGCCATAGAGAATCTGCACGCCGGCCGCCACTTGCGCATCCTGCGCCGCGACACGGGCGCGAATCTGCTGATGCACTTCCTGCGCCTGGGCCGGCGACGCGGTCTTGCCCGTGCCGATGGCCCAAACCGGTTCGTAGGCCAGCACAGCCTTGGCCAGCGCGGCCACGCCGCAGCGCTCCAGCACCGCATCCAACTGGCGGCCGACGACGGCGGCGGTGATACCGGCCTCGCGCTCTTCCAGCGTTTCGCCGACGCAGATCACCGGGATCAAGCCCAGCGCCAGCGCAGCGGCGGTCTTGGCGGCAACCACATGATCGCTGTCGCCGTAAAAGCTGCGGCGCTCGGAGTGGCCGACCAGGACATAGCGACAACCGAAGTCCAGCAACATCGAGGCACTGACTTCGCCGGTGTAGGCACCGCTCTTGTGTTCGGAAACATCCTGCGCACCCCAGCTCACCGCGGAGCCATCCAGCGCGGAACGCGCCTGGGCCAGATAGGGATAGGGCACGCAAACCGCCACGCCAGCCTTGAGTTCAGCCGCCCCGGCACGCACTTGATGCAGCAGCCCCAGATTGTCGGCCAGGCTGCCGTGCATTTTCCAGTTGCCGATGACAAGCTTGTTGCGCATGGGGCGGAATCTCAGGTGGGGGCGATCAAAAGCCCAAGATTTTAACTTCCGGGCCGACTTCGGTCAATCGGCAAGGCCCATTTAAACCGTTCTACGCGCAGGGAATACCGCCCGGAAGACGCTGCCTTCGCCCGGCGTGGAGCGAATATCGAGGGCGGCCTGATGATGCTGCAGCACATGCTTGACGATGGCCAGGCCTAGCCCGGTACCGCCGGTATTGGCCGAACGCCCCTTGTCCACCCGGTAGAAGCGTTCGGTGAGGCGCGGTATATGTTCCGTCGGAATGCCGATACCGGAATCCGCCACGGAGAACACCGAGCTGCCATCCTCCGCCTGATACCACTTGACCAACACCTTGCCGCCCTGGGGGGTATAGCGCACCGCATTGCTGACCAGATTGCCGAAAGCGCTGCGCAACTCGGATAGGCTGCCGCGCAGGCTGCCGCAGCCGACCTCGGCCTCGATCACGTGCTGACCCTGGCTGAGCGCCCTGCCCTCTTCCACCACCTCGCGCACCAACCGGCCGACATCGACCTCCTCCTCGCCCACCGGTTCGGGACTGGATTCCAGCCGCGACAGGGTCAGCAGGTCGTCCACCAGGCGATTCATCCGCTCCACCTGCTCCAGCACCATGCCAAGGAAACGCTGGCGGGTGGTGGATTCCAGGTCCGCATCGTCCACCAGATGCTCGAGGAAACCGAGAATCACCGTCAGCGGCGTGCGCAATTCGTGGGAGACGTTGGCGACGAAGTCGCGGCGGATGGTGTCGGTGCGCTCGATCTGGGTCACGTCGCGGGACAGCAGCAAGCGGCCGTCTTCGGCGAAGGGAATCAGCGACACGGCGAAACAGGTGCCGTTGCGCGCCAGGCGCAGCATCAGCGGATTCCACAAGCTGCTGTCGGCGACGAAGGCGGCGAAGTCGGGATGGCGGATCAACTGGGCCACCGGGGTGCCGATGTCGCGCTCCAGATCGAGGCCGTACTGGGCCTCGGCGACGTGATTGCACCATTCGATGCGATTGTCCCGGTCGAGAATCACCACCCCGTCCGGCAAGGCGCTGCCGGCCATGCGGAAGCGCTCGAGGGAGGCCATCAGCCGCATCTTGTCGCGGGCCTGGGCCTTCTGGTTGTGATACAGGGTGGCGAACACGTCGCCCCAGAGGCCCGCGGCCTCGGGCACCACATCGGTCCCGTCGGAGCGCAGCCAGAATTGCAGGGCGTACAAGCGGCGCAGATGGACGCCGAGCAGCAGGGCCAGCAACAGGGTGCTCAGGACAAAGCCCTTGTCCAAACCCCAGATTGCCGCCACCGCCGCGCTCGGCACCGCCACGGCAAGCAGGCGCAGCAGTACCGCTAGCCAGAATTGCATGGCGGCCTCAGTGGGTAAGGGGTTTGGCGAGCAGCTTGTAGCCGACACCGCGCACGGTGTCGATCAGGCTTTCGGCATCGGGGCCGAGACCGGCCCGCAGGCGGCGCACATAGACATCCACGGTGCGCTCTTCGATGAAGCGATGATCGCCCCAGACCGCATTCAATAACTGCTGGCGGCTGAAGACGCGCCCCGGATGGGACAGGAAGTACTGCAGCAGCTTGAATTCGGTCGGCCCCAGCTCCAGGTCGCGGCCCTCGAAGGCCACGCTGTGGGAGACCGGATCGAGCCGCAGGCCGCCGATTTCCACTGCGTCGCCACCCTGGTGCGGCGCCCGCCGGCGCAGCACGGCGCGAATCCGCGCCACCAATTCGCGCGGGCTGAAGGGCTTGGTGACGTAGTCGTCGGCGCCGATCTCCAGGCCCTGCACCCGGTCCGACTCCTCGGCCCGGGCGGTGACCATGATCACCGGCAGTTCCTTGGTACGGGCATCCTGGCGAATCTGGCGGACCAGGGTGGTGCCGGACATGCCGGGCAGCATCAGGTCCACCAGCATCACATCGGGCAGCACCTGGCGCACCTGCGCCAGCCCGTCCTCGGCGCTGGTCGCCAGGGTCACGGCAAAGCCGGCCTGCACCAGGGAGTAGCGCAGCATCTCCTGGATGGCCAGATCATCTTCGACGACAACGATGCGTGGATCCATGGCGGCCTCAGGCGTCCGGTTCGGCGGCTTCCCGCTCCAACTGGTCGATGCCGATGTGGCGCACGTCCTTGCCCTTGACGATGTAGATCACGCTCTCTGCCACGTTCTTGGCGTGGTCGCCGATGCGTTCGATGGACTTGCCGATGAAGACGATGTCCAGCGCCGTGGTGATGGTGCGCGGATCTTCCATCATGTAGGTGACCAATTGGCGCAGCACGCCGCGGAAGTGGTCGTCGAGGGCGGCATCCTCGCGAACGATGCGCACCGCATCGACGGCATCGAGGCGGACGAAGGCATCGAGCACGTCACGCAGCA
The DNA here is from genome assembly GCA_036518635.1 of Rhodocyclaceae bacterium. Classification (GTDB taxonomy): domain Bacteria; phylum Pseudomonadota; class Gammaproteobacteria; order Burkholderiales; family Rhodocyclaceae; genus AWTP1-18. The sequence continues at coordinate 4,129 of DATDMT010000061.1, read as the reverse complement.
TCTTGACGCCCAGGTCGCCCATCTTGCGCACGTCGGAAATCCGCGGAATCTGCAGCCGGTCGCGCTTGTAAATCTCGCGCGCCATGCGGGCGATCTTGGCGGCCTCGTCGCCGATCCGCTCCAGGTCGGTGACGATCTTGCTGACCGCCATCACCATCCGCAGATCGCCGGCGGTCGGCTGGCGCCGCGCGACGATGTGGGTGCAATCGTCGTCGATGCTGACCTCGAGGCCGTTCACCTCGTGATCGTTGGCGATCACCTCCTCGATCCGGTCCGGGTCGCCGAAGACGAAGCCCTCGATCGCCAGGTTAATCTGGGTTTCCACCAAGCCGCCCATCTGCATCACCCGCGAGCGCAGGTTTTCCAACTCGGCGTCGAACTTCTTCGAAACGTGTTCGCTCATTACCACCATGTTTGTCTCCTCGTCCCGGGTCTCAGCCGAAGCGGCCCGTGATGTAGTCTTCGGTGCGCTTGTCCTTGGGTTTGATGAAGATGTCGTCGGTGCGACCGTTCTCCACCAGCTCGCCCAGATACATATAGACCGTGTAGTCCGACACCCGTGCCGCCTGTTGCATGTTGTGGGTGACGATGACGATGGTGAATTCGTCCTTCAACTCGCTCACCAGTTCCTCGATGCGCATGGTAGAAATCGGGTCCAGCGCCGAAGTCGGCTCGTCGAGCAGCAGCACCTCGGGCTTGACCGCAATGCCGCGGGCGATACAGAGCCGCTGCTGCTGGCCGCCGGAGAGGCTCATGCCGCTCTGGTGCAGCTTGTCGGCCACTTCGTTCCACAGCGCCGCCTTGCGCAGCGACCACTCGACCCGCTCGTCCATCTCCACCCGCGACAAGCGCTCGTGCAGCTTCACGCCGAAGGCGATGTTGTCGTAGATCGACATCGGGAACGGGGTCGGTTTCTGGAACACCATGCCCACCTTGGCACGCAGGGCGTTGAGATCCACACCCTTGTCCAGCAGGTTCTTGCCGTCCAGCAGCAGTTCGCCCTCGGCGCGCTGTTCCGGGTACAGGTCGTACATCCGGTTCATGGTGCGCAACAGGGTGGACTTGCCGCAACCGGAAGGGCCAATGAAGGCCGTCACCTTGCGCTTGTAGATGTCCAGATTGATGTTGCGCAGGGCATGGTACTTGCCGTAATAGAAGTTGAAATTGCGCAGAGCGATCTGCGTTTCCAGCACTTCATTGCTGCCGACGCCCTGCATGATGATGTCCCTCTCGATCTTCATGGCTGAATGCATTCCATCACTGCTTGTGCTTGTCCCGGAACGTGAAGCGCGCCAGGATGTTGAGGAAGAGTACGCCCAGAGTGATCAGGAACACGCCGGCCCAGGCGATCTCCTGCCAGTCCTTGAACGGACTCATGGCGAACTTGAAAATGGTCACCGGCAGGCTGGCCATCGGCTGGTTCAGGTTGAGGCTCCAGAACTGGTTCGACAGGGCGGTGAACAACAGCGGTGCGGTCTCGCCGGCGATCCGCGCAATGGCCAGCATGATGCCGGTCATCACCCCCGCCAGCGAGGCCCGCAGGGTCACCCGACCGACCACCGCCCACTTCGGCGCACCTAGGGCGAAAGCCGCTTCGCGCATGGTGTTGGGCACCAGCAGCAGCATGTTCTCGGTGGTGCGAACGACGACGGGAATGACGATCAGGGCCAGGGCCAGCACCCCGGCCATGGCCGAGAAGTTACCCATCTGCGCCACATAGATTTCATAGACGAAGAGGCCGACGATAATCGACGGCGCCGACAGCAGCAGGTCGTTCACGAAACGGGTGGTCTTGCCCAGCCAGGTATGGCGACCGTACTCGGCCAAGTAGATGCCGGCCATGATGCCGATCGGCGTGCCGATGGAGGTGGCCAGGCCCACCAGGAGCAGGCTGCCGACGATGGCATTGGCCAGGCCGCCGTCTTCCGAACCCGGCGGCGGCGTCATATGGGTGAACAATTGCACGGAAATGCCGGCCAGGCCCAGTTTCAGCGTGGTGGCCAGAATCCAGACCAGCCAGAACAGGCCGAAGCCCATGGCGGCCAGAGAAACCGTCAAGGCCAGACGATTCTTGAAGCGGCGAACGGCGTGCAGATCCATCATGCGGCCTTGCCTTCCTGACCCGACAAGCGCAGCAACAACAGCTTGGAAAAGGTCAGCACGATCAAGGTGATGATGAACAAGATCAGGCCCAGCTCGATCAGGGACGCCGTATAGATCGGCGACTCAGCCTCGGCGAACTCGTTGGCCAGGGCCGAGGCGATGCTGTTGCCCGGCAGGAACAGGGAAAAACCGTTGAAGAAATTCATGTTGCCGATCAGGAAGGTGACCGCCATGGTCTCGCCCAGGGCGCGGCCGAGGCCCAGCATCACGCCGCCCACCACACCGACCTTGGTGTAGGGCAGTACCACGTTCCACATCACCTCCCAGGTGGTGGCACCGAGGCCGTAGGCGGACTCCTTGAGCATTGCCGGGGTCACTTCGAAAACGTCGCGCATTACCGAGGCGATGAAGGGAATCACCATCACCGCCAGGATGATCCCGGCGCTGAGGATGCCGATGCCCAGCGGCGCCCCGTCGAACAGCAGGCCGATCAGGGGCAGCTTGCCGAGGGTGGCGGCCAGGGCCGGTTGGACATTCTCGGCAAACAGCGGAGCGAACACCAACAAGCCCCACATGCCGTAGACGATGCTGGGAATGCCCGCCAGCAGTTCAATCGCAATCCCCAAGGGGCGGCGCAACCAGGGGGGCGCCAACTCGGTCAGGAACAGGGCGATGCCGAAACTCACCGGCACCGCGACCACCAGGGCCACCAGGGAGGTGGCCAGGGTGCCGTAAATCGGGATCAGGGCGCCGAACTTCTCCGCGGGCGGATTCCAGTCGCCGGTCCACAGAAAGGCGGGACCGAATTTCTGGATCGCCGGCATCGCGCCATGGATCAGGGAGATGATGATCGCTACCAACAGCAGCAGCGTCAGCAGGGCAAAAAAGCGCGTCAGGTTGAAGAACAGCCAGTCGCCCCAGGGGCGCCGCGTGGCTGATTTTTGGCTGCTGTGCAAGATTGCCCTCGATTTTTCCAGTGGATTCGGCCCTCGGCACCGGGTCGGGGACCCGGCGCAGAGGGCGCGAGTTTAGCGCTTACTTGCCGGCCCAGACAGACTTGCCGGAAGCATCCTTGACGTTACCCCAGGCGCTGTGGGCCAGCTTCACCACGGCATCGGGCATGGCCACGTAGTCCAGGTCCTCGGCCATCTTGCCGCCGTTCTTGTAGGCCCATTCGAAGAACTTCAGCACCTCGGCGCCCTGGGCGGGCTTGTCCTGGGTCTTCTGCACCAGGATGAAGGTGGCGCCGGAGATCGGCCAGGCATCCTTGCCCTTCTGATTGGTAAGGATCTCGTAGAAGCCGTTCTTCCATTCGGCGCCGGCGGCGGCGGCCTTGAAGGTGGCGTCGTCGGGGGAGACGAAGTTGCCGGCGGCGTTCTGCATCACGGCATAGCTCATCTTGTTCTGCTTGGCATAGGCGTACTCGACGTAGCCGATGGCGCCGTTCAGGCGCTGGACGAAGGCGGAGACGCCTTCGTTACCCTTGCCGCCGGTGCTGTTGGCGCCGGCCCACTGCACTGCGGTGCCTTCGCCGACCTTGGACTTCCACTCATCGCTGACCTTGGACAGGTAGTTAGTGAAGATGAAGGTGGTGCCGGAGCCGTCGGAGCGGTGTACGACGATGATCGGATCATTGGGGAGTTTCACACCCGGATTGTCGTCGGCAATGCGCTTGTCGTTCCACTTGGTGATCTTGCCGAGGAAGATGTCTGCCACGTCCTCGGACTTGAGCTTGAGTCCCTTGGCGACGCCCGGGAGGTTGTAGGTGACCACCACGGCGCCCATCACGGTGGGGATGTGAATCAGCTTGCCGGGAGCGGCCTTGAGTTCCGCATCGGTAAGGAACTTGTCGCTGGCGCCGAAGTCGACAGTACCGGCGGTGATCTGCTTGATGCCGCCGCCGGAGCCGATGGACTGATAGTTGAACTTCACCGACGGGTCGATCTTGGCGTATTCGCTGAACCATTTGGAGTAGATCGGGTAGGGGAAGGTGGCGCCGGCGCCGTTGACGAGCATTTCGGCCGAT
>DATDMT010000060.1:0-9171 GCA_036518635.1 Rhodocyclaceae bacterium | reverse complement strand
GCAGCGAGCAAATTAATAGCCTCCCCGCGAGGGGAGGATGGGAGGGGCGGGCGTTGTTGCCTTGGCATTGGGTGGGGCGCGACAGTGCCCCACCCAATGCCGCTTCCATAGAGGCATTGGGCCGGGTGTCTGCTAGAGTGGCAGCGCCCCGATCAACTCCGCCGACCAGGCCCCTGCCCAGGTACCACGTGAGCCCCTCGCGCCCATCCATCGTTGCCCTGCTGCTGCTCGCGCTGGGAATGTTTTCCGGCGCCGGCCAGGCCGCTGAGGCCGTGCGCGTACGCGGCTCGACCACCTTCCTGCCCTTCGTCCGCAGCGTCGGCGAAGACTATATGGCGCGCAATCCGGCCGCCGCCATCGTCGTCAGCGGCGGCGGCTCGGCCCGCGGCTACAAGGCCCTGCTTGACGACACCGCCGACGTGGCGATGGTCAGCGGCCCCCTGCCGGACGCCTTGCGCCGCGAATTCGAGCGCCGCCAACTGCGCCTGGCGATCACCACCGTCGGCTACAAGCCCCTGGTGGCGGTGGTGCATCCGAGCAATCCGCTGAACGACATCTCGCTGCGCGAGCTGGGGGCCATGTTCAGCGGCCGCATCGCCACCTGGCCGCAGGGCGGCATGCGCGGCGCGGCGATCCGCGTGCTGGTCGGCCCGCCCCAGGGCGGCCTGACCGAAATCTGGAAAAACATGGTGCTCGGCGACGACGAAACCTTCACTGCCAAGGCACCGGTGCTGGCAGCGGCAGAACGGGCGCAGGCGATCGCCACAACCCCGACGGCGCTGACCTATCTCGCCATGAACGACGGCCGCAACGGCATCAAATACCTCTCCATCGACGGCGTACCGCCCAGCGCGCCCCATGTGATCAAGGGCGACTACCCGCTGCGCACGCCGCTGCTGCTGGTCACCCGCGAACACCCGGACGCCGCCACCCAGGCCTTCATCCGCCACTTCGCCATGCGCGACAAGGCCTGGCGCACCGACGGGCTGATCTTTGCCGAAACCGCGCAGGAGGCCAAGCATGGACCCTAGACGCCGCGGGCTCCTGCTGGGCCTCGGCGGGCTCGGCGCCGCCGCGGCCGGCGGCGCCTGGTGGGCCTTCGGCACGGCGCGCGACAACGCCCGCCCGGCCCTGTTGATCGCCGGCGCCAGCGCCATGCTGAAGCTCAACCAGGCTCTGGCCCAGGGCTACGCCAAGCTGAACAGCAAGCTCGACATCGTCGTCGAACAGGGCGGCTCCCTGCCCGGCCTGATCGCCCTGAAGCGGGGTGCCATCGACATCGCCGCGATGTCGCGCGACCTGGAAGACGCCGAGGACGACGCCCTGACCCGCAGCTATCTGGTGGCCAAGAACGAGATCGCCATCGCCGTGCATCCCGATTCGCCGCTGCGCAATCTCAGCCGCGCCCAGGTGCGCGCCGTGTTCGCCGGCGAGATCCGCAACTGGAACACGCTTGGCGGCCCCAGCGGGGAGATTCGGGTGATTTCCCGCAAGCCCGACTCCAGCTCGCGCCTGTTCGTGCAGGAGGTGGTGCTGGCGGGCGACGATATCCGTCTCGACGCCCACGAGGCGGACAGCGCCGCCGACGCCGCCCGCCTGATCGCCGCCGATCCGCATGCCATCGGCTTCATCGGCCTCAAGGACCGCGACGCGACGCCGCTCAACTATCTGGCGGTGGACGGCGTCGCGCCGGTGCGGACCACGGTACTCTCCGGGCGCTACCCCTTCAGCCAACCGCTGCATCTGGTGCTCTACGGCGAGGCCAACCGCGACTCCCGCGCCTTCGTCGAATTCGCCATGAGCTCTGCCGGCCAGGCCATCGTCGCCGCGCAGCATCTGATCCCCGTCGCGTAAAGGCAAGCACCCATGGCAAACGACGCGGAACAGCTACTGCAGGACGCCCTGGCGCGCATCCAGCGCAACGCCCGCCTGCGCAAAGGGCTGGCGCTGCTGCTGGTGTTCGCCCTGCTGGCGGTGGCCGGGCACTTCGTCTACGAAATCCTGCCGCGCAGCTACACCCTGAAGATCACCGGCGGCGACCTGCTGAGCAACCGCCACTACCTGGCCCGCAGCCTGCAGGGCGAAGCCGCGGCCAACGGCGTCGCCCTGCAGGTGATCCCGGTGCAGGGCTCGCAGGAAGCCCTGGAGCAGGTGAATCAGGGCCGCCTCGATCTGGCGCTGATCCAGGGCGGGCTGGAAACCACCTATCCCAACGTCACCCACGTCGCCACCATCGCCCCCGAGCTGCTGCACTTCCTGGTGCAGCCGGGCATCAACGACATCACCGAGCTGCGCGGCAAGCGGGTGAACCTGGGCAGCAAGAAGGGCGGCACCCGCGTCATCGCCAAGCAAATCCTGGAGTTCTCCGGCCTCGACGACGGGGTGGACTACGTCGAGTCGAACATTTCCGCGGAGCAATTGGTCTCGCTGCCGGTCAAGAAAATGCCGGAAGCCATTGTCATCACCTCCTTTGCTCCCTCGGACGTGGCCGACTACCTGGTCAAGCAGCGCGGCTACCGCCTGCTGGAAATCCCCTTCCCGCAGTCCCTGGCGCTGCGCCTGGGCTGGGTGGCGAACAGCGAGATCACCGCCTACATGTACAACGTCAAGCCGGCGGTGCCGGAGCGCAACATCAAGACGGTGGGCGTCAATCTGCACCTGGTGGCGCATAAGGACGTGGATCCGCGGGCGATCTTCAAGGTGCTGGAAAGCCTGATGAGTCCGGCCCTGGAAGTGCGCCTGCGGATGAAGATGGACGAGGCGCGGCTCACCGTGCCCTCCGGTTTCCCTCTGGCGGAAGGCACCAAGAAATACCTGGAGCGGAAGAAGCCGCTGCTGTCCACCGACACGCTGGACCGACTGAAAGCCCTGTTCGGCCTGGTGCTGTCGGTGGCCTCGACCCTACTGGTGGTGTTCCGCTGGTTCAAGGGACCGGCCCCCGAGTCCGCCAAGCCGGCCAAGGACGACGCCTTCTTCCTCGGCCTGATCAACGAAGTCGCCGGCATCGAGGCCCAGTTCGAGCAATTGCGCAGCGCCGGGGCGCCGCCGCTGGAGGCCATCGAGCCACTGCGCCAGACCCTGGGGCGGATCAAGGGCGACACTCTGGCGAAGCTCGGCACGGCCAGCCTGGACAACCCGCAACTGCCGCAGCAACTGCTGCATATCATTGCCGATCTGCGCAACCGACTAGAATCGCCACCCCATGCCTGACACGCCCCTGTCCGCCACCAGCCTGAGCCCCCCCGGCGACGAGGCGGACCTGCTCGCCGCCCTGCTGGCGGACCCGGCGCTGGGGCGCTGCAACTACCGCAGCCTGGCGCGACTGCTGCCCCATGTCGGCGTCCAGCAGGTTGCTACCGGCGCCGTGCTGTATCTGGCAGGGCAGCCGGCGACGGCCTGCTACCTGCTGCTCTCCGGCGACATGACCCTGACCGCGCCCTCGGGGCGCAAGCTGTCCCTGCACCAGCCGCGCTGCGGCGAGGAGGCGGCCGAGGTCAAACACTATCTGACCACCGCCCGGGCCGCCGCCGACTGCACCCTGCTGAGCATTCCCCATGACGCGCTGCAAGCGCTGCTGGCCGACAACCCGGGGCTCAAGACCGAGCTACTGCTGTCCCTCTCCAGCCATCTCGCCGGCGAAGCCCTGGCGCTGCCGGCCGCCGCCGCGCCGCCGCGCAAGGCCGTCCGCACCCCGACGATCCGCCTGGTCGGCTGGCTGCTGACGCTGCTGCTGCCGCTCCTGGTGCTGCTGCTGGCGCCCCAGGTGGAGCGGGCCCTGGGGCTGGAGCGAAACGGCACCCTGTTCCTGGCGATCTTCGTCGCGACGGTGACGATGTGGGTCTTCAGCCTGCTCGACGACTACATCCCCGGGCTGTTCGCGGTGCTGGCGACCCTAGTCTGCGGCCTGGTGCCGACCCCGGTGATCCTCTCCGGCTTCGCCTCCGACGGATTCATGATGGCCATGAGCACCCTGGCCCTGAGCGTGGTCGTGGTCAGCTCCGGCCTCAGCTACCGCTGCATGCTGGAACTGCTGCGGCGCCTGCCGAACCGGCAGCTATGGCACAACCTCGGGCTGTTTCTCACCGGTGCCCTGCTGACCCCGATCATTCCCACCGCCAACGGCCGCGTCGCCCTGGTGGCGCCCTTCCTCGCCGACATGGCGGACAGCCTGCGCCTGACGCCCCGCGGCCTGGCCGCGACCCGCCTGGCGGCCAGTTGCTTCGGCGGCATCAGCCTGATGTCGGCAACGGTGATGACCAGCAAGTCGGTGAACTTCGCCGTCTACGGCCTGTTGCCGGCCCAGGATCAGGCCCACTTCCAGTGGCTGGCCTGGTTTTTTGCCGCGGCGATTGCGGCCCTGGTGCTGTGCGTCGTCTACGCCATCGGCGCCACCCTGTGGTTCCGCAACAGCGAGGCGCCGCGCCTGCCGCAGGCCCTGGTGGCCGCCCAACTGGAACTGCTCGGGCCGCTGAAAAACCGCGAATGGGCGGCCTTGGGCGCCCTCGGCTTCGTCATCGTCGGCATCGTCACCAGCTCGATCCACAAGGTGCAGCCGCCCTGGCTGGTGCTGACCATGCTGCTGGGCCTGCTGCTGTTCGGCACCCTGCGCAAGAACGAATTCAAGGAACAGGTGGACTGGACCTTCCTGCTCTATCTCAGCGGCGTCACCGGCATCGTCGGCGCCTTCAGCCATCTCGGCCTGGACAAGGCCCTCGGCAGCGCGCTGCCGGCCCTCGGCGGCCTGCTCCAAAGCAATATCGAGGGTTTCATCCTGCTGCTGTTCGTCATCGTCTGCCTGATCCGCCTGCTGGTGCCGATCAACGCCACCATCGTGATCCTGGCGGCGATCCTGATGCCCCTGGCGGAGTTGAACGGCGTCAGCCCCTGGGTGGTCGGCTTCCTGATCCTGCTGTTCGCCGAGACCTGGTTCCTGCCCTACCAGTGCTCCTACTACCTGCAACTGCGCGAGCTCAACCAGAGCCGGCCGCTCTACGATGAAGCCGGTTTCCTGCGCTTCAACGCAGTGATGAATCTGGCGCGGCTGGCAGCGGCCTATGCCTCCCTGCCCTTCTGGGCCTCCCTCGGCCTGCTATGAAGACCAAGACCGAATCCCTGCTGATCGGCCTCTTCCTGCTGGCCGCCATCGGCCTGTTCGGCTGGCTCAACATCAGCAAGCCGCGCATCCTGATCCTGCACAGCTACGACAAGGACTACGCCTGGGTGCGCGACATGAACGTCGGCCTCAACCGGGTGCTGAACGACCGCTACCGCCTCAGCCTGCGCTGGCACTACATGGACACCAAGCGCCATCCGGCCATCGCCTACAAACAAAGCGCCGGCATCGCGGCGCGCAACGTGATCCTGGAAATGCAGCCGGACGTGGTGATCGCCCTCGACGACGACGCACAGAACTACGCCACCCGCTATTTCGTGGACGACCCGCATATCCGCATCGTCTTCGCCGGGGTGAACAACCAGGCCAGCGACTACGGCTTCGACAAGGCGAACAATGTCACCGGGGTGCTCGAACGCTTGCCGGTGCGGGCGATCAAGGAGGCGCTGGGCGCCGCCGAGAACTTCAAGGGCCTGACGCGGCCGCTGCGCATCGCCTATCTCGGCGACCGCTCCGAGAGCGTCAGCGGCGACATCCGCCAGTTGCAGGCTTTCGACTGGGCGCCGATGCGCCTAGAACCGGTGGTGCAGGTGGATACCTGGCCGGAATGGCAGGCCCAGGTGCAGGCCCTCGCCGGCCGCGCCGACGTGATCCTGCTGACCGGCTACCGCCGCCTCTATCGCAGCGCCAGCGATACCAAGCTGGTGCCGGCGCGGGAAGTGGTGGCCTGGACCGAAGCCAATTCCAAGCTGCCGCTACTGTCCGGCAACGGCTTTTTCGTCGAGGACGGCGGCATGCTGGCGATCGGCACCTCGCCCTATGAGCAGGGCGAGGAAGCTGCGCGGCGGGCGATTGCCATCGCCGTGGACGGCACGCCGCCACAGCAGATGCCAATCGCCACCGCGCAGCATTTCATCGTCGCCATGAACGGCGGCAAGATGAAGGCGCGCAACTTCCGCCTGCCGCAGATATACGAAGCTGCCGCAAGAACCGGCGACAAATACCAACCGTAGTTTATTTCGCGCTGCGCTGGCGCCGGGCCTCGAACAGACAGATGCCGCTGGCGACGGAGACGTTGAGGCTTTCAACGCTGCCATGCATCGGGATGCGGGCCAGTTCGTCGCAGGTGTCGCGGGTCAGGCGACGCATGCCGGGGCCTTCGGCGCCGAGCACCCAGGCCACCGGGCCGGCCTGGTCGATGGCATAGATATCCTTGTCCGCCTCGCCAGCGGCTCCCAGCACCCAGATGCCGCGCTCCTGGATTTCGCGCAGGGTGCGCGCCAGGTTGGTGACCATGATGTAGGGCACGGTGTCGGCGGCGCCGCTGGCCACCTTGATCACCGTGGCATTGAGGCCGACCGCCTTGTCCTTCGGCGCGATCACCGCGTGGGCGCCGGCGGCATCGGCCACCCGCAGGCAGGCGCCGAGGTTATGCGGATCGGTGACGCCGTCCAGCACCAACAGCAGAGCCGGCTCGGTGAGATTTTCCAGCACGTCATCGAGGGTGATGTGGCGTTGCTGGGCGCTGACCCGCGCCACCACGCCCTGGTGGCTGGCGTTGCCGGCCATGCCGTCGAGGCGCGCCATATCCACCGGCATCACCCGCACGCCGAGCTTCTCGGCCAGCTTCAGCAAATCCTTGGCGCGGCCGTCGTGACGGCCTTCGGCCAGGTAGATTTCCTTCACATCGTCGGCGGCGTGGCGCAGTTTGGCGGTGACGGCGTGGAAGCCGTGGATCAGGCGGGTATCGGACACGGGGGTTCCTTAGCGTCAAAGAGTTTGATCAATGCGCCTGGTGATATCGAGCGCAGCGAGCTATTTAGTAGCCTCCCCGCGAGGGGAGGATGGGAGGGGCGGGCGTTTATGCCTTGCATGCTTTCCTTGAGCGAATGCTCAAGGAAAGCATGCGCGTCAGGCGGCGGGGGCTGCGGAGTCTATATCACTCCCGCTCTTGGCCCCAAGCACTCCGGCCGCTATCAGGGCGCTGTTGAGGGCCTGCAGGCCGGCCAGGGCGCCCAACGGCAGGGCCACGTCGCGGGGCCGCGCCACAGCCGCGTCGCGGGGGTTGATGCGGATCAGCGCGGCACCACGGGATTCGCCGTAGCGGCGCACCGAGGGAATGGCGGTGCCGGCGCCCAGTTCGATCACCAGCAGGCGCTCGCCCACCTGCGCGCACCAGGCGTCGACGCGAGCCTGCTGGGCCGCGCTGCGCCGGCCGAGCCAGCCCCAATCGCCGAACATCAGGATGTTGGGCCGGGCCACGCCGCCGCAGCGCGGGCAGCACGGCAGCGGAGAGGTCATCCGGCAGGAGGCCTCGTCCACTTCCGGCTGCAGCTCGTCGGCCGGCCAGATGTCGGCTTGGCAGGGGGAGAGGCACTGCAGGTGATGGATCGAGCCATGGCATTCGGCGATCAGCGCCGAGTCGAAACCAGCTTTCTGGAATTGGCCGTCCACATTGCTGGTGAATACCGCCAGGCCCTGCGGCAAGCGCTCGCCGATCTCGCGCAGGAGCTGGAAGCCGGCGTGGGGCACGGTACGGCGGTAGAGGGCCAGCCGGTGGCCGTAGAAGCCCCAGCCGAGGCGGGCATCGCCCTGGAAGCTATCGGGCGAGGCCACCTCCTCGAAGCGCAACCCGGCCCGGCCGAGGGCCGGGTAGGCCTGCCAGAAACCCTGGGGGCCGCGAAAATCCGGCAGGCCGGAATCGACGCCGATGCCGGCCCCGGCGGTGACCAGCAGGCCGTCGCACTGGGCCACCAGGGCGACGGCGCGGGCCAGCGCCTGATCCAGAGCCGCGTCCGCGGTCATTTCTTGCTCAGCAGCGCGGCCTTTTGCGGCGGCTTGGCCGGCTTGGCCGCGGGACGGGAGGGCGCGGTCGAGTCCTTGACGTTGCGCCCGCTGCTGGCGGTGCTGGTCTTGGCCGCCTTCGCCTTGGCCGGCGTCGCGGCCTTGACGGCCTTGGTCGGTTTGGTCGGCTTGGCGGCGGCGGTCTTGGCCGGAGCGGCCTTGGTCGTCGCCTTCACCTTCGGCTTCTCTGCCACCGGCGCTTTGGCGACCTTGGCCGCAGGTGCTGCCGCCGCCTTGGGCTTGCGTGCGGCCTTGGCCGGCGGGGCCGCGGGCACCACCTCGGGAGCCGGTGCGGCGACGACCTTGACCGGCCGCTCCACCGGACCGTCTACCAGGCGGAAGTCGATCTTGTTCTGCTCCATGTCCACCCGCATCAACTGGATGCGCACCCGGTCCGACAAGCGGTAGCGCACACCGGTGCGTTCGCCGAGCATGGCGTGGGCCTTGTCGTCGAACTTGAAGTAGTCGCGGCCGAGTTCCGAGACATGAACCAGGCCTTCGACGTACACATCGTCGAGGGCGACGAAGATGCCGAAGGGCACCACCGAGGAAATGCTGCCGGTGAATTCCTCGCCGATGCGATCCTTCATGTAGAAGCACTTGAGCCAGTTTTCCACGTCGCGGGTGGCTTCGTCGGCGCGGCGCTCAGTCATCGAGCAGTGCAGGCCGATGTCGGTCCAGTCGCCGGCGGCCTGATTGGGCTGGTAATTCTTTTTCTCCAGCACCGCCTTGATCGCCCGATGCACCAGCAGATCCGGGTAGCGGCGGATCGGCGAGGTGAAGTGGGTGTAGCTCTCGTAGGCCAGACCGAAGTGGCCGACGTTGTCCGGGCTGTAGATGGCCTGGCGCAGGGAGCGCAACATCACGGTCTGCAGTAGCTGGCGGTCGGGGCGGGCACCGATTTTTTCCAGCAACTGGGCGTAGTCCTTGGCGGTGGGCTCGTCGCCACCGGTGAGCTGCATGCCGAAGGTGCCGAGGAAGTCGCGCAGCTTGGCCAGGCGTTCCGGCGTCGGGCCTTCGTGGATGCGGAACAGGGAAGCATGGTCGTGCTCGGCGAGGAACTCGGAGGCGCAGACGTTGGCCGCCAGCATGCATTCCTCGATCACCCGGTGGGCCTCGTTGCGCTCGTAGGGTTCGATGGCGGCGATCTTGCCGTTGTCGTCGAACACCATCCGCGTCTCGGTGGTGTCGAAGTCGATGGCGCCGCGCTTGCT
>DATDMT010000059.1:0-9526 GCA_036518635.1 Rhodocyclaceae bacterium | reverse complement strand
GCCCTGCTGGCCCTGCTGCTTGGTTTCTCTGCCGCCCTGGTGAGTGGCCTGGCTTTTGTCTGTGCCTTGGGCGCGATGCTACTGGTCTTCGGCCTGGCCCACGGCGACGGCAGTTGGACCCAGACCCGTCTGCTACTCACCGGCGTCATCGTCGCCGCCGGCTGCGGCGCGTTGGTCGCGCTGATGCTCGCCATCGCGCCGGAAGGCAAGCTGCGCGGCATGCTCTTCTGGCTGATGGGCGACCTCGGCCAGGTCGCCGACTGGTGGCCGTCGGTGCTCGCCCTGCTGGTCGCCCTGCTGGTCGCCCTGATGTCCGCCCTGAGCGCCCTCCCGGCCCTGGCCGAAGTCGATTTCGCCGCGGCTGCCGCCAAGGAAGCCGGCGCCAGCGTCAGCCCCAGCGGCTTGGTGTTCCTCTCGCTGAAGGAAGGTACGGGCGGCTCGCCGGCCGCGACCGATATAGTCAAAGTGCATTACAAGGGCGTGTTCCCCGATGGCAAGGAATTCGACAGTTCCTACAAGCGCGGCCAGCCGGCGGAGTTCCCGCTGAACCGGGTGATTCGTTGCTGGACCGAGGGCGTGCAGCGGATGAAAGTCGGCGGCAAGGCCAAGCTGACCTGCCCGCCGGCGATTGCCTACGGTGAGCGCGGCGCCGGCGGCGTGATTCCGCCGAATGCGACCCTGCAGTTCGAAGTCGAGCTGCTGGATATCGCCCGTCGGTAATTGAAGCGAGCACCTACGCGATGTCTACGACGCCCCCGAAGACCCCCACCACTGCCTACTGCTACCACTGCGGCACGCATCACCCGATCGAGGAGATGCGGGCGATTCCGACCAAGGGCGGCGGCAAGCGCATGCGCTGCATCAAGAGCATCGAGGCGGCGAAAAAAGCCATCGCCGACCGGGATGCCTTCGGCAAGGAAATCACCGCGATGAACAAGGCCGAGAACAAGAAGAAGGCCAACCTGGCCCTCGGCAACAAGTAGGGCCGTTCAACCTTCCTCGGCCGTTTCCTGCGGAAGCGGCCGAATCAGATCGGGCCCCTCCTCGCGAGCATTGCTCACCTGGCGCGATACTGGCCAGGCTTCCATCCCCTCCGCGGCAAAGGGCGCAATCAAGGCGCCCAGGCTGTGCGCCGCGTCCACCGCCGGATCGAGCCAGGCAGCAAAGTCGCCGGGGCGCAGTAGCACCGGCATGCGCTCGTGGATCGGCTGCATGACCTCGTTCGGCCCGGTGGTGATGACGCAGAAGGTGCGCACAATCTGCCCCTCAGGATCGCGCCAGGACTCCCAGAGGCCGGCCATCGCCAGCGGCTCGCCGGACTTGAAGCGGATGTAGTAGGGCTGCTTGTGGCGGCCTTCGGTCTTCCATTCGTAAAAGCCCGAGGCGGGAACGATGCAGCGCCGCCGTGTGAAGGCGTCGCGGAAGGAAGGCTTTTCCGCCACGGTCTCGCCGCGGGCGTTGTTGAGCTTCTGGCCGATGCTCGGGTCCTTGGACCAGTTCGGCACCAACCCCCAACGCAGCAGATGGGCCACCCGCTGCCCTTCCGGCGACTGGCGGATCACCGGCACCAGCAGGGTCGGCGTGATGTTGTAGCGATCGGGGAAATCCGGCCAGGCCTGCGTGGAGAAATACTCCTGTAGCTGCGTTTGTGGGCCGTGCAGGGCGTAGCGGCCGCACATCCCTATTCGCCCCGCTCGCCGCTTCGCGGCGGCCGCAGGGTGCGCGCCTCACAAGGCTGGCCGCTGGAGGCCTCCACTTCCAGATAGGGGTAGCGCCGGCTCTTGAAGCCGAGGATGCGGCAGCCGTAGGGAAAACTGGTGTCGTAGGTGACGAAGAAATGGACGCAGCCCTTGCAGGTGCTCCCATGCGACTGCCGGTTCATTGCGACTTGCCTGTGCGATCAGCCCGCCGCGGCCTTTTTCAGCAATTCGCCGAGGGCAGTCGCCGGCATCGGTCGGCTGATCAGGAAGCCCTGGATGGTGTCGCACTGCTCGCGCTGCAGGAATTCCAGTTGCTCCTTGGTTTCCACGCCTTCGGCGATGCTGGTCAGCTTCATGTTGCGAGCCATGGCGATCACCGCGCCGGCGATGGCGGCATCGGCTTCTTCACCGACCTCGACGATGATGGCGCTGCTGATCTTCAGGGTGTCGATGGGGAAGTGCTTGAGGTAGCCCAGCGACGACGCGCCGGTGCCGAAATCGTCGAGGGCGATGCGCACACCGAGGGCCTTGAGCCGATTCAGCGCCGCCACCGCCTCGCCGGTATTGTCCATGACGATGCTTTCGGTCAGCTCGATTTCCAGATACTCGGGCGGCAAGCCGGTTTCCGCCAGGATGGCGGCGACTCGCTCGTGGATGTCGGGCTCGCGCAACTGCCGGGCGGAAAGATTGACCCCCATGCGCATGGCTTCCATGCCCTGGTCGAGCCAGGCCTTGGCCTGCAGGCAGGCGGTGCGCATCACCCACTCGCCGACCGGGATGATCAGGCCGGTATCTTCCAGCAGCGGAATGAAATCGTTCGGCGACACCAGGCCCTGCTCGGGGTGATTCCAGCGGATCAGTGCCTCGACGCCGAGCAGGCGGCCCGAGCCCGGTTCCACCTGGGGCTGGTAGTAGAGGACGAACTCCTCCCGGTCCAGGGCACGGCGCAGATCGGTCTCCATCGACAGCTTGTGCTGGGTCAGGTCGTTCATCTGCGGCGTGAAGAAGTGGAAGTTGTTCCGCCCGGCGCGCTTGGCGTGGTACATCGCAATGTCCGCCTGCTCCATGACGTTGTCTTGCTCGCCCTCGCTCTCGCCATAGAGGGCGATGCCGACGCTGGCGGTGACGAAGACTTCCTGGGCGTCAAGGGCGAAGGGCTTGCCCATCACCTGCAGCACCTTGCGCGCGACGATGGCGGCGTCTTCCCTATCCTCCAGGTCGCCGAGGATGATGGCGAACTCGTCGCCACCGAGGCGCGCCACGGTATCCACTTCGCGCACGCAGCCACGCAGGCGATGGGTGGCCATGCGCAGCAGGCTGTCGCCGGCGGCATGGCCGAGGGTGTCGTTCACCACCTTGAAACGGTCGAGGTCGATGAACAGCGTAGCCACCCGCGAGCGATGGCGGCGGGCATTGGCCAGGGCCTGCTCCAGCCGGTCCTCGAACAGCATGCGGTTGGGCAGGCCGGTCAGGGTGTCGTGCTGGGCGATGTGGCGCAGCCGCTCCTCGGTGCGCTTGAGGATGGTGATGTCGTTGAAGGCGGCGACGAAATGGGTGACGCGGCCGAGGGCGTTCTTCACCGCATTGACGTTGAGCCAGACTGGGAACTCGTCGCCCTGGGCGCGCCGACAAATGGCTTCGCCCTGCCACTGCTCGGCGCCGGACTGGGCCGCCCAAATCTTGCGGAACATGCCCTGGCCGCTGGCGTCGGCGAACATCGGCTGGCCGGTGACCGTAGCCTCGGAAAAGCCGCTGAGATCGCTGAAGGCACGATTGACGCTGATGATGGATTGCTCGGCGTCGGTGACCAGGATGCCTTCCAGCGCCACCTCGAAGACCTGGGCCACCAGGCGCAGTTTTTCCTCGGCGCGCTTGCGTTCGATGGCGTAGCGCACGGCGCGCGCCAGCAGTCGGGCGTCCACCTGGCCCTTGACCAAGTAATCCTGGGCGCCGGCGGCCACCAGCTCTTCGGCCAAACGCTCGTCGTCGTTGCCGGTGAGCACCACCACCGGCAGTTCGGGGGCAGCCACCTGCACCCGCTCATAGCTGTTGCGGCCGTGGGCGTCGGGTAGGGACAGGTCGAGCAGGGCGACGTCGAAGTCGCCGGACTCGAGCAGGATCGCCCCTTCGCCGACGGTGCCGGCGCGGGTGACCTGCGGCTCGGCCATGCGGCCCTCTTCGTGGGCCTCTAGCAGCAGCAGTTCGATCAGCCGGGCGTCGCCGGGATTGTCTTCAACCAGGAGAATGCGCACGATTACTGCAGGTAGCCTCCGGGCTTGTCGCCGCTCAGCAAGGCGGTGAATTCAGTGGCAGCCAGGGGCCGCGCGAACATATAGCCCTGCGCGTCATCGCAGGATTGCTGGCGCAGCAGGTCGATCTGGCCCTGGGTCTCGACACCTTCGGCGATGCCCTTCATCTTCAGCACGTGGGCGACGGAAATCACCGCCTGAGCGATGGCGGCATCCTCGGGGCTTTCGGTAATGTCGCGGACGATGGCCCGGTCGAGCTTGATCGAATGCACCGGGAAACGCTTCAGGTCGCGCAGGGACATGATGCGGCCGCGGTAGTTGTCCAGCGCCAGGCGCACGCCGAGGCCATTCAGCCGGCGCAGGATATCGAGGGCAAGCTGTTCGTCGTCCTTAATGCTGTGTTCGGAAAGTTCCAGTTCCAGCAGTTCTGGGCTCAACCCGGAACTCGCCAGGGCGCGGCCGACGCGCTCAACCAGATGGCTGTCGCGGAACTGCCGCGGCGAGAGATTGATCGCCACCTTCAGCGGATAGTCGGCGGCATCGCGCCAGGCCGCGGCCTGGGCACAGGCGGTTTCCATCACCCATTCGCCGACGTCGACGATCAGCCCGGATTCTTCCAGCATCGGCATGAAGTCCGCCGGCATCACCAGGCTGCCGTCGGCCTTCTGCCAGCGCAGCAGTGCTTCGACGCCGACCATCCGGCCGCTATGCAGGTCCACCTGGGGCTGATAATTGACGATGAACTGGCGCTCGGCGAAGGCCTGCCGCAACGCCTTTTCCAGCTCGGCGCGCTGGATGTTTGCGGCATCCAACTCGCGGGCATAAAAGCGGTAGCGGCTGCCGCCGCCGCCCTGGGCCTTGGCCGCGTACATGGCGGTATCGGCATGGCGCACCAGGGTTTCCATGTCCTCGCCGTCGTCCGGATGGAGGGCAATGCCGAGGCTGCAGTGAATCGGGAACTGCTGGCCGCCGGCCAGATGGGGCTCGGCCAGCGAGTCGATAATCTTCTGCGCGACGTGGGCGACATGCTGCAGGTCGGCCAGATCGCTGATGTAGATGATGAACTCGTCACCGCCGAGACGCGCCACGCAGTCGGTAGCGCGCAGGGCGGACTCCAGGCGCCGCGCGGCTTCGCGCAGCAACTCGTCGCCGACCTGGTGGCCATGCTTGTCGTTGACCTGCTTGAAGTCGTTCAGATCGAGCAGCATCAGGGCCATCGCGCGCTTGTGGCGACGCGCACCGGCGACGGCGTTGGCCAGCCGGTCGTAGAACAGCTTGCGGTTCGGCAGGTCGGTCAGGGCGTCGTGGTGGGCCAGGCGATGCAACTGTTCCTCGAGCTGGCGGCGCTCCATGGCATAGCGCAGCGAGCGCGCCAGCATCAGACCGCTGATGTGGGACTTGACCAGGAAATCCTGGGCTCCCATGCGCACCGCCTTGACTGCCATCGACTCGTCCTCGGCGTGGGACAGCACGACGATGGGCACATCGGGCGCCAGGGCATGGACCTTGATCAGGGTGTCGAGGCCGCTGCCGTCGGGCAGGGTCAGGTCGAGCAGGATGACGTCGATGGGCTCGCTTTCCAGCAGCGGGATCGAGGTGCTGACCTGCGTCGCGTGGAGCAGGATGAAGCGTCCGCCGGCGCTCTCATCGAGCATCTCGCGCACCAGGCGATAGTCGCCCAGATTGTCTTCGATCAGCAGGATGGTCAGCGTGACGGGGGAACCCATGGGCGTCTTCGGAATCCGCTCAGGCCTCGCCCGGCAGTTTGACGATGGTCAGCCAGAAGGTGCCGATGGAGCGCACCACCTTGATGAACTGATCCAAATCCACGGGCTTGTTCACGTAGCAATTGACGTGCAGGTCGTAGCTGGCGAGCACGTCCTGCTCGGCTTCCGAAGAGGTCACCACCACCACCGGAATGCGGCGCAGCGACGGGTCGGCCTTGATCTCGGCCAACACCTCGCGGCCGCCCATGCGCGGCAGATTCAAATCCAGCAGGATCACGTCGGGCCGCGGCGCATCGGCGTACTTGCCTTCGCGGCGCAGGAAGGCCAAGGCTTCGACGCCATCGCCGACCACGGACAGGTTGTTGCGCAGCTTGCTTTCCGCCAGCGCTTCCCGCGTCAGGCGCACATCCCCCGGGTTGTCCTCGACGAGCAAAAACTCGGCGGGACGACCGCTTTCTTCATAATCCATCACTACCTGCCTCCCTATCCGGAACGGTGAAGTGGAACGCAGCCCCTTCGTTGGGGCGCGATTCGACCCAGATGCGCCCGCCGTGCCGTTCGACGATTTTCTTGCACAGCGCCAAGCCTATGCCGGTCCCCGGATATTCGCTCTTGGCATGGAGGCGCTGAAAAATGATGAATATACGCTCAAAATATTCCGGCGATATCCCGATGCCGTTGTCGCGGACAGCGAATTCCCAGCCGCGGCCGATGCGTTTGGCCGAAATCGTAATCTCCGGCGCCACGCCCGGGCGGCAGAACTTCAGGCCGTTGCCGATCAGGTTCTGGAACAACTGGATCAACTGGGTTTCATCGCCGATCACCGAAGGCATGGCCTCGCGCTCGACGCGTGCTCCGGATTCGCGCAGAGCGATTTCGAGGTTGGACAGCGCCGCATCCAGCACCTTCTCGCAGGCGGTCGGGGCAAAGGGCTTGCCACGGGTGCCGACCCGCGACAGCTTCAGCAGATCGTTGATCAGGCCCTGCATCCGCGTCGCGCCGTCCACCGCGAAGGCGATGAATTCGTCGGCATCGGCGTCCAGCTTGCCCTTGTAACGCCGCGCCAGCAACTGGGTGTAGCTGGCCACCATGCGCAGCGGCTCCTGCAGGTCGTGGGAGGCGACGTAGGCGAATTGCTCCAACTCGCGATTGGAGCGCGCCAGTTCCTCGGTGCGCGCCTTCAGGGCCTGCTCCGATTGCCAACTCTCGGTGGCGTCGGAATATTCGATCACGTAGTGGGTGGTGCGACCCTCGTCGTCCTTCACTGCGGCAATGCTGGTGCGGGCCAGGTAGTCGCCGCCGTTGGCGTGGCGGTGCCAGATATTGCCGTGCCAGGAACCGTCGAGGGTGACCTCTTCCCAGATGTCGTCGAAATTGAGCCGGTTGCGCGGCGAATGCAGCAGCCCGACGCTATGGCCTGCGAGATCCTTCACGGTATAGCCGGAAATGCTTTCGACCATGTGGCTGACGTGCTGGATACGGCCGCGAGTGTCGGCGATCAGCACCGCTTCCAGATCGCTTTCAAAAACCTTGGCAAACAGGCGCAGTTTTTCGTGGTCGGCGGCGAAGTAGGCGTTGATCGCCAACTCGATATCCAGCAACACCACTTTGATCAGGGCCTGCGCCGTCGCCATGAACGCGCTCTTCTCGCCGGCCGCCTGATCCCAGGCGGCGCCCAGCAGGTCGTCGAACAGATGGCGATAGGCGCCCACATACCACTCGGGCTGCAGGCCGGCCTTCTGGTGGGCGACGCCGATGCGAATCCGCGATTGTGCGTAATCCAATTCATAGCGGCCCTGCAGCAACTGCATCAGTTGGTCGCCATGAATCTTGCGCAATTCCTCGCGGGGCATCTTGGAGCGGGCGAGCACCTTGCGCGTCTGCTCGAAGCGGTCCATCTCGCTGTAGAAATGATCCAGGTAGGCCTCGCGCATGGCCTCGGCGCGCGGCGCCAGGGCGCGCAGCAGTTCGCCGTCCGCTGCCCCCAAATCCAGATAGGCCTTGCGCCGTTCAAGCTCGCCGGCATCGATGCCGAAGCTCTCTTCGGCGTTGCCCTGCCCTGCCGTTTCTCCGTGCGATCCCACAGCTATGCCACTTTCATCGATCGATTCGGGTGGATGGGCCAGTTCATGAACGTTCCTCCGCGTCGCAGCCTGGAATCTCCCAGGAGAAAAACCCCAAGGACGATCGGTGCGATCTGATTTGAGCCGTGGATTATAAGCACCGGGGTTTTAGCGAGTCATCACCCTGCAACATTTTCCCCGGCGGCCATGCCTATGCTGCGACCAATGGCAAAAAGCCTGAAGCCCGCACAGGGCGGGCTTCAGGCTTTTGCGGCGTATCTGGTGGGCGCTGACGGGCTCGAACATCAGTCTCCCGCCCTTGCGGTTATACGCACCTAAGAGCAGAAGATTTGGCCAAGAAGCTGGGCAGACTAATCCAGACAGTCCCCACATATTCAGACAGGTCACGCAAGCGGACCGGTTCTCATATTGGCGGAACGCTAAGCGGTGGCGATGCCCAGATTGTCAGTGGTGACTGCAGGGGCAACAACCTGGTTTGTAGCCACGCATTAACCAATAGGTCATTTACTTTCAAAAACTTGACGGCACCCGTTGTAAGCGTTTTTCTAGTACATGCCAATTCCGCGGAATTAGTCGCGCAGCGGCCGGTTCGTTCCAATGGCGACGACTGGCACCGACTCCCTATCGCCACAGCATCTGTCACCCGGCACGCACTACCGCCTGCCCCTCTATCGAATAACGATGAGCCCCGTTGAGCGCGTTGCGGACCTGGCTGGAAATGATTTCAAAGGCGACATAGCGTTCGCCTCCCTCGCGATATACGCTCTTTTGAGCATCCACCCGCTGCCAAGCACCATCGAAATAGAGCTCGGCCCAGTTGTGGTACTCGCTTGGCCGCAATACCGCATCCTGGGGAGTCACATAGCCACCGAGAGCCCTTGCCGGAATACCCACCGCCCGGGCCAGGGCCGTCACCAAGTAAGCATACTCAGTGCAATCGCCGCGGCGCTCCTGAAGCGCGTAGAGCGCGCCCATATCGTCAGCAATATAGCCAGCATAAGCAATGTTCGACGCTACCCATTCATAAATGGCTCGGGCTGTGGCGTCGGCAGTAGTACGGAGCAGCCGGGAAGCCAGTGCGCGAATCGGTGGTGCGTCAACCTCCAAATAGGCCTCACCACGCAGCCAATAATCGCGGTGCGACACCGGCTCCGCGAGCGGATCCGAGCGTAGATCAAGCGAAGCATCGAAAGCCACTACCTTGCTGGCAAACGGCGAAAGACTCGGGTAGTCCAACTCAATAATGGTATTTCCCAAGACATCGCCATGCCTGGTAAAGGCTGCCGACACATTGAGTGAACGCAGGCTTTGCGTCGAACAAGCCGCCACAGGCGCGTAAAGCCATACTTTGGTCTCTGCCAATTCAACCGCCGTTGGATTCTCGATGGTTAACCCCCAGCGCACACGCCGCAATGAGTGGCCCGCCTCTTCGGCACGAAGCGCCAGCGACCAGGTCGCCAAAGCGCTTGCCACAAGGAAACGGCGGCGATCCATGGTGGGACAGATAGACCTAGAGCGAACAGCCGGGCCGCTTTGGACCCTTGGCCTGAGCAAGCCACATGGCCTTTTGGTCGGCGACAAAGCGATCATAGGATGCAAGCGTATCGCCATACAGAAGCACAGGCGTATCGCCCAACGCAGCTTGCAGCGCCCCAACCTGTTTGGCTCCGTTGCCGGGCCCCATGACCAGTACCACGGCGGCTCTGTTAGTTCCCTTCGCAGCCTTGTTTCCTTGCCGCTCCAGCGCCACCTTGATCGCCTCCGGC
>DATDMT010000058.1:0-6573 GCA_036518635.1 Rhodocyclaceae bacterium | reverse complement strand
GCCACTTGGTCGGGCTGGCATCGGGCATCGACTGGATGCATTGGTCTTCCGCCGAGAGGGGCTGCGCCAGCGCCAGGCTCAGCTCGCGGACGGCGCGGTAGCGGGCGGCAAGCGCGCCCTGCTTGGCGTCGGCATCCTGCGTGGCGAGACTACTGCTGTGCGGCATGTCACCTCCCCGGCGTGGCCCGGAATACCGTGTTTATACGGCGGAAATGACAAACGTCCAATGCCCCAGTTGGGGCAGGTGTCAGGGGAATTTGTAGAAATTGTCGTTCAGGTATTTCAGCAGGGCCTGGTTTTCTTCTGGGCTGAACTCATGCTGGATCATGTGGCTGCACTTGCCGAGCTGCCGCTCCAGCATGGCGCGGGATTGCACGAAGTGGTCCTTGCGGGTGTAGACGTTGCTGTCGTGGCACTTGCTGCAGTAGGTGTCGTGCAGCTTCTTGCCGTCCACGGCGGCGGCATGGCCGGGTGCGGTGGCAAGGGTGAGCAGGGCGGCGCAGGCGAACAGTTTGGTGATGGCGAGTTTTGTCATGGTCAGATCAGGCTGTCGTTGCGGCCTTCCATGATAAGCAGGATGGCCAGGTCGATGTCGGGGTTGTCCTGATAGGCGGCCATCAGGTCGAACACCCGGTTGCGGTTGCGGCTGTCGAGGCATTGCTCCAGGTACTTCGGGCATTCGTTGACGATGTAGGCGAGTTGCACCAGATGGGCCTCGACCTCGATCCGCTGGGTCAGGTAGTCGAGCATGTTGCGGCCGTTGTAGCGGACGTAGGCGCGGTACTCGGAAAAGCTGATCTGCTGCAGGAAATGCACGCACTCGTGGATGATCGGGTCGTCGCGGCCGGCTTCGACGTAGCGCCGCGGAATCTTGATCCGGTAGCTATCCCAGGCCAGGCCCTCGTGCTCGGGCACCATGTACTTCTTGCCCGGCGCGCTGTGGGCATGTTCACCCGCGGCGCCCCATTCGATGTCGAAGTGCCGTGGCCCGTCGTCGATGCCGCCGTTGCTGTACCAGTCGTCCCAGTTGAAGTCTTCGTCCCAAGTGTCGCGCACCGGGATGCCTAGCTGCTGCATATAGCCGAGCGTCTTTCGGACGTAGGACATGGCTTCCATGGCAACCCCCGCTTGAACCCGCTTGAAATTGATCACTCGGTTCGCGTGCTTGCTGCCCGGTCGCGCGCCGACAGTGATTTCAATATGGGTCAGGGGCGCCGATTTGTCACGGGGGCCCGCAGGCTTACTTGCTGCCGCCGGCCCAGTTCGATGCCGGGTTTTCCCAGAGGGATTCGGCCGCCAGGTACATGGAGACGGCGGAGATTTCCTTTTCCGTCATGGCGGCGATGACATGATGCATCCGCCGATCGGTGAGGCGAGTGCGGTGGATGAAGCTGCGGATTTGGTTTTCCAGATAGGTCTGGTTCTGCCCGGCCAGGCGCGGCAGCAGGGCGCCGCCGGTGGCGTAGACGCCGTGGCAGCCGGCGCAGTTGGCGACGCCGGTCTGGGGATTGCCCTGGGCGTAGATGTGCTGGCCGAGAGTGCGCAGTTCCTGGTCGCTGGCCGGGGTGATGCCGGGCGGCAGGCTGCTGAAGTACTTGGCGGCGAGGTGGGTCTCGGCGGCGGTTAGCCGGTCGGCCACCGGTTCCATGTACTGATTGACCCGCATCCGCGTCTTGAAATTGAAGATTTGCTTGACCAGGTAATCGCTGTGCTGCCCGGCCAGGCTGGCGTAGCGCGGGTCGATGCCGCGGCCGTCAATGCCGTGGCATTTGGCGCAGCGGGTTTTGACCAGTTCCTTGGCGCGGGCCATTTCGTCCGCCTGGGCGGCGCCGGTGAACAGAAGCAGGCTGGTGCCGAGGGCGGCGAAAATCAGGCGAAGCCGGTTCCCAATCGGGAGATGCATGAGCGAAGACCCGCAATGGCATTGATGTGGATGGGGTCAGCTTAGCATCAAAAAAGTGGCGGCGCCGCGGGCCGCCGCGCCGCCTGACTTAGGCGGCCTTGGCTTCGCGGCGCAGGGCGTTGACCCAGGATTTCTGGCAGATCTGCCGGCGCTGGTCTTCCAGGTGGGTGCGGATCCGATCGCGGGCTTCCTTGAGGCTCTGCGTCCGCGCCGGCTCGATGCTGTCGCAGCGCAGGATGTGGAAGCCGATGGGGGATTCGCATATCTCAGAGAGGCTGCCTTCGGTCAGGGAGAAAGCGATCGGCTCCAGTTCGGCGTAGAGCTGGCCCTGCTTGACGGTGCCGAGGATGCCGCCGTTCATCGCAGTGGGGCATTCGGAATGCTTCAGGGCCTGCTCGTCGAAGCGCGACGGGTCCTTGATCAGGCGGGCGAGGATGGCCTGCATCTTGGCGTGGGCGGCATCGCGCTCGTTGCCCGGCATGGTCTCGTTGATGGTGACCAGGATGTGGCGCAGGACGCGGGTTTCCGGGCGGCGGAAGCGCTCCTTGTGCATGAAGTAGAAGATTTCCACATCGGTGTCGCTGACGCTGGCGGCGCGGGCGCCGACCCGTTCCAGCACGGTTTCCACCGTCAGGTCGCGCTCGATGGCGGCACGCAGGCCTTGCTCGTCGAGGCCGATACGGTCCAGGTCGGCCAGGTATTCGTCCTCGTTGCCGTAGCGGGCACGGATTTCCATCAGGCTGGAATCGATCGAGGATTCCGGCAGCATCACCCGGGCGGCCTCGGGGGCGCCGAGGATCAGGGCTTCGATGTCCATCTGCTTGGCGGCTACCGATTCGACCCGCTGGCGTTCCTCGGGCTGGAGGCCGTCGAGGGTTTTCTTGTAGAGCTGCTGGGCAATCTTGAAGCTGAGGTAGGTGCCGGTGTCAGGCATGGTGTTCCGCTCCTTCTTCTTCCAGGGCCTGCAGGGCCCGCTCCGGCACCAGCAGCGGCTCGCCGGGCAGGCACTCGAAATGGACGTGGTAGATCACCTTGGATGGGTCGGCTTCTTCGCCTTCGGGTCGATCCAGGTTGAGGACCTCGCCGCGGCTGCCGACGGGCACCTTGACCTCGCCGCCGATGGACAGGGCCAGCGCCGAGCGCACCTTCTCGCGCACCTCGAACTTGGTCTCGACCCAGGGCTCGTCGCCGCCGATCAGTTCTTCCTCGCGGCAACCGACGATGATGCCTTCGCTGAGGAAGTGCACCGAGTAGATGATCTGGTCCTGCAGGAAGGTGCCGATATTGCGCACGTGGCCCACGCTGCCCCGGCGCACCAGGAAGTCTCCGACCTTGAGGCCGGGGTAGGTGCCGTCGTTGCGCACGTTGCGGATCACCCGCACCGCATCGCCATAGTCCCAGCGGGGCCCCATGATTTATCTCTGCACTTGGTCGAGGGAAACGAAGGAGGTGCCGGCGGCCTTTTGCAGCACCGCGAAAACCCGCTCGTTGAGGGAGTTGGAATTGACGAAGTCCTCGTAGGCACGGGCGAGCCAGGCCTTGTAGGTCTCGAACTCGGGGGCCTGGCCGGCGGCCTGCTTGGACAGGTAGTCGTGGAAGCGCTGCAGGATGTGCAGGCGGTTCACATGCACCACCTGAGGATCGTAGGGCACGTCGAAGTAGTTGAGAAAGTCTTCGGCGGATACCAGGTCTTCCAGGTCGGATGCCAGGTCCAGGTCTTCGTGGGCGTTCATGGGATTCTCCTCTGGGGTTCAGGCCGCGATGGCCAGTTCGGGGTCGGATTCGGCGATGCGTTGGCTGACGACTTCCAGCAGCGGGGCGACGCCCAGGCGGTCCAGGGCGTCCAGCTCCAGCAGCTTGGCCAGGCGTTGCTTGGCTTCCTCGATGCGCTCCATGCGCAACAGCACCACGGCCGAGGCCTTCAGGGCCAGCAGATGGAAGCGCAGCAGGCCCATCGAGCGCATCACCGCCTCGCCGATCTGATGGACGCCGAGGTCGCGCCAGTCGCCGATCAGGCCGAGGCGGCGGGCGCTGACGTCGAGGGCCCGCTCGGCGACGATCAGGGCGTCGTCGAGGCGGTGCTGGTAGAAGTAGTAGCGGTACATGCCGACCAGCACGGAGAGCTGGCTCGGCGCCAGGAAGTAGGCGCGCAGCAGCTTGTTCTCGGCCTCAGGCTCGCCGTAATGGCAGGCGGCCTCGGCGATCAAGGCGTCCACGCCGGCGACGGCGGGCTCGTCGAAGTAGAGCTGGCTGTCGCCTACGTCCATCAGGTCGAAGCCGCCGGTGCCGTGTTTGCTCATGGCCGATGCTCCTCGCAGCACAACTCCCCGGCGGAACAGGCGACGCAGCCTTCCGCCGGTTCTTCGGGTGGCAGACCGCGCAGGCTGCGGACTTCGCCCTCCAGGGTATCGATGCGGTCGAGCAGGCACTGGATGGCCTTGCCCACCGGGTCGGGGATCAGGTGATGGTCGAGGTTGATGGCCATGCCGGCGGCGCCGACCGAGGCGGTGCCGGGCACTGCCCTTTCGCCCACCAGTCGACCGGGAATGCCGACCACGGTACGGCCTTGCGGCACGTCCTTGACCACCACCGAGTTGGCGCCGACCCGGGCGTTGTCGGCGACGGTGATGGCGCCGAGAATCTTGGCGCCGGCACCGACCACCACGCCGTCGCCTAGGGTGGGATGGCGCTTGCCCTTGTTCCAGGTGGTGCCGCCGAGGGTGACGCCGTGAGAGAGGGTGCAGTCGTCGCCGATCTCGGCGGTCTCGCCGATGACGACGCCGGCGCCGTGGTCGAGGAAAAAGCGCCGGCCGAGGGTGGCGCCGGGGTGGATGTCGATGTTGGTCAGCATCCGTGCGAAGAAGGACAGCAGTCGCGCGGCGTAGCGCCAGCCGTGGGTCCACAGCACATGGGCGATGCGCTGGGCGAGGATGGCGTGGAGGCCCGGGTAGGTGGTCAGCACCTCGAAGCGTGAACGGGCCGCCGGGTCGCGGCTGAAGACGCATTCCAGGTCTTCCCGCAGCAGGGCGAAGAGGCCCGGGGCCGGTTCGGCCTTGGCGAGGCTGGGCATGGGCAGGACGCTGGTGTCAGACACGGTCTTGCTCCGCGAACAGTTGGAGGAGTTCTGCATCGGTGGGCGGGCGCTTGACGCCGGTGACGAACTGGCGCACCTGCGCCAGTAGGGATTGGCAGCGGGCGTCGTCGAGGCTGTGGCCCAGCTCGGCCATGATCAGTTGCACGGCGCGGGAGCCGGAATGCTTGCCGAGGACGATGCGGTGCTGGCGGCCGACCAGCTGCGGGTCGAAGCCCTGGTAGTTGGCCGGGTGCTTGAGCAGGCCATCCACATGGATGCCGGCTTCGTGGGTGAACACGCCTTCGCCGACCACGCTCTTCTGCCAGGAGACCGGCCGGCCGGCGGCGCGGGCGACGCGTTCGGAGAGGGCGGGAAAGCCTTTCAGGTCGATGCCGGTGGCAAAGCCGTAGCACTGGGTCAGGCCCAGCACCACTTCTTCCAGGGGGGCGTTGCCGGCCCGCTCGCCGAGGCCGTTCACCGTGGTGTTGAGGTGGCTGGCGCCGGCCTTTGCCGCGGCCAGGGTGTTGGCGGTGGCCAGGCCCAGGTCGTCGTGAGCGTGCATTTCGATTTCGAGGTCGCACTCGGCGTGCAGGCGCGAGATGCGCTCGAAGACGCCGAAGGGCTCCAGCACGCCCAGGGTATCGGCGAAGCGGATGCGGCGGGCGCCGGCGGCCTGGGCGGTCTGGGCGATCTGGACCAGGAAATCCATGTCGGCGCGGGAGGCGTCCTCGGCGCCGATGCAGACTTCGACGCCGGCATCCAGGGCCATCTTCACGTGGTCGCCGATCCGCTCCAGCAGCCATTCGCGGCTCTGGCGCAGCTTGTAGGCCAGGTGCTGGTCGGAGGCGGGGACCGAGATGTCCATCAGGTCGGCGCCCAGGTCGCGGCCGGCGGCGATGTCGGCGGCGCACATGCGGCCCCAGACCATCAGCCGCGCGTTGAGGCCGAGGCCGGCGACGGCGCGGATGCTGTCGCGCTCGGATTCACCCATGGCCGGGATGCCCACTTCGAGTTCGGGTACGCCCAAGGCGTCGAGGCGGCGGGCGATGTCCAGCTTCTCTTCCAACGAGAACGCCACGCCGGCCGACTGCTCGCCGTCGCGCAACGTGGTGTCGTTGATGGTGATGGTTCGGGACTGTTGCACGGTGAAGCCTCCTGGCTACCGTTCAGCAAGTCCGATGCCTGAAAATAATTTCAGTAAAAACAGTTGCTTGTGATTGTGTGGCGGGGCGTTGTGGTGAATCCGACAGGGGCAAACAGCCCATCGCCGTGGGGCCTTGTCGAATCTAGCCGCGGCGGTAGAGGCGCAGTCTTTCGCTCTTGTCGCCGGGGCGGTTGCCTTCCCAGACCTTGCGCCAGCCGGCAGGCTGAGTTTCAGTTCGGCCGCCCTGGATCAGTAGCCAGCCGCAGTCGCGGCTCTTGCGCGGAGTGCGCAGCTTGAGGTCGATGAAGTAGCGCAGGCTGGCCTTTTGCGGGTCGCCGAGGCCGCGGGCGGCGACGCAGTCGTCGCTATCGCCGAGGGCTTTCTGCAGCGATTGGGCGACCGGGCGATAGGTCTTGCCGTAGTCGATCCAGGGCATCCACAGGGTGGCGATCA
>DATDMT010000057.1:0-18729 GCA_036518635.1 Rhodocyclaceae bacterium | reverse complement strand
CTGCTGTCCCTGCTCTACCCGCTGGATGCGGAAGGCGCCCGTGCGGCCCTGGCGCCGCTGGGGCTGGCCGAGCGCCTGTTCGAGCGCTGCGACCGGCTTTCCGGCGGCCAGTTGCAGCGCGTCGGCATCGCCCGCGTGCTGTATCAACAACCCGAAATGCTGCTGGCCGACGAGCCCGTGTCCTCCCTCGATCCGGCCCTGGCGCACCAGACCCTGCAGGTGCTGTGCGACGACGCTCGTGCCCGCGGCGCCACCCTGGTGGCCAGCCTGCATGCGGTGGACCTGGCGCTGGAACACTTCCCGCGCATCGTCGGCATCCGCGACGGCGCGGTGCTGTTCGACCTGCCCGCTGCGGCGGTGGACAGCGCGTTGCTGCACAGCCTCTACGCCAGCGAAGGCGAGGAACTACCGACCCTGGCGCGGGACCAGCACGGCCACGTGGCGGCCAGCCCCGCCACGCCGCGCTGCCGCTAAGAACCCCAACATGCTGCGCGACCCCGCCGCCCTGCCCCGCGCCAGCGGCCTGCTGCTGGCCTGCCTGATCGCCTGGCCGCTGCTGCACTGGGCCCAGGTCTCGCCGGCAGTGCTGGCGGACCCGGCCAACCTGAAAGTGATCGGCCATTTCCTCGCCGGCTTCCTGCCGCCGGAACACGGCCGCGAGTTCCTGCCGCTGCTAGGCCGCGCGACGCTGGAGACCATCGCCATCGCCACCATCGGCATGGCTCTGGCGATGTTCGTCGCCGCGCCGCTGGCCCTGCTCTCGGCCCGCGCCCTGTCCCGTGCCGATCTCGGCCCCGGCCCCGGCGGGCTGCGCGAAGGCCTGCTGCGCAACGGCATCCGCGGCCTGCATACGCTGTTGCGCGGCATCCCGGAACTGGTCTGGGCGCTGCTGTTCGTCCGCCTGTTCGGCCTCGGCCCGGCGGCCGGGGTGCTGGCCCTGGGCCTGACCTACGGCGGCATGCTGGCCAAGGTCTATGGCGAGATTCTCGACAGCGCCGAGCGGGCGCCGGTGCGCGCCCTGCTGGCCGCCGGGGCGCGGCCACTGCCGGCCATGGTCTACGGCCTGCTGCCGCTCTGTGCGCGGGAGCTGACCTCCTACACCGTGTATCGCTGGGAATGCGCGCTGCGCGCCTCGGTGGTGATGGGCTTCGTCGGCGCCGGCGGCCTCGGCCAGTTGATGGACCAGGCAATGAAGATGCTGAACGGCGGCGAAGCGGCGGCTATCCTGCTCGCCTTCCTGCTGCTGGTGCTGGCCGCCGACGGCCTCTCGGCGCTGCTGCGGGCCTGGATCGAGCGCGGCCACCGGCGCCCGGGACGCAACGGCATCGGCAGCGACGGTTTCAGTTTCCTGCTGGCCCTGGCGGCGGCGCTGGGCATTAGCTGGTACAGCCTGGACCTGGATTTCGCCGCCCTGGCCGGCAATCTGGGCGACGACGCGCTGCACCAGTTGGCGGATTTCTGGCTGGCGTTTTTCCCTCCCGACCTTTCCGCCGACTGGCTGCTGCGGGTCGGCCGCGGCGCGCTGGAAACCCTGGCCATCTCCGCCGTCGGCAGCGCCGTAGCGGTGGCCGCCGGCGCCTTGCTGGCGCTGCCCGCCTCATCGACGCATGGCCTGCTGCGCGGTACGGCGCGCTTCCTGCTCAACGCTTTGCGCTCGGTGCCGGAACTGGTGTGGGCCACCATCGCCGTACTGGCCGCCGGCCTCGGCCCCTTCGCCGGCGCCATCGCCCTGGCCCTGCACACCAGCGGCGTGCTCGGCCGGCTGTTCGCCGAGGCCATCGAGAACGCCCCGGCGGCGCCGGCCCTGGCCCTGCGCGATGCCGGCGCCGGGCGGCTGACAGCCTTTCTCTACGGCACGCTGCCGGCGGCGCTGCCGCAATGGCTGGCCTACAGCCTGTATCGCTGGGAGATCAATATCCGCATGGCCGCCGTGCTCGGCTTCGTCGGCGCCGGCGGCCTGGGGCAGTTGCTCTATGTCGAGCTGTCGCTGTTCCACCAGGCCGAGGCCAGCACGGTGATCATCGCCATGCTGCTGCTGTCGCTGGCGGTGGATCAGGCCTCGGCTTGGCTGCGCCAGCGCTTGGGCTAGCAGCTCAAATCTGCCACTGCCCGGCCGGGTGGTGCGCCAGCGATGCCGCCGGGTGCGGCTGCAGCGTATCGTTGATCCGCCGCAGCAAATCCTCCGCCGGCTCGGGGCGGCCATAGAGGTAGCCCTGGTGGATCACCGTGCCGCGGCTGTTGAGGAAGATCGCCTGGGCTTCGGTCTCAACGCCCTCGGCCACCACCCGCAGCTTCATGTGCTTGGCCACCGACATGATGGTTTCCACCAGCGCCGCGTCGTCGCTGTCGCTGGGGGCGTCCTGGACGAAGCTCTTGTCGATCTTGAGTTCGTGGATCGGCAACTGCTTCAGGTAGGAGAGGGACGAGTAGCCGGTGCCGAAATCGTCCACCGAGAAATGGATGCCCATCGCGGCGAGGGCGTTCATCTTGCCCACCACCTCGTCCACGTCGGCGATGAACAGGCCCTCGGTGAATTCCAATGTCAGCCGCTTCGGGTCGGCGCCGCTGGCCGCCAGCAGACCGGTCAGCCAGGGGACGAAACTGCTCTGGCGGAAATGGCGCGGGCTGACGTTGACGCTGACGCGGATCGGCGTCAGCGCGTATTCGGGACAAGCCAGCAGGCGGCAGGCCTCGCCCAGCACCCAGATGCCGAGGTCCACGATCAGGTCGCTTTCCTCCGCCAGGGGAATGAAGGTCGCCGGCGGCACCAGTCCGCGCTGCGGGTGCTGCCAGCGCACCAGGGCCTCGGCGCCCATGATGACGCCGTCGGCGCGCCACTGCGGCTGCAGGTAGAGCCGCAGCTCGCCGGCCGGCAGCGCCAAACGCAGTTCGCGTTCGATCTTGTATTGCTCCTCGGCCTGGGCGCCCATGGCTTCGTCGAAAAACACCGTGCAGTTGCCGCCGTTCAGCTTACTGCGATTGATCGCCGTGTCGGCGCGGCGCAGCACGCTGCTCGGCGCATCCGCCGGCCCGCTCGGATACAGCGTGGCGCCGATACTGACGGTGATGCCGACGTCGTCACCGTCCACCTTGAAGGGCTTGTTCACGGCGTCGTGGATGGCCTTGGAAAGCTCGGCAACGTGGCCCGCGGCGCTGTCGAAATCGGCATCGAGGCCGCGCACCAGGATCGCGAATTCGTCGCCGGAAAGCCGCGCCAGCAGGTCCTCGCGGCGCAGGACGAGTTGCACCCGGGCGCCGAACAGCAGCAGCAGGCGGTCGCCGCTGGCGTGGTCGAGGGCGTCGTTGATCAGCTTGAAGCGGTCGATGTCGAGCAGCAGCAGCGCGTTCAGGGCCGGCCCGGCGGCGCTGGCATGGCAACTGGCGTTCAGCTCGGCGATGGCCTTGGCGCGATTGGGCAGGCCGGTGAGGGAGTCGAAATAGGCCAGGCGGTAAAGGTCTTCCTGGGCCTGCTTCTGCGCCGTGACGTCTTCCTTGACGGCGATGTAGTGGCTGATGCGGCCGTCATCGTCGCGGAGCGGTGCGACGATCGCCAGCTCGACGTATTCGCTGCCGTCCTTGCGCTTGTTGTAGAACTCGCCCTGCCAGGTCTTGCCTTGCGGCAGCGCCTGCCACATCGCCGTATAGGTCCCGGGCGGCGTCCTGCCGGAGGAGAGGATGCGCGGGTTCTGGCCGATCACGTCCTCGCGCTGGTAACCGGTGATGGCGAGAAAGAAGCGGTTGACGTATTCGATGTTGCCGTCGAGATTGGTGATGACGATGCTGTTGGGGCTCTGCTCCACCGCCTGCGACAGCTTGCGCAGGCTGTCGGCCTGGGCCTGGAGTTCGCGGGTGCGCTCGGCCACCAGGGCGCGCAGGCGGATCGGCTGGCGCAGCAGGCGATAGACCGCCAGGGCGAACACGGAGCTGATCAGCAGCACCGCCAGCGCCAGCTTGAGCAGCACGGACGGCGGCTGCCAGCCCGCGACCGGCGCCAGGGACAGGTGCCAGGCGCCATTGGGCACCAGAAACTCCGTATCCACTGAGCTCAGCAGGGGCTGCTCGGTATTCGCGGCGATCACCTGGCGCTCCCCGTCCTCGGGATTGATGCGCCAGAGCTGGTAGTGATAGCCGGCCGGCAGCAGGTCGTCGAAGGTATCGCCGAACACATCGGGGAAGCGGATCAGGGCGCTGGCAAACCCCCAGAAGTATTCGCCCTTGCCCGGCGCCGAAAAGTAGATCGGTTGCCGCGCCACCGCGCCGAAGCCGCCCTGGATCAGGTTGAAGGGGCCGGCCAGGGTCAAGCGATGGGAGTCGCGGGCGAGAAAGGCTTCGCCGTTGCGCTTGGGGTCGCGCAGCAGGTCGTGGCCGACGGCCTTTTCGTTGCCCTTCAGCGGGAATACGTAGGTCA
The DNA here is from genome assembly GCA_036518635.1 of Rhodocyclaceae bacterium. GTDB lineage: Bacteria > Pseudomonadota > Gammaproteobacteria > Burkholderiales > Rhodocyclaceae > AWTP1-18. Next base: position 14,321 of record DATDMT010000057.1, on the reverse strand, counting down.
CCACACCCTTCGGCGCCAGTTGCAAGGAGCTGACCCCGGGATAGAGCGGCATCATTTCACCGGCAACCTGGGGAAAGTCGCGGAAGTAGCCGCCGTTCTGCCGCACCATGGCCGCCAGGGCACGGGTGGACGACAAGGCCAGATTCAGGTGGTCTTCCAACTGGCGCAGTTCGGACTCGGCGACGGCCAGGGCACGGGAACGCTCCAGGGCCAGCCGCGACTGCTCGCCGCGGTAAAACACCAGCGAGGACGCCAGCGCCACCGCGACAAAGGTCAGGGCGACCAGCCAGCGCAGGCGGCGCAGGGCCGCCCGGTCGAGCGGCGTGTGGGCGAGGGCCGCCATTATCCTCGGCCCCCATGGCGGGCCGCACCTGGGGGCGATGCCGATCGCCTGCGACTTGTCATTGCCCCGCCTCCATTTTTGCCGTCCCTGTCCATCGGCCGCCGAGCCGAGTCTGGTGCCGATGGCGCATACGCCCCCCGCCCAGACAAATACCCTTTTATTTTATAGGTGAAATACCGGCTTCTACCGCGGCGGACCAAGCCGTCGGCTTGCTGAGGCTACACGCAGGCCAAAGACACCAGGTGGTAAGGGGTTACCGCAGCAGGCCGAAAACCTTTTTCGCCAGGCTGCCGGTGGCGGACAGCGGGTCCTTGCGGATCGCCTTCTCCTGCTCGGCGATCATCAGGTAGAGGCCGTCCAGGGCCTTCTGGGTGATGTAGTTGTCGAGGTGGGCGTCGCCCTCCTTGACCAGGCCGAGCTTGGCCGCCCGGCCGGCGAACTGGTCGTACTTCTCGGCCAATTGCACCTTGGCGATGGCTTTCTGGACGATGGGCTTGAACTTCTCGCCCAGGGGCGCGCTGGTGGTGCGGCGGAAATACTGGGTGGCGGCATCGTCACCGCCGCCGAGAATGCCCTTGGCATCCTGCAGCGACATCGACTTGATCGACTTCAGCAGCAGCGCCTTGGCCTCCGGCACAGCGGCCTCGGCGGCGCGGTTCATCGCCACTTCCAGCTCGTCCACATACTTGCCGGCGCCCATGGTGCGCAGCAGGCCCTCGGCCTTTTCCAGGTTTTCCGGCAGGGGGATGCGCACCTTGGGGTTGCCCATGAAGCCGTCGGTCTTGCCCAACTGGTCCACCGCCAGTGAGGCGCCCTGGCTCAGGGCCTCCTTCAGGCCGCCGCCGGCGTCCTTGTTGCTGAGGCTGTCGAAGCTCAGCGCCTGGGCGGCGCCGGCGAAGAACAGGGCAAGCAGGAAGGCAAACAGGCGGGCGAACATGGCGGCTCCAATCGGGTAGAGGGCAGGGCGGAGCCAGAGCATCCCACAAAAGCAAACGCCCGGCTGAACCGGGCGTATGGCAAGCGAGTCGCGGAAGGCTGCGGTCTGTTCTCCTAGACAGCCTGCGGCGCAAGCCCGCGCCGCACGCCGCACAGCTCGGCGGCCTTGTGCGCGCACTGCACTTCGTCGTAGGCGGAGAGCGCCTCGTGGCGGGTGATCTTGGCATCCAGCATGTTCACCCCGAACACCCGGATCAGCGCGGCATCGAAGTCGTTCATGATCTTCCGCGTTTCAAACTTCCCAACCTGATTCATGTTCATGGTTCGTTCCCTCAATGGCTCGGATGTGGCAGTGCAACACCCAGTCTAACGGCGGCGGCGAAGAATGCTTGAGGGAATTGCGCTCCGCCTATCACTCCGGATCGCGCGAATCGATGGCGATGGTCACCGGCCCGTCGTTGGTCAGGCTGACCTGCATGTCGGCGCCGAACACGCCGCTGGGCACCGGCTGACCCAGCAGCGCGGAGAGCCGCGCGACGAAGCGCTCGAACAACGGCGCCGATATCTCACCCCGCGCAGCCCGTCCCCAGGAGGGCCGGTTGCCCTTGCGGGTGGAGGCGTAGAGGGTGAATTGGGAGACCGCGAGAATCTGCCCGCCAGCCTCCGCCACCGAGCGGTTCATCACCCCGGCGTCATCGGGGAAGACCCGCAGCTTGACCAGCTTCTGCGCCATCCAGTCGAGGTCGGCGTCGGTGTCGCTCTCCTCGAAACCGGCCAGCACCAAGAGGCCGCGGCCGATCTCGCCGGTGACCAGTCCGTCGACACGGACCGCGGCGGCGCTGACGCGTTGGACGATGGTTCGCATGAAGGGGCTCGGTTCCCTTGCTCGGCGCGCTCGTCGAGCCGCGCCACGGCGTTAAATGAAAACCCCGCCGGATATGGACTGCCGACGGGGTTCGGGTAGAAGCTATGAAATCGGGATATCAGCCGATGCTGAGCAACTCCACCTCGAACACCAGGGTCGCATTCGGCGGGATCACGCCGCCGGCACCGCGGACGCCGTAGCCGAGTTGCGGCGGAATGGTGAGCTTGCGGGTGCCGCCGACCTTCATGCCCTGGACGCCTTCGTCCCAGCCGGCGATCACCTGGCGACGGCCGAGGCCGAATTCGAAGGGCTCGTTGCGGTCCTTGCTGGAATCGAATTTCTTGCCGTCGGTGAGCCAGCCGGTGTAATGCACCTGCACGTACTGGCCGGCTTCGGCCACGGCGCCTTCGCCTTCGACCAGGTCTTCGATGATCAGGCCGCTCGCGGTGGTTTCAGTAGTCATGGAAATTCCTATCAGACGTCGATGTTGCGCGCGTAGAGCGCGTTGCTTTCGATGAAATTGCGACGCGGTTCGACATCGTCGCCCATCAGGGTGGTGAAGATCTGGTCGGCGGCGATGGCGTCGTCGATCTGCACCTTGAGCAGGCGGCGGACGGCCGGGTCCATGGTGGTTTCCCACAGTTGCTCGGGGTTCATTTCGCCGAGGCCTTTGTAGCGCTGCTTGCTGAGGCCGCGATCCACTTCGGCCAAGAGCCACTTGATGGCTTCGGCGAAGCTGGGAACGGCGGCACTCTTCTCGCCGCGGCGGACCGAGGCACCCTCGCCGACCAGGCCGGTGAGCAGGGTGGCGGTCTGGCGGATTTGCTGCCAGTCGCCGGAGAGCAGGAACTCTTCGTCGATGTGCGAGACCCGCAGGTTGCCGTGGCGCATGCGCTCGATGCGGATGGCCCACCGCTCGTGCTTGTCGTCGTACTCGGGGGCGAGCTTGACGCTGACATGCTGGCTGAGTTGCTTGGCACTGGCGGCGGCAGCGGCTTCGTCGGCCAGACTGAGGTCGATGTCGTGGGCCAGCACGGCGTGCAGCACTTCGGCGTCGACGAAATCGGACAGGCGCTTGATGATGGCTTCGGAGGTGAGGAAGCTGCGGGCCAGCTCGCCCAGGGCTTCGCCTTCGATGGGATTGGCGCCTTCCTTCGGCGTGAAGGCGGAACCGTCCAGGGCCAGCTTCAGCAGATGCTGGTTGAGGGCAGGATCATCCTTGATGTACAGCTCGCTCTTGCCGTGCTTGATCTTGTACAGCGGCGGCTGGGCGATGTAGATGTAGCCACGTTCGACCAGCTCGGGCAGTTGGCGGTAGAAGAAGGTCAGCAGCAGGGTGCGGATGTGGGCGCCGTCCACGTCCGCGTCGGTCATGATGATGATGCGGTGGTAGCGCAGCTTTTCGATGTTGAAGTCGTCGGCGCCGATGCCGCAGCCCAGCGCCGTGAGCAGGGTGACGATTTGTTCGGAGGAGAGCACCTTGTCGAAGCGCGCCTTCTCGACGTTGAGCACCTTGCCGCGGAGGGGCAGGATGGCCTGGAACTTACGGTCGCGGCCCTGCTTGGCGGAGCCGCCGGCGGAGTCGCCCTCGACGATGTACATCTCGCACAGGGCCGGGTCCTTCTCCTGGCAGTCGGCCAGCTTGCCGGGCAGGCCGATGCCATCCAGCACGCCCTTGCGGCGGGTCATTTCGCGGGCCTTGCGGGCGGCTTCGCGGGCGCGGGAGGCTTCGACGATCTTGCCGCAGATGGTCTTGGCGTCGAGGGGCTTTTCCAGCAGGAAGTCGGTGAGCTTCTGCGCGACCACTTCTTCCACCGCCGGGCGGGCTTCGCCGCTGACCAGCTTCATCTTGGTCTGCGAGGCGAACTTGGGATCGGGCATCTTGACGGAGAGCACGCAGGCCAGGCCTTCGCGCATGTCGTCGCCGGTGATCTCGACCTTGGCCTTCTTGGCGATCTCGTTTTCTTCGATGTACTTGTTGATCACCCGGGTCATCGCGGCGCGCAGGCCGGTGAGGTGGGTGCCGCCGTCGCTTTGCGGAATGTTGTTGGTGAAGCACAGCACCTGTTCCTGGTAGCTGTCGTTCCACTGCATCGCGACTTCAACGGTCAGTTCGACGTTCTGCACCTGGCCGGTGGTGACCAGGGTGGTGCCTTCAGCGTAGAAGACGTTGGGATGCAACACGCTCTTGCTGCGGTTGATGTAATCGACGAAGCCTTTGACGCCGCCGGAGAAGGCGAAGTCCTCTTCCTTGCCGGTGCGCTGATCGAGCAGCTTGATCTTGACGCCATTGTTGAGGAAGGAGAGTTCCCGCAGGCGCTTGGCGAGGATGTCGTAATGGAATTCGACGGTGCCGAAAATCTCCTCGTCGGCGAGGAAATGCACTTCGGTACCGTGGTTCTGGGTGTCGCCCAGGACCTTCAGGGGGCTGACCTCGATGCCATCGACTTTTTCGATGATGCGGTCGACGGCGCGGCCCTGGTTGAATTCGAGGAAGTGCTTCTTGCCGTCGCGGCGGATGGTCAGGCGGAGGAACTTGGACAGGGCATTGACGCAGGAGACGCCGACCCCGTGCAGGCCGCCGGAGACTTTGTAGGAGTTCTGGTTGAACTTGCCGCCGGCGTGCAGCACGCACATCACGATCTCGGCGGCGGAGCGCTTGGGCTCGTGCTTGTCGTCCATCTTGACGCCGACCGGGATGCCGCGGCCGTTGTCGGTGACGGAGATCGAGTTGTCGGCGTGGATGGTGACGGTGATGTCGTCGCAATAACCGGCCAGGGCCTCGTCGATGGCGTTATCCACGACTTCGAAGACCATGTGGTGCAGGCCGGTGCCATCGGAGGTGTCGCCGATGTACATGCCCGGGCGCTTGCGCACCGCTTCGAGGCCTTCCAGTTGCTGGATGGATGATTCGTCGTAGCCGCCGTTGGCGGGGTTTTGCTGCGTCATGGCGTGTGGTCCGGTTGCTGCGGGAGGTGAGGTCGGTGCGGGTGGATCAGATGCGCATCGGCATCACGACGTACTTGAAGCGTTCGTTGTCGGGCAGGACGAAGAGGGCGCTGGAGTTGGCGTCGGCGAGGCGGCACTCGACCGCTTCGACGCTGAGGTTGTTCAGCACGTCGAGCAGGTAGGTGACGTTGAAACCGACGTCGAGGGTATCGCCGGAATATTCGACTTCGATTTCTTCCTGGGCTTCTTCCTGCTCGGCGTTGGTGGACAGGATCTTCAGGCTGCCGTTGCCGAGCACCATACGCACGCCGCGGAATTTTTCGTTGGTCAGGATCGCCGCACGCTGCATCGAGTGCAGCAGCAGTTCGCGATTCAGGCGCAGCACCTTGCTGTGGTTCTGCGGAATGACGCGTTCATAGTCGGGGAACTTGCCGTCGATCAGCTTGGAGACGAATTCGATGTCGCCGAAGCGGAACTGCACCTGGGTCGGGGTGATCAGGATTTCCAGGGGGTCGTCGTTGTCGGCCAGTTGGCGGGAGAGTTCCAGCACGGTCTTGCGCGGCAGGATCACTTCCATCCGCGGATGGCTTTCGGCCAGGGGCTCGCTGGCGAAGGCGAGGCGATGGCCGTCGGTGGCGACGACGCGCATCTCGCTGTCGCTGACCACCAGCAGCAGGCCGTTGAGGTAGTAGCGGATGTCCTGCTGGGCCATCGAGTACTGCACCAGGGCCAGCAAACGCTTGAACTGCTTCTGCGACAGGGTGAGCTTGGTCTGCTGGCCGTCGGAGGGGGCCATGCGCGGGAAATCTTCCGCCGGCAGGGTCTGCAGGTTGAAGCGGCTCTTGCCGGCCTTGAGCTGCAGGCGGCGGTCTTCGAAATCGAGGCTGACCTCGGCGGATTCGGGCAGGGAGCGCAGGATGTCCTGCAGCTTGCGGGCGGCCACGGTGAGGGCGACCTTTTCGCTGCCGACGGCAGCGGTGCCAGTCTTGATCTGGATCTCGACGTCGGTGGCCAGCAGGGTCAGCCGCTCGCCGTCCTTTTCCATCAGCACGTTGGACAGGATCGGCAGGGTGTGACGCTTCTCGACGATGCCGCAAACGGATTGCAGCGGGGACAGCAGTTGATCCCGAGGGCCTTTGAATAGAAGCATCTTTATATATCTCCTGTTAACAGATAGAGGCGGTCCTGGCCTGTGGACAATCTGAAAATTATAATTATTTCAACGAGTTGATGAAAGGATAAGGCAATGAGTAACTCATGTATGGCGCTGTGGGGGATTGTGGATGGAATTCGCTCCGGGGAGAAAAGAGCGAGTTGCCCACAAATCGTACAGAGTTTGCCAAGCGTTTATCCACGTCATCCCTTTATGGTTTGCAGCAATACGTGAAGGTCATTATTTAGCACGGTGTCACGGCTGCGCAGATCGACGATGGTGCGGCAGGCATGGAGCACGGTGGTGTGGTCGCGGCCGCCGAAGGCATCGCCGATCTCGGGCAGGCTGTGGGCGGTGAGTTCGCGGCTGAGCCACATCGCCACCTGGCGCGGCCGGGCGATGGCGCGGGTGCGCTTCTGCGAGTACATCTCGGCGACCTTGATCTTGTAGTAGTCGGCGACGGTCTTCTGGATCAGGTCCAGGGTGATCTGGCGGTTGGTGGCGCCGATCACGTCCTTCAAGGCTTCCTTGGCCACCTCGATGGTGATGTCGCGGCCGTGGAAGCGGGCGAAGGCCAGGACGCGGTTCAGCGCGCCTTCGAGTTCGCGGACGTTGGAGCGGAGGTTCTTGGCGATCAGGAAGGCGACCTCATCGCCCACCTCGATCTTCGAGGCCTCGGCCTTTTTCTTGACGATGGCGACGCGCATTTCCAGCTCGGGCGGCTCGATCTGCACCGTCAGGCCCCAGTCGAAACGGGAGATCAGGCGTTCTTCCAGGCCCTGGATATCCTTCGGGTAGGTGTCGCAGGTGATGACGATCTGCTTCTTGGCTTCGACCAGGGCGTTGAAGGCGTAGAAGAATTCCTCCTGGGTGCGGCCCTTGCCGTTGAAGAACTGGATGTCGTCGATCAGCAGCAGGTCGAGGCCGCGGTAGTAGCGCTTGAAGGCGTCGAAGGAGCGCTGCTGGTAGGCACGGACCACGTCGGAGACGTAGTCTTCGGCGTGGATGTAGCGCACCACGGCGTTGGGCTTGTCAGCCAGCACGGCATTGCCGATGGCGTGCACCAAGTGGGTCTTGCCGAGGCCGACACCACCATAGCTGAACACCGGGTTGTAGGAGGTACCCGGGTTCATGGCGATTTGCTGAGCGGCGGCACGGGCCAAATCATTGGCGCGGCCGGTGACCAGGGTGTCGAAAGTGAAGGCTGGGTTGAGGCGGGTCTTGTCGGAACCACCGCTCATCGGCGCGGGGATGCTCTCAAAAACCGGTGCAACCGGCGCCACCCGTTCATTTACCGGCTGCTCGTCACCCGGTTCTTCGGCCGGCAGTGCGACGTCCGTCTTGTCGCCGATGCCGATGGAGACGTTGACCTCGGGGCCGTAGAACTCGCGGCTGAAGGCTTCAATCTGGGTCAGATAGCGTTCGCGCACCCATTGCAGGACGAAGCGATTCGGCGCCAACAGGCGCAGTACGGGCGGATTGCTGTCTTGTTCTTCCTCGACACGCAAGGCCTTGATCCAGGTGTTGTATTGCTGCGCGGACAATTCGCGCTCAAACCGGTCAAGGCAACTGGCCCAGAAATCACTCATTAATGGGTAGATCCGAAAAGAGACTCGCAACGCAAGATCGAGGGAGTGTTTGTGTTGTTATTGTTTGGCCCGGAATTTGGTTCCGGATCCCCGTTTCAGGGTGCGACATTCTAGCCGGTCGACGGCAAGTTATCCACAGGTGTTTTCGCTGTGCGCCGGGCCGCATGGCGCCTGAGTCCTTGACATCGGGGCGAGAAACGTATCTAATCGCGCGTTTCACTTTCGCCGGGGGATGCCTCCATGAAACGTACTTACCAGCCTTCCGTTGTGCGCCGTAAGCGCACCCATGGTTTCCTTGTGCGCCAGCGTACCCGCGGCGGCCGTGCCGTGATTCGTGCCCGTCGTGCCAAGGGTCGTCATCGTCTGAGCGTCTGACGCCGGGTGCTCGGGTGGCGGGAGAATCGTGCTTCCGCCCTGTGCATCGGCTGCGGCGGGCAGAAGAATTCTCGGCGGTCTTCGGGTATCGCAAGGTACTCCGCGGCGCCATCTTCGATCTGCACCTGTTGCCCGCCGAAATCACCGGCCCCCGTCTGGGGCTGGTTGTTCCTAAACGTTTGGTACGCCGCTCCGTGGACCGCAACCTGATTCGGCGTGTGGCCCGCGAAGTCTTTCGCATTCGTCGCAGTGCGATGCCGGGTTTCGACCTGGTCTTACGCGTTGCGCGCAAGCTTCCCGTGGCGCGCGAAGAAGTCCGGCCTTTGCTGCGGCAGGACTTCACCGCCTTGCTTGACCGTCTGGCGCAACGTGCGGCCGCGCCAACTGCGGGTAGCGCGACGTGAGTCGCAATCCGCTGACCTGGCTGCTGCTGGGTCTGATCGGCGTCTACCGCCTGGCGATCAGCCCGATGTTGGGCCGCCGCTGCCGCTTTCATCCTTCCTGTTCCGAATACGCCGCCGAGGCCTTGCATCGGCACGGTTTGCTGCGCGGTGTAAATCTGGCGACGCGACGCGTGATGCGTTGCCATCCCTGGCATCCGGGCGGGTATGATCCGGTGCCCTGATTGTTGTTCCTGCCCTCTTATTTAGTCTGACCAGAACATGGATAACCGACGTCTGATTCTTTTGATGGTGTTCCTCTTTTCCCTCTTCATGTTGTGGGACGGATGGCAGAAACACAATCAACCCAAACCCGCCGTTGCTGCGGCTGCCGATCAATCGGTACCGGCGGCGCCGGCCAATGCCCCTGTGCCTGCCGCCCCTGGCGCGGTACCGGTGGCGCCCCAGGGAGCCGTGACTGCCGCCCCCAGCACCCCGAGCGTGGAAGTGAAGACCGATATGGTCGCCGCGCAGATTTCTGCCCAGGGCGGCGACCTGATCCATCTGGAGCTGCTGAAGCACGCCGCCGATGAGGACAAGTCCAAGCACTTCCTGCTCTTCGACAACGGCAGCGAACACACCTACCTGGGCCAGAGCGGCCTGGTGGGCGAGGGCCAGCCGAACCACAAGAGCGTCTGGACCATTCTGCCCGGCGAACGCGAACTGCGCGACGGCCAGGACAGCCTAACGGTGGAACTGGAAGCCACTACCGCGGCCGGCGCCAAAGTGCGCAAGAGCTACACCTTCCATCGCGGCAGCTATCTGGTGGACGTGGCCTTCCAGGCCCCCGGTGCTCCGGCCGGCAGCTATGCCTACTTCCAGATCACCCGCGACGGCAAGGTCAAGAGCTCGGGCTATATGGGCGCCAGCACCTTCACCGGCCCGGCGCTGTATACGGAAAAGGACAAGTTCCAGAAGGCCACCTTCGAGGACATCGAAAAGGGTAAGGCCAAGCATGCCGACAAGGCCGGCGACGGCTGGATCGCCATGGTCCAGCACTATTTCGTTTCCGCCTGGCTGCCGGCCGCTGGCCCCAACCGGGAGTTCTACACGCGCAAGATCGGCAATGACCTGTATTCGGCCGGCGTCGTGCTGCCCCTGGACGGCGGCAAGATCAGCGTGCCCCTCTACAGCGGCCCCCAGGAGCAGGACAAGCTGAAGACCATTGCCCCGGGCCTGGAGCTGGTGGTGGACTACGGCTGGCTGACGGTGATCGCCGCCCCCCTGTTCTGGGTGCTGGAAGTGCTGCACAAGCTGACCGGCAACTGGGGCTGGGCCATCATCCTGCTGACGGTGGGCATCAAGGCGGTGTTCTTCCCGCTCTCCGCCGCGAGCTACAAGTCCATGGCGAAGATGAAGCTGGTGACGCCGAAGCTGCAGAAGCTGAAGGAAACCTATGCCGACGACCGAGCTCGCCTGAACCAGGAAATGATGGAGCTGTACAAGCGCGAGAAGATCAATCCCCTCGGCGGCTGCCTGCCGATCCTTGTGCAAATTCCGGTGTTCATCGCCCTCTACTGGTCCTTGCTGGGCGCGGTGGAAATGCGTAACGCCCCCTGGCTGTTCTGGATCACCGACCTCTCGGCCAAGGACCCCTACTACGTGCTGCCCCTGCTGATGGGCGTCAGCATGCTGATCCAGACCAAGCTCAACCCGACCCCGCCCGATCCGGTCCAAGCCAAGGTGATGCTGTTCATGCCTATCCTGTTCACCGGCATGTTCCTCTTCTTCCCCTCCGGCCTGGTGCTCTACTGGACCGTGAACAACATTCTGTCGATCGCCCAGCAGTGGCAAATCAGCCGCGCGATCGAGGGCGCCAAATAAGGGAGTCATCCCCTCCGTCGGGAGGGGAGGCGGCCCCGCTTCCTAGGGAATCATGGGTGCCCCAGCCCTAGACACCATCGCCGCCATCGCCACCGCCCCGGGCCGGGGCGGCATCGGCGTGGTGCGCATCTCCGGCGCCCATCTGCTGTCCTTGGCCAGGGCCATCGGCGGCCTCAACCCGGTTCCACGCCAGGCCACCCTCACCGATTTCCGCGACGCCGATGGCAGCGCCATCGACCAGGGCCTGCTGCTTTACTTCCCGGCGCCCCATTCCTTCACTGGCGAAGACGTGCTGGAACTCCAGGGCCACGGCGGCCCGGTGGTGATGCAGCTACTGCTGGCTCGCTGCCTGGAACTGGGCGCCCGACTGGCGGAGCCCGGCGAATTCTCCCGCCGCGCCTTCCTCAACGACAAGCTGGACCTGGCTCAGGCTGAGGCGGTGGCCGACCTGATCGAGGCCTCCACCGCGGCGGCGGCCCGCTCGGCGCTGCGCTCCCTGTCCGGCGATTTTTCGCGGCAGATCCACGAACTGGTGGCCCAGCTCACCGAGCTGCGGATGCTGGTGGAAGCCACCCTGGATTTCCCCGATGAGGAAATCGACATCATCCGCGACACCGATGCGGCGCTGCGCCTGGAAAACCTGCGGGCCGGCCTAGCCGGTTTGCGCAGCAGGGCGCGCCAGGGCAGCCTGCTGCGCAGCGGCCTCCACGTGGTGCTGGCCGGCCTGCCCAATGCCGGCAAGTCCTCGTTGCTGAACCGCCTGGCGGGGGAGGAGCGGGCCATCGTCACCGACATCGCCGGCACCACCCGCGACGCCCTCAAGGAGACCATCCAGATTGAGGGCATCCCGCTGCACATCATCGACACCGCCGGCCTGCGCGACAGCGAGGACCCGGTGGAGCGGATCGGCATCGCCCGCACCTGGCAGGAGATCGACAAGGCCGACCTGGTGCTGCAGTTGGTGGATGCCCGCTGCGGCGAAACGCCGGCCGACCACGCCATCGCCGACCGCCTGCCTGGCGGCGGACGGCGCCTGGTGGTCCATAACAAGTGCGACCTGGCGGCCCAGCCGCCGCGGCGCTGGGAGGAGGGCGGCAGCATCCACATCGCCCTGTCCGCCAAGCAGGATCTGGGCATAGCTCTGCTGCACGACGCGCTGTTGGAAAAGGCCGGTTGGCAGGGCCATGGCGAGGACGTGATCCTCGCCCGGGAGCGCCACCTCGAAGCCCTGACCGACGCCGCCGAACGGCTGGACCTGGCCGCCGGTCAGCTCGCCCGGATCGAACTCTGCGCCGAGGAGCTGCGCCTGGCCCAGGAGGCCCTGTCGCGGATCACCGGCGAATTTAGCGCCGACGATCTGCTCGGCGCGATCTTCTCCCGCTTCTGCATCGGCAAGTGATGGAGCTGTTGCTGCTGGGCGCCGCCGCCCTGCTGGCCGGCTTTGTCGATGCGGTGGCCGGGGGCGGCGGCTTGATCCAGGTACCAGCCCTCTTCGCCACCTTCCCCGCGGAACCCCCGGCGGTGCTGTTCGGCACCAACAAGGGCGCCAGCATCTGGGGTAGCGCCAGCGCCGCCTGGCGCTACACCCGCCGCGGCGATACGCCCTGGGCAGTGGCGCTGCCGGCGGCGGCCGCGGCCTTCGCCGCCTCCTTCGGCGGGGCGGCCCTGGTTAGCTGGTTGCCGCGGGAAGTGATGCGGCCCCTGGTGTTGCTGCTGTTGCTGGCGGTGTTCGTCTACACGGTGTTCAGCCCCGGCCTCGGCCGGGTTAGCGGTGCACTGCCCAGTTGGTTTCGGCTCAAGGCGGTGCTGGCCGGTGCTGTCATCGGTTTCTACGATGGCTTCTTTGGCCCGGGTACAGGCAGCTTCCTGATCTTCGCCTTCGTCCGCCTGTTCCATCTGGACTTCCTGCGGGCCTCGGCGGCGGCCAAGCTGGTGAATGTGGCGACCAATGCTGCGGCCCTGGCCTACTTCGTTCCCCATGGCCAGATTCTCTGGCGGGTGGTGGCGGTGATGGCTCTGTGCAATGTGGCCGGGGCCTTGATCGGCAGCCGGCTGGCGCTGAAGCATGGCGCGGGATTTGTCCGCGGTCTGTTCCTGGTGGTGGTGGCGCTGCTGATCGGCAAGCTGGGATTCGACATTCTGCGCTGAGCTGTTTCACGTGAAACCGGCGACGCATCGCCCTTTGCGTTTCACGTGAAACAGCGGATTCAGTTTTGCGGACGGGGGGCGTATCATTGCGCCTCTTTTTCCCGAGCCGGACCGATGCATTTTCCCGAGAAATTCGATGTGGTGGTGGTGGGTGGCGGCCATGCCGGCACCGAGGCGGCCCTCGCCTCGGCCCGCTCCGGCGCCAAGACTTTGCTGCTGACCCACAACATCGAGACCCTCGGTGCGATGTCCTGCAACCCGTCCATCGGCGGCATCGGCAAGGGCCATCTGGTCAAGGAGGTGGATGCCCTGGGCGGCGCGATGGCCGCCGCCACCGACGAATCCGGCATCCAGTTCCGTACCCTGAACGCCTCCAAGGGCCCCGCCGTGCGCGCCACCCGGGCCCAGGCCGACCGCCAGTTGTACAAGCAGGCGATCCGCGGCCGCCTGGAAAACCAGCCCAATCTGACCTTGTTCCAGCAGGCGGTGGACGACATCGTGCTGGAAGGCGAGCGGGTCTGCGGCGTGGTGACCCAGCTCGGCATCCGCTTCGACGCCCAGGCGGTGGTGGTCACCGCCGGCACCTTCCTCAACGGCCTGGTCCATGTGGGCCTGGAGAACTACCGGGCTGGCCGTTTCGGCGACCCGGCCTCGATCTCCCTGGCCGACCGGCTGAAGGACATGCAGTTGCCGGTGGGGCGCCTGAAGACCGGCACGCCGCCGCGGCTGGACGGCAAGACCATCGACTTCTCGGTGATGGAACGCCAGGCCGGCGACGAGCCGGTGCCGGTGTTTTCCTTCCTTGGCAGCGCCGCCCAGCATCCGCGCCAGGTGCCCTGCTGGATCACCCACACCAACCCGCGCACCCACGACATCATCCGCGGCGGCCTGGACCGCTCGCCGATGTTCACCGGCGTGATCGAAGGGGTGGGGCCGCGCTACTGTCCGTCCATCGAGGACAAGATCCACAAGTTCGCCGGCAAGGACAGCCACCAGGTCTTCATGGAGCCCGAGGGCCTCGACACCCACGAGATCTATCCCCAGGGCGTGTCCACCAGCCTGCCCTTCGATGTCCAGCTAGCCTTGCTGCGCTCGATCCGCGGCCTGGAGCAGGTGCATATCACCCGCCCCGGCTACGCCATCGAGTACGACTACTACGACCCGCGCAACCTCAAGGCCTCGCTGGAGACCAAGAGCCTGGCGGGCCTGTTCTTCGCCGGCCAGATCAACGGCACCACCGGCTACGAGGAGGCGGCGGCCCAGGGACTCTTGGCCGGCATCAACGCCGCTCGCTACACCCGAGAACAGGAGGCTTGGTGCCCCGGCCGCGACCAGGCCTACCTGGGGGTGCTGGTGGACGACCTGATCACCCGCGGCGTCGCCGAGCCCTACCGGATGTTTACCAGCCGCGCCGAGTACCGCCTGTCCCTGCGGGAGGACAACGCCGACCTGCGCCTGACCGAGGTCGGCCGTGAACTGGGCCTGGTGGAAGATGTCCGCTGGGATGCCTTCAACCGCAAGCGCGACGCCATCGCCGCCGAGGTCCAGCGCCTGAAATCCACCTGGATGCGGCCCCAGCAACTGCCCCTGGGCGAGGCCGAGCGGGTGCTGGGCAAACCGATGGAACGGGAGTATTCGCTGTTCGACCTGCTGCGCCGGCCCGAGGTGGGCTACCAGAACCTGCTGACCCTGCCCGGGG